>JBICHT010000158.1:0-12096 GCA_043101125.1 Phycisphaerales bacterium JB050 | reverse complement strand
GCCGCTGGCCGAGCGACCGCAGGGTGCGCCGGATCACCGAGAAAACGTTGCGTTCCATGCTCTTCCTTTCGTTTGCAAGCCGAAGGAATCATGGACGCTGCGCGGAGGATCGCGCAAGTTAGCAGGCGCTAATGGCGCAATATCCTCTCGTGCTCCGGGCTCTTATTCGTGGTGACTTTGATTTGATGTCAAGAACGCTTGACATGTCTCCGGTGTCAACTATACTTGACATGCCGGTTCATTTGGCCGGCGGACTGGAGGCGGTGTGGCGGTGTCGTTTGAAGAGAAGAGCGTGTGGGTGCAGTTCGTGGCGACGACGGTTGCGCTCGCGACCTATGTGTGGATCGCCGCGGCGATGTACATGCGGGGGGTGGATCGGCTGGAGCCGTACACCGCGGTGTTTGCGGTGTCGGTGGTCTGGCTGATCGTCATCCTGATTGTGGGGCACATCATCGCGGCGGTGACGGGCCGGCAGGAGGACGCGGACGAGCGGGACCGGCTGATCGGGTGGCGCTCGGAGAGCAATTCGTCGTGGGTGCTCGGGCTGGGCGTGTTCGCCGCGCTGGCTTGTCTGGTCGGGTCGGTGCCGGAGGTGCTGACGGCGCATGTGCTGCTGCTGTCGCTGTACGCGTCGCAGATGATGCAGTACGGGTTCCAGATCCTGTACTACCGGCGGGGGATGTGAGGTGGGCAAGACCAAGCCCAAGGTGCGGAACCGGATCCGGGAACTGCGGAGCGAATGCGGGCTGACGCAGAAGGACCTGGCGGAGGCGATCGGGGTGAGCCGGCAGACGGTGAACGCGATCGAGGGAGAGAAGTACTCGCCGTCGCTGGAGGCGGCCTTCCAGATCGCCGCGGCGCTGGGGAGGCGGTTGGACGAGGTGTTTGAGTATCAGGAGTGAGGGTGTTTTCACAAAGTTCTAGGGAAGAACCTCCCTCGCGGGTAGATTGATGGACGGATGAGCTCTCTTGCCGTCATCGTGGTGCTGGTTGGGGTGTACGCCTTGCTTGGCGTGCTGGTCGGCGGAGCGTATCTGCTTCGAGGAGCGGCACGGGATGATGAGTCGCTGCGGGATTCGGCACTGCATGTGCGTTTGTTGCTGCTGCCGGGGAGCATCGCGGTGTGGCCCCTGCTGCTGCCGCGGTTGATCGGACGCGCGGAGAATCGCTCATGACCCCGGCGCAGCGGAAGCGGCATCTGGTGATGTGGTCGGTGGTGCCGCCGCTCGCGGTGTTGATGATCGTGCTGGGCTGGTTCGGACGCCCTGACTCAGCGGTCCAGGAGCCGTTTGATGTGCCGACAATGCGGACCGCGCCCGAGGATGGAGCGCAGCCGTGAGCGTCAAGTACCGCTGGGTGCAGTGGAATCGGCATAAGCGCATCTACGATGCGACCGCGCTCGGTGGGATCGCGCTGTTTATCGGCGCTTTTGTGGGAATCGGGTCTGTTGCGCACACGGGCGAGCACGCGCAGAGCGGGCCGATCCTGCTGCTGCGGGCGTTCGGAGTGACCGCCCTGCTGCTGCTGCACATCGTGCTGGCGATCGGGCCATTGGCGCGATTGGATCGGCGGTATCTGCCGCTGCTGTACAACCGGCGCCATCTGGGGGTGATGCTGTTCCTCGTTGCGTTTGCGCACGCGACGCTGGTGGTCCTGTTCTATGGCGGGTTCGGGAACCGCAACCCGCTGCTGGCGGTGCTCGCGCCCGATCGGTCGTGGTCGTGGCCGAGCGGGCTGCCGTATGAATTCTTCGGGTTCGGCGCGCTGGTGATCCTGTTCACGATGGCGGCGACGAGCCACGATTACTGGTTGAAGAACCTCACGCCGCGGGTCTGGAAGTCGCTGCACATGCTGGTGTACGCAGCGTATGTGCTGATCGCGCATGTGGTGTTCGGGGTGATGCAGAGCGAGCCGAGTGTGCTGTACCCGGTGCTGCTGGGGTCTGGGGCGATTGGTCTGGGGGCGCTGCATCTGCTGGCGGGTCTGCGCGAGGCGTCTCGCAGCCCTAACCCGGAGGCGCAGCAAGGAGCCGAACTCGAAGGATGGCTAGACGCCGGCCCCGCCGACTCGATCGAAGACGGGCGGGCCACGGTGGTGTGCCCGGCGAGCGGCGAGCGGATCGCGGTGTTCCGGGACGGGGATGCGTACTCGGCGGTATCGAATGTGTGCGCGCATCAGGGCGGGCCACTGGGGGAGGGTGTGATCGTGGACGGGTGCATCACCTGCCCGTGGCACGGGTACCAGTACCGCCCGGGCGATGGCCAGTCTCCCCCGCCGTACACGGAGAAGATCCCGACCTATGAGGTTCGGATCGCCGGGGAGCGGGTGTATGTGAACCCGCAGGCCAATCCGCCGGGTACGCCGGTCGAGCCCGCGCGAATGGACAGGCGCGGAGCAGAGGGGGCGAGCGATGGCTGAGCGGGAGCAAGGCGATGCCCCGATCTATGTCGGGTACCTGCCGACGCCGCGCCGGGAGAAGCGGCTGCTGCGGATCGCGGTGCCGGTGCTGCTCTGGATCGGCGCGATGGCGGCGGGCCTGGTGGCGTGGCGGATGCAAGACCCGGGAACCGGGATATGGGACACGAGCAACGAGCAGACCTGGGAAGGCGTGTTGCACGCCGATCCGTACCCGCTGCTGGAAATAGATGGTGCGGGCACGACCGAGGTGGTGCTGCTGGTGGAGATGGGGAAGACCGGCACGGATCGGGCTCGCGCCTTCGACGGGCGCCGCGTCAGCGTGACGGGCTTCGAACTCGAACGGGACGGTCGGCGGATCTTCGAGCTGGTTCCCGAGGATCGGGCGATCTCGGCGATCGAGGGCGAGGTGGTCGGTGGGGGCTTCGCAACCACGCCGGTCCGCTCGGTCACGCTTCGCGGCGAGATCATGGACAGCAAGTGCTTCCTCGGCGCGATGAAACCCGGCGAAGGTCAGGGGCACCGGGCGTGCGCGATCCTGTGCATCCGGGGCGGGATCCCACCCATGCTGGTGACGCGTGATGCGGCTGGCACGGCGTCCTATTACCTATTGGTGAACGAGGACGGGAGCGGGCTCGCGCCGGATGCGCTGGATCGGATCGGCGAGCCGGTGGAGATCACGGGCGAGCTGCGTCATCGGGGCGATCTGATGCTGCTGGCGATCGATCCGGAGACGGTGCGGGGGTTGTAAGGAGCCGGGCGCGGCGTTTGCGTCGGCGATGCCGGACATCGATGGCGGCGCAGAGGGCTCCGAGGAGCCAGACCGAAACGCCGAGAAGCACGGCTCGCCAGCCGCTGTCCTCGATGATTCCGCCGAGGAAGAACCACGCGAAGGCCGAGAAGATCAGCGCGCACACGATCGTCTCCAAGATCCAGACGAGGGCATCGGTGAGGTTCTGTCGAGTGGTGTGCGCGGCGGGCATGATCGCAGTGTAGGGGACGAGATAAAGAAAGCACCGGTCAGAGACCGGTGCTGCCACGGAACCTGGCTGTCTCACGGTGTGGTTATTACGGGATCAGTTCCTCGATGTTCTCTGACTCGACATCTTCCGAGGCTGCTTCTTCTTCAGGATCAGTGTCTTCATCTGCCTCCGCGGACGCATCCGGGTTCTCGAAGTTGCCGATGGTGCGGAGGAGGAAGCTTTCGTATTTGCGGTAGCGGTTGATGGTTTTCACATCGCCGCCGAGGCCGTGGCCTCCGGTGGGATCGATGAAGAGTTCGACTTGGGCTTCCTTGCCGGCCTGGAGCAGTTCGCGGTAGACGCGGATGGTGTCCTGGTAGAGGACATTGGCGTCTTCCACGCCGTGGACCAGCAGGAGTTGCCCGGTGAGATTCTTGGCGAGGGGCAGCAGGGAGTACGCCTTGAGGTCGGGGCGACCGATGCGGCTCTCGCCGATGGTGCCGGTGGAGTACCAGGAGTTGTAGTTCTCCCACTCGGTCGGGCCGGCACCGGCCATGCCCGCGGCGAAGACATCGGGCTCGGTGTACATGACCATCTGGGTCTGGAAGCCGCCGAAGGACCAGCCGTGGAGGGCACGGCGCTTCGGATCCACATTGTAGTTCTCGGTAAACCACTCGGCGGTATCGACGAGGTCCTCGGTCTGAGGCACACCAACCTTCTCGAAGTTCGCTTTCTCAAAGACCGCCCCGAAGCCGGATGCGCCGCGGGGATCGACGGTGGCGGTGATGTAGCCGTGCTTCATCGCCATGTAGTAGGCGAAGTAGTAGCCGGAGGCGGAGAAGTCGCCGCGCGAGGTCATCTTGCGGGTGCCAAGCGGGCCGCCGTAGACATAGATGAGCAGCGGGCGCTGCTGCGACTTGTCGTAGCCGGGCGGGAGGAACATGTGGCCGTGGATGGTCTGGCCGCTGCGGTTCTCGAAGCTGAAGTATTCGGGGTTCGGCTCGGTGATGGCGCGGGCCTCATCGGTGTGGGAATCGGTGAGGGGGTTGTGCGATTCGTCGCCCGCGTTGAAGGCGACGAGTTCGCGGAGTGTGTCGAAGTCGACGAAGGTGGCGAGGTAGTGCTCGCCGTCGGGGCTCATGGCGGGGCTGGAGTAGTAGCCGTCTTCGGGGGAGACGCGGGTCATGGCGCCGCTGTTGAGATCGACGCGGAAGACCTGCTGCTGCGTGGGATCGCCCTTGGTGGCGAGCGCGAGCATGGTCGAGTGGTCGCGCGTGACGCCGACGGGGTAGACCTCGAAGCGCCCGGAGGTGAGTTGCTCGAGTTGTTCGTAGACCGGATCGAGCGTGTGCAGGTGACGGAAGCCGGAGAGCTCGGTGAGGAAGACCATGCGACGGCTGTCGGGGAGGTAGGTCGGGACGACCATGCGCGGCGTGTTCGGACCGCCGTTGTGGAAGAACTCGTAGACCACGCGGGCCTCTTCGATCTCGTACTCGGGCTGCGCGGCTTTCGCGGGCTCGCCGTCTGAATCTTCCGCCTCTTCGGACTCGGAGTCGTCGCCGGCGGGCTCGTTCTGTTTGGCTTCCTCGGCTTCTTTCTCTACGAAGCGGGCTTCCATGATCTTGATCTGGCTGGTTTCCTGATCAAAGACACTGAACGCGACGCGACTGGAGTCCGGCGCCCAATCGGGGACGATCATGATGTCGCGCGGCCCGGACTGCTTGCGCGAGTACACCATCTTCGGTTCGGTCTTCTCAGAGAGATCGGGGTCGATCTCGTAGAGGTAGACGAAGGTCTGGAGGTCGGGGCGTTGATCGTCGGACACATGGCGGGTGACCTGACGGACCTCGGCGAAACGGTTGCGGTAACTGATGATGTTGACGGTGCGCGCTCCGGCGTAGTACCCCTGCCCGGAGTTGGCGAGGAAGACGAGGCGCTTGCCATCGGGGCTGATGCGGTAGCCGGACATGGTCTGGCCGTTGGGCAGGTCCGGGTCGAGCTGGACCAAGGTGTGGGAACCGAAGGAGACACGAATGAGCGCGCCGTTGTTGAGGTAGGTGTAACCGGAGCCGTCGGGGAGGTACTGGACATCGCGGAGAGAGTCGCGGGTCATGGTGAGCCGCTCGATGTCGCGGGACTCGATGTCGAGGCGGTAGAGGTCGCCCTGGGACATGAAGATCATTTCGTTCTTCGTCGGGGACCACTCGTAACTGCTGATACCGCTGTAGCGCGGCCCCTTGTGCTTGTGGTCGTCCTCCAAGACGAGGTCGGCGAGGTTCTCTTCCTCGTCGTCGTTGGCGTCGTCGGAATCCGGGGCTTCGTTGCGGGTGGCGGTGAGCGTCAGTTCCCAGCCGAGCGGCTCCAGCACGAGATCTCCGGCAATGCCGTCTTCGGAGAGCGTGCCTTCAAAGGAGCCGGAGACCGCGCGACCGGTCTGGTCGTCGGATTCGAGCGTCATCGTGAGCGAGCCGGTTTCGGGATCGAACTCGAAGGACTTTGATGTGAGCGCGAAGAGGTCGCTGGCCAGGTTGACCGTGTAGGTGTTATCGGTCTTTGTGATGCTGAGGGTCGCTTCGACGCCGGATGGCAGGGCATCACCCTGCACGCGCCCCGACCAGTCGCCAGTGAGGGCATCGTCCGGCGCGGACGCGTCGGTGTTATCGGACGGCTTCTTTGCCTTCCCGGCCTTCTTTGCTCGCTCGGTGCGATCCTCGGCAACCTTGCGGGTGCTCGATTGGAACGGCGCAAGCACACTGACGGAGGTGATGCGCTCGATCTCGCCGGTTTCGGAGTCGTAGAGCCAGAGGTCGCTGCCGTGGCGTCGTTCGATGCGGGGCCGGTAGAGGAAAGCGGCGTAGCGGCCGTCGTGGGAGAAATCCATGGCACCCGTGCCGGGTCCGAAGGGGGATTCCTTCGGGAAGATCCGTTCCAGGGTCAGGTCCTCGGTGATCGGCTTGATCGTGGCCTGATCATCGTCTGCAGCAGTGGAAACGACTGGGACGGTCAGCAGCATCAGGCCGCAGACGAGGGCAACGAAGCCGGAACGGATCGGTCTGTACATCGGGTCTCTCCTCGGATCTCAGCTCTGCGGCGGCTCATTCAACCTCGCCGACTCCACAAGACTACAGGCGCTATGGCGGTTGAGCACATGTTTTGGCGTGGAGTTGCTGCGGTTGAGGTTATCGGCTGATTTCGGACTGTCTCAAATGATGAAGGCGGGGATGACTGCGGGGTTTATCTGTACTCGGTCGTTTGATCGGTCGATGGTTCCCAAGTCCGAGACAAGACCATCATCGAGCGGAAGTTATGAGACCAGAAGCCCAGAGAGTCCTGCATCGGTTCAAGAGGGTGTTGCCGCGCGGCGAATCCACCTTCGCGGTCGCTGGCCTTGCGCTCAGCGGCATCGTGGTGCTGTGCGGCGCCCTGGCGGTCGGCACAGCGTACATGCAAGCAAGCGAATCCCGTCAAGTGGCCAAGAGCCAGCAAACGCGATTGCTGGGCACTCTGCTGGCCGGGACGGCAACCCAACACCTGAAATCCGGCGATCTGGCGCAGCTCCGGAAGACCATGTCCGATCTGCAGCAATCGCACGAACTCAGTCGCGTGAGTGTCGAACTCGCTGGCGGCGAAATCATCGCCGACACCACGCCGGACCGAATCACGGTGAACACTCTGCCCGAGCAGTTCGGCACGCTCGACAGTTCCCAGGTGGCCTCAATCGCGATCGACCGTTTCGGAGTCCCCGACGCGGTTGTGCTGCGTGTGGGTGATCGCGGCGAAGCACTGCTGCGCCTCGAAGGATCACAGAACGCCGAATCACCGCCCATCGCACCCTACCTCGGCGTCATGGGCATCGTCGTCGTCGGGGTTGGCGTTCTTTGGATTGTGTACCGCGATTTCCGTCAGCGTCTCAAGGCACTCGGAGCCGTCGGCTCAGCGCTGCGCTCCTATTCCGAAGGCGAGCGGTCCCCGGAGGCCTTGCGTGTGAGCGACGCCTGGGGCCCCGAAGCAAACATCTGGAATGCCTTGCTTGAGGACCGCACTGACGATCTGGCTGTCGCGGGCGATGAACATTCCGGTGCGCTCTCCGAGGGCGAAGCCATCGGCAACCTCTCTGAACTTGCCGCGGCGTGTGACACCCTCTGGACCGGGATGCTGCTGGTTGGCGAAGACGGTGCGATCCGATACGCCAACGGAGCCGCGGCGGTGCTGCTCGGCATGATGCGCGAAGACCTTCCGGGGAAGCAACTGCGTGAAGCGCTGGATGATGAGGCCCTGATCGAGGCGGTGACCACAACAGCTTTGGGCGACGGCCTCGGTCGTTCGACCTACGAGGTCGAACGCATCCGTGATGAATCGAAAGCCTACTTGCGGGTTCGCGTGGGCACGCTCTCGGGTGTGCCTGTTGGGTGCGCCCTGGTCACCATCGAGGATGTGACCCAGAAGAGAGTGGCAGACGATGCGATGCATTCGTTCGTCGCGCAGGCCACGCACGAACTGCGCACGCCGCTGACCAACATCCGCTTGTACATCGAGGAAGCCATCGAATCCGGCGACGAGGACCCGTCGCTGCGGGACAAGGCCCTGAACATCATCAACCAGGAATCGCAGCGCCTCGAACGGATCGTCGGCGACATGCTGAGCGTTTCGGAGATCGAGGCCGGGTCGATCCGCCTGAACCATACCGACATCCGCACCGAGAAGATGCTCGAGGATCTCAAGAACGACTACGAGGCTGCGGCAGAAGACAAGCAGATCAAATTGGTCTTCGATCTGCCGCCGAAACTTCCGGTATTCACCGGTGATCGCGACAAAGTCGCGATCGCGATGCACAACCTGCTCGGCAATGCCATCAAGTACACACCCAAGAAGGGTACTGTCACGGTCAAGGCCGAGGAAGACGGAGACATGCTCCGGATCGAGTTCATCGATTCTGGCATCGGCATCGATCCATCGGAGCACGAACGGGTGTTCGAGAAGTTCTACCGGGCCTCTGATAAGCGTGTGGATTCCATCACCGGCAGTGGCCTCGGGCTCGCGCTTGCCCGTGAGATCGTTCGTCTGCACGGTGGCGATATCACCCTTGATTCCCAAGTCGGCAAGGGCAGCACCTTCACACTCACGCTCCCCGCGGCGATGCGGGCAGCCGCGTAAGGGGCGCAAGGATGCAGATCCAGCAGTACCAACACGGTGCCGTGACGGTGCTCAAACCCGAAGGGCCTCTCGTCGGCGACGATGCCGACCTGTTCCGCGCCCGGACACAGTCCACCATGCGCTCGAGCTTCGGTCGCATGGTCATCGACGCCTGCGGCGTGCCCTATGTCGACAGCAAGGGTCTTGAAGCCCTCAACGACCTGAGCGACGAGATGAGCAAAGCCGGACAACCCCTGCGGATCTGCTCGGCGACGGAAACGGTACGCGAGGTCTTCGTCCTGACGAACCTCGACCGACTCTTCGAGCATTTCGAAGATGTCGGCAGCGCCGTGAGGAGCTTCCTGTGAGGCAACCGAAACGACTGCGCATCGGAGAGGTGCTGCTCGACGAGGGCATGCTCACCAAGGACGAGCTCGACAAGGCTCTGGCCGAACAGCGGGCTTCCGGCGAAATGCTCGGAAAACTGTTGGTGGAGCGCGGTGTCGTCACGAACGCCTCGCTCGTCCAGGCGCTCGCAAAGTCACACGGGGTTCCGGGGTGCAACCTGCGCCACGGCCTGATCGACCCTGCCCTGCTGACGCTCATCGGGCAGGAAGAGTGCGAACGCCTCAAGGTCATCCCGATGTTCCGGGTGCGGGACACCCTCACCGTCGCGATGGCCGAACCGAACAGCCTTCCCACGATCGACCGGCTGAAGCAGATCACCCAGATGAAGATTCGTCCGGTGCTCGCCCTCGAGGGAAACATTCTCGAGTTCGTGCGCAAATACGCGGGCGAAAACATCGATGTCGATGAATTCCTCGCTTCGATCGCCGAGTCGGATGTCGAGGTGATCGAGCGTGAATCGCACGATGATGGGCCGACCACCGACCTCGACACCATGGTGGCCGGCAGCCCGATCGTGAACCTCGTCAATGTCGCGCTGCTCAGCGCGGTTCGCGACGGAGCGAGCGATATCCATATCGAGCCGAGCAAGGGCGGAACCCGGATCCGGTACCGCATCGACGGCTCGCTGCGCGATCTGATGCGTCCGCCCCACGGCATGCACGCCGCGATTGTGTCGCGTGTGAAGGTCATCGGAAAGATGGACATCGCCGAGAAGCGGCTCCCCCAGGAAGGGCGTGTGAAGATCGTCGCCGAGGGACGCGAGATCGACCTGCGCGTCAGCTCGATGCCAACCCTGCTCGGCGAGAAACTTGTTGTCCGCATTCTCGACAAGGAAAACCTGAGTGTTCGCCTGGAGGACCTGGGCTTCCGCGAGGAAACCTTGGTGAAATTCAAGCGCGTCCTGACCCGGCCCTACGGCCTGGTGCTCGTCACCGGTCCGACTGGTTCGGGCAAGACAACCACGCTGTACTCCGCGCTGGACTTGCTCCGCAGCCCGGAAGTCAACATCGTGACGGTCGAGGACCCGGTGGAATACCAGCTCGACCTGATCAACCAGATTCAGGTGCAAGAGCAACTCGGCCTGACCTTCTCACGCGCCCTGCGAAGCATTCTGCGACAAGACCCTGATGTCATCATGGTCGGTGAGATTCGCGACGAGGACACCGCGCGCGTCGCGGTTCAGGCATCGCTGACCGGCCACCTCGTGCTCGCCACCCTGCATACCAACGATGCACCCAGTGCCGTTGCCCGCTTGCAGGACATGGGGATCGAGGCGTACCTGATCTCGAGCGCGCTCAACGGCGTGGCCGCCCAGCGCTTGGCGCGGACGCTCTGCCAGAGTTGCATCGCCAAGTACACCCCAAGCGAAGAAGCCCTTGCCGACGCCGGCCTCGACCCGAAATCTCGCTATGTGCTGTCACGCGGCAATGGATGCTCGCAATGCCACGACACCGGATTCTCCGGACGATTGGGCATCTACGAAGTGATGGAAGTCGACGGGGACCTGCGTCGCGCGATCTATCACAAAGAGCCCACACACACCATCCGCGCGATGCACCGCGAATCCGGAGGGCTCACTCTCCGCGAAGAGGGTGTGAAACTCGCGTTGGACGGCAAGACCAGCCTGGAGGAAATCCTCCGTGTGACCAGTGTGGACGAGATGGAAGCCGAAGCACCCTTGGAAGCACCGGTCGCTACGCCCTTGCCTGTGTCTGATACCGAAAGCACACCCGATGCGGAGACCAAAGCCGCATGAGGTTCGCCTACGAAGCCTTCAAAGCGAGCGGGAGCAAGACCGACGGCTCCATCGAAGCAACCTCAGCCGCCGAGGCCACGGAACTGCTGCGCCATCAGGGCCTGTTCGTGACCGCGATCCGCGAAGCGGCGATGATCCAGTCGAGCGGCGAGGATCAGAAGAGCGGCGGCTTCAAGCTGTCCCTCGGCTCGAACCGGATCGCGAACATCGCGATGTTCACGCGCCAGCTTTCGATCCTCGTCTCAACCGGCACCCCGTTGGTCGATGCCCTGGAAGCCGTCGAGCGCCAGATCCGGGATGAACGCTGGAAAAAGGTTGTTACAGAGGTTCGGGAACAAGTTGAAGAGGGCTCACCACTCTCGGAGGCTATGGCCGATCACCCCGGCTCGTTCGACACCATCGCGATCAGCCTGATCCACGCCGGAGAAACGGGGGGCAAACTCGAAGTCATGCTCGAACGACTCTCGAGGCTCACCCGCCAACGCCAGAAGCTCAGGAGCGCGATCCTCGGTGCGATGGTGTATCCCTCGCTGCTGATCTGCGTATCTGTTGGTGTGCTCTCGCTGATGATCGGCTTTGTGCTCCCCCGCTTCGCCGAGATGTTCGAAAGCCTGGACACACCTCTCCCCGCGACAACCCAGATGCTCATGGGCCTCAGTGATTTCGCTCGAGGCAACTGGCCCGTGTTGATCGTGGGTGTGCTCGCGGTGATCGCCGGCATCATCTTCGTGCTCAAGTCTCCAGCGGGTCAGATCTGGCTCGACCGCACCATGGTCAACGCCCCACTCTTCGGAAAACTGGTTCGCAGTTTCCATATTGCCCAGACGACACGCTTGCTCGGAGTCCTGGTTCAGAGCCAGGTGCCTCTGCTGGACGCGCTCGAATTGACGCGCAAGAGTACCAAGAGCCATTGTTACGCGAACCTCATCGAGCGCGCGGAGAACGCTGTCACCAAGGGCGATTCCATCAGCACCATCTTCTGTAACTCAGACCTCGTACCGATCTCGGTCAGCGAGGCCGTCCGTAACGGCGAGCAGTCCGGTCGCGTCGGCGAAGTTCTTCTCGGTGTTTCCGATTTTCTCGATGAAGACAACGAAGTGGTGATGCGATCCCTGACCAGCATCATCGAGCCGATCATTCTCATCGTCCTCGGCCTGCTTGTGGGCTTCGTGGCGATCAGCATGTTCCTGCCACTGTTCGACCTGAGCAGCGCCGCGCAGGGAGGGCCTTCGGCATGAATAAGCACCTGTCCCTTTCGTGGAGTCCGATCGGCCTGGACATCGGCTCCTACCGCGTGGTCGCCACCCAACTCGATGCGCTCGGTCGCGTCCGGGCGTTCGCTTCCTTTGGGCGCCGAGAGCCGGAATCCGCGCTGAGCGAACTGGAAGCGCACCGCATCCGTTCCATCCTCGACCGGCAGAT
>JBICHT010000157.1:0-38466 GCA_043101125.1 Phycisphaerales bacterium JB050 | reverse complement strand
GCCATGCGAGAACTTGGCATCACCGAACCGAAAGCGAACGAGGTGACCCGTGAACACCACGAGCATCTGATCGGGAACGGCTACCCCCGCCGGATCGATACCTCGAAGATCCGTGTTCCGGCGCGGCACGCAGCGGTGGTTGATGTGTACGATGCGCTCACCTCGGCCAGGCCATACCGGGCGGCAATCGCGTGGGAGGATGCGCTGCGGATGATGGAAGAGAGCCGCGGGACACAATTCGACCCGGATATTTTCGATACATGGAAAGCGGTCATCGCGGAGGCAACCAAGGAGCACGCCGATGAACTCCCCAACCCAACCGCGGAGGTGCGTTCCATCGACGAAACCATGCCTCACGACGAGGGGACCTATTCGACGGTCATCGATCTGAAGAAGAAACTCGGCGTGGTCAGCAAGTTCAGTGGTCATGAACAACGCGTCGCCGAGCGCTATTCCTGCAACATCCGGGCCTCGATCACCCCGCTGGAGAATGGTCGGGAGGCCAAGCACACCCTCGATGGTCGTCTGCTGGATATTTCCAAGTCCGGGATTCGCTTGGCCAGCCACACCCGGATGCAGCAGGGGGCGCAGTTCCGAGTTCGCGCTTCGCTCGGATCGGGGAAGCATCTCGACGCGATGGCCAAGGTGGTTCGCCCCGTCGAAGATCCGAATTCGGATGGGCTTTGGGAGCACGGCTGCGTGCTCGTGAAAACGCACAAGACCGCCAAGGCGGCCTGAGGCCCGCTCCCGGTCAGGGCGTGAGCAGCACGAGGTGCGCCAAGCCCAGGTAGACCAACATCGCGCTGACATCCACAAGCATCAGGACCAGCGGTCCCGCGGCGACCCGCGGATCGAGCTTCGCCAGGTGGAGCGTCAGCGGGACGAGCAGACCAAGCACCGCCGCGATGCACATCGCCACGAGAATGGCTCCGGCGATCACCCCGACCGCCGGGACCGCGCCGGCCCAGGCCAGTGCCGCGATGCCGACAAGCACAGCGCAGCTGAGCCCAAGCAGGACCGAGACGGCCGCTTCGCGCAGAGCGAGTCTTCGGATCTGGCGGGTGTTCACCTTGGAGCCGTGCATGAACTGAATCGCGAGTGTGAGCGACTGGATCGAGACCGATTCGCAGAGGGTGAGCACCAGCGGGATGAAGGCCGCGATCACGATCGCCTGCTCAAGCACCGCTCCGAAGAGAGTGGCGATGCCGGCGCTGAGCAGGCCGCCGAACAGGTTGCAGACCAGCCAGGGCATACGGATGCGGTAGGCCTTGAGCGCGCCTCCGCCGCGATACTGTTCCAGCCAGACCCCGATGATCTGGAAAACATCGGCTTCATGCTCAGCACTCGCGAGGTCCTCGGCCTCGTCGGAGTAGAGCTTGACATCGATCACGCCCTCGAACCGACCGTTTTCATCCACGACCGGGATCGCGAGGAACCGGTGGACCGCGAACATGCTCATCGCCTCCCAGAGCGGGCGGTCGGCTTTGCAGGAAACCACGCCTCGTTGCATCACCTCGCTGAGTTTTTCGTCCGGTCCGGAGAGGAGCAACGCGCGGGTCGCCATCACGCCGACCAACCGGTCCTCGTCGTCGAGAACATAGAAGTAGATGATGCCTTCTTCGATCTCTCGCGTTCGCAGATCGGCCAGAGCCTGGCTGACGGTCATTGAGTCGCGGGTAGTCGCCTTCGTTCGCCGCAGAAATCCCCGGATGGGTTCGTCAAGATGTTGTTCGAGTTCTGGTTTCATCGCTTGGTGTGTCGGAGTATACGCAGCCGAACGAATCTCAAGAACCGTGTTTGGTGTCTGAGAGCGAAGTTCACTCGTGCCAGGTTCGCTTCGGTTACATTCACCCTGATTCTCCCCGATCAGAACGCTCTGCGATGCCAAGACTCAAAGTCGTCGACACTGTTCAGCCCGGCCCGGCACCGTTGCCCCCGCCTCCCAAGCGGTCCATCGCGACGCGCGTTCTGGGTCTGGCGGCCAAGCGCCGCTTCGGGCTCCCGAACTTCGGGGTGGTGGAGGAGGGGCGGATCTATCGTTCCGCCCAACTCACCGAGTCGGGGCTCCGCCGAGTGGTCTCGGAATACGGCATCCGCACCGTCATTGCGCTCAATGAGCAGGATGCGATCGGCGAGCGGGAAGAACGCATCTGTCGCGAACTTGGTGTGTCGCGTCTGGCTTTCCCATGGGTCGGCGACGGCTCGGTTCCACCAGAAGTCGCGGCCCGCACCATGTTCGCGATCGCCGAGCAGGATCACTGGCCCCTGCTGATCCACTGCCACGCCGGTGCCCAGAGAACCAGCACGGTGGTGCTGCTGTATCGGTACCTGTACCAGGGGCTGCGCGTCCGACACACCTACCCGGAGCACTTCCACTACAAGCACAGCCCGCGCCAGTGGAAGGTGCTGGCCTACCTCGTGGACTACATGGCTGACATTAAGGCCGAACTGGCCCGGCTCGAAGCCCAGGACGCCGCACACCCGGACCATCTCGGCGTTACGGAGTCGCCGTCGCAACCGTGACGAGCGGCCAGATCATCGGGATCAGGGTCAGCGAGACCGCCGCGAGCAGAAGGTTCATCGGGATGCCGATCCGCAGGTAATCGCTGAACCGGTAGCCGCCGGGACTGAGCACCATCAGATTGGTCTGGTAGCCGAGGGGGGTGGCGAAACTCGCCGATCCGGCCATCATGATCGCGAACACGAACGGCGTGAAATCAACCTGCAGGGTCTCGCTGACCTTGAAGGCGATCGGGAAAACCAACGCGACCGCACCGTTGTTCGTGATGATCTCGGTGGCGAGCGAGGTGACGAGGTACACCGCGATCAGCACAAAGATCGGGTTCGTCCCCGCGATGCTGATCAGGCCATTGGCGACACTCATCGCGGCACCGGTCTCGTCGAGCGCTCGCCCGAGACCGATCGCGGCCCCAACGACAACCAGGAGCGACCAGTCCACACTCTGGCGGGCCTCGCTGAGTGTGCAACAACGCGAGAGGACCATCGCACCGGCGGCGATGAGCGAGCCCTGCAGCATGCTCAGCCAGCCGATCGCCACGAGAGTCACCATCACCAGCAGGATCGCCATCGCGATGGGCGCGCGGTCGTGACGCCGTGGGGTGGAATCGTCGAGCGGGCTGACGAGCAGGAAGTCACGGGAATTGCGATAGCGGTCATGGAACCCCGCCTCGGCCTCGACCAGCAGGGTATCGCCAGCGCGGAGTGTGATATCGCCGAGGCGTCCCCGAAGCCGAACGCCGCTGCGAGCAACCGCGAGCACGACCCCGTTGTACTCATGCCGGAATCCGGTCGACTTCAGCGTCGAGCCGACCAGGGAACTCGAGGAACCAACGACCGCCTCAAACAGTCGCCGGCGGTAACGCGGGGCATCGAGTTTGAAGACCTGATCGGTGGCCGGCTCCAGTCCACGCATCCGCTGGAGGTCCCGGATGGAATCCACGATCCCTGCGAACAGCAGGCGGTCTCCTGCGCGCAGCACCTGCCCGGGATCGGAGGGGCCGATTGGCTCACCATCCCGTTCGATGCCCACGAGGAAGCACCCCGGGAGGTTGCGCAGCCCGGCCTCCATGATCGTCTTGCCGTCGAGTGGACTACCCGTGGGAACCATGAGTTCCAGCGTGTACTCGCGCGGGTCGGACAGTGCCTGCTTGGTCGAACTCCGATCCGGGAGCAGTTTCGGCCCCGCCAGCAAGAGGAACAGCCCGCCGATGATCGCCGCGGGCAAACCAACCTTGGTGATCTCAAAGATCCCGATCGCCTCGTGTCCGTTGGCTTCCGCCATCCCGCTGACCACGAGGTTCGTGCTCGTGCCGATCAGCGAGCAGGTTCCCCCGAGGATCGCGGCGTAACTCAGCGGGATCATCAGTTTCGAGGGGGTGAGATCGAGGCGCTTGGCCCAGTCGCTGACCGCGGGGATCATCATCGCCACGACCGGCGTGTTGTGGAGAAACGCACTCATCGTTCCCACGGGCAGGATGATTCGCACGAGAGCTATGGTCATCCCTTCGGGGCGACCGAGCACTCGTTCTCCGATCCAGTCGACCGCGCCCGTTTCACGCAATCCCGCCACGACGACGAACAGCACCGCGATGGTCGCCAGACCAGTATTGCTGAACCCCGTCAGCATCGCATCCGCCCCGACAACGCCCAGTTGCCAGCCGCCGTCGGTTGGGTTGGGGACCACGATCAGGAGCGTCAGCGCCGCCATGAGCAGCGCGTCCGGCGGGATCCGCGTCAGCGCAAGGGCTGCGACGAGCCCGACCACGACCACGAGTACGATGATTGCCGCGACCGTCAAACGAATCCTCCACTGACACGGCCGAGCAGCCGCGTGTCATAGTGTCCCCGCACAGATCGGCCGCGCCAAACCATGCCCCATGAAAAACGCCCGTGCGAGCGTGCACGGGCGTTCAAAGGCCAGAGATCAAGATCGGTTGTCGTCAGTCGGAATCCGACGGGGGATCGGCCTTCGGCCTCGAAGGTGCCTGATTCGGAGCCGACTTGGAGACTTTGCCGAGCGCGCCGGGCAGGTCAATTCCGGCCTGCTCAGCCAACTCGTGAACCGGCGGGAGCGAGCCGATCAGCCCGGACAGGAAATCCGCCGTCGCACCCTTCGCACCGCCCTTGCCCTCGACTTGGGAGCCGTTGCGCCCGTTGTCCCACACGGTGATCTTGTCGATCTTGAGGTTCGAGATGGCCTTCACCTGCTCGCGAACGAGTTCGGGCAACTGCTCGATGAGCAGCAGGGTCGGGGCGATCTGCGGGTTGTCCGCCGCGGCCGCCATGAGTTGGCGGTAGCCCTCGGCCTTCGCCTCGAGCACCTTGCGGACACCCTCGGCCTCGGCCTCGTACTTGGCGAGCACCGCTTCGGCCTCGCCTCGGGCGATGCGCCGCTGGCGCTCGGCCTCGGCTTCCGCCGCGATCTCGATCTTCTGCTTCTCGATTTCCTGAGGGGCCAGCACTTCCTTGGCGAGTCGGGCCAGTTCCTCTTCGCGCTCGGCACGCAACGCGGCCTCGCGGGCGTTCGCCGCCGCGACCTGGGCACGCCGGTTTGCTTCCGCTTCGATCTCGCGGAGTTGGGCGGTGCTCGAGGCGATCGCCTCGCGAGAGGTGTTTTCACCCGTCACGGCCTTGGCTTCGGCGTCGGCCACCTTGATGCGCTGCTCCTGCTCCGCACGCTTGCGGGCCGCGATGGTTTCGGCCTGGCGTTCGGCGATCGCGATTTCCTGGTTTCGTTTCGACTCGGCTTCGCCGGTCACGGCCTCGGCCTCAAGCGCCGCCACCGCCACGCGCTGACGCTGCTCGGCGAGCTTCTCGCCCTCGGCGGCCTGAGCGCGTTCGCGAGCGACATTGACGGTCTTCTCACGAACCGCGATCGCCTCACCGGTTGCACCATCGCGGACCTGTTCGGCCACCTCGACCTTCGCCCGTTCGATGGCCTCGGCCGCGGCACGCTGGCCGATCGCCGAGATGTAACCGGACTCATCGGTGATGTCTCGGATGTTCACATTGATCAGTTCAAGACCGATCTTGTTGATCTCGTTCGCGACATTCTCGTTGATCAGCCCCATGAACTTCTCGCGGTCCTTGTTGATCTCCTCGATCGACAGGGTCGCGATGACCAGACGGAGCTGGCCGAGAATGATGTCCTGTGCCTGGTCGCGGACTTGCTGCGTAGTGAGCATCAGCAGACGCTCCGCGGCGTTATTCATCAGCACCGGATCGGTCGCCACACCCACAGTGAAGGTCGAGGGCACATTCACACGGATGTTGTTCAGCGACAGCGCCCCGTCCAGCGGAATGTCGATGACGATCGGCTCGAGCGACAGGTAGGCGTAGTCCTGGATCAACGGGACCACGAAGGTGCCGCCACCGTGCAGACACTTCGAGGCACGCTTGCCACCGACGCGACCGTACACCACGAGGATGCGGTTCGAGGGGCATCGCTTGTACTGCTTGACCAGGATGATGATGATGAAAAACAGCAGCAGCAGAACGCAGCCGACGATGATGATCGGCACGATGTTCGAGAAGTCATCGCTGGGCGGGCCTGCCGCGAGAAGATGGGTCATGTTGCTTTCCTCCAGGAGAATGCCCCCGCGCACCGGTGCGCGAGAGGACGAATGAAATGGTCAGGCCCGGACGACGGTCACGGTCTGGTTGCTATTGACTTTGGTGACGCGAATCCGGGTGCCGGCCGGGAGTGCTTCGCCCTCGGTGATGGCGGTGAACGAGCGTTGCCGATCGCCGATGGTAAGACGGACGCGTCCGCTCCTGCCCGGCTGTACCGTGGTCGCGACCGTGCCCTCGGTATTCATCGCATCTTGGATACTGATATTGCCCGAGGATTCCAGCGCGTAGATCGTGCGGAAGCACCAGACCACGAACCACGCGAACGCCACCCCCAGCAGCAACCCGATGCCGATGGACTCCGGGATGCCGACCTTGAAGGTCTTGAGCCCCAGCATGCCACCCCAGCCGAAGCCCATGGCGAACGCGGTGATGGTCTGGATCGACAGGAACTTGAAGACCGAAGTCGATTCGGCGTGGTCCATGCCCTCGTCGATGCCCGTGTCCACGCCAGCATCACCGGAGATGTCGACGCCGCCGTCCCCGCCTCCGCCGTCGTCAAAGTCCAGGCCCACCAGGGCCATGACGATGCGGATCGCAAAGAACAGCGTGCCGATCAACGCGGGAACACTAAACCAGGATGCGCCGTTCTCAAACAGGAACTCGCTCATTGTTGATCCTCCTCCGAGGGGCTCGGCATGATCGCCGCGTATTCCTTCGGAAATCGAGCGAGTGCATTATGCCCTCTTTCATGGGAATGATCGTGTCCGATCCGCCTGAATTTCGGACCCGTGCCGCATGAAATCGGGGCCCGTAGACTCCCAATGAACACCCTTCGGGCTTTTGCAGTATGAGATTCGGTTCCTGAACACCGTGATTTTCCGAAAGGAACTCTCCGAGATGACACAGCCGACCCCTGTTCGACCCTCCCCTCTGTTCTACCCCGCCATCGCCCTCCTCACGATCGGCTTTGCCTTGGGCACGGTCTTCGACCTGACCCGGCAGTCTGACGCCATTGCCCAGCCCGAGGCCGTCAGCAGCGAATTGACCGACTCCGAACTCCGTGTGGTCCACCTGTTCGACGAAGCCACCCCGAGCGTGGTCTTCGTCGCGACTGAGCAGGATGTGGTCGTTCGCAACATCTTCGGAAGCTTCGAGCAGGTCCGCTCCGGCACCGGCTCCGGCTTCGTCTGGGACGAAGATGGCCACATCGTCACGAACTACCATGTCATCCGCGGCGCGACCCGGGTCAATGTCACCTTCTCCGACGGTCAGACCCGCCCGGCCGAGATCGTCGGTGTCGCGCCGGACAAGGACCTCGCCGTTCTTCAGGTTGATCCCGAAGGCTTGACCCTTCGCCCGACCCCGGTGGGGGACTCCGATGCCCTGCGTGTCGGCCAGTCGGTCTACGCCATCGGCAACCCCTTCGGCCTCGACCGCACCCTGACCACCGGCGTCGTCAGCGCACTCGGGCGCACGATCGAGTCCATCAGCGGACGCACAATCTACGATGTCATCCAGACCGACGCCGCGGTCAATCCCGGCAATTCCGGTGGCCCGTTGCTCGATTCAGGGGGGCGGCTGATCGGTGTGAACACGGCCATCCGCTCGCCTAGCGGCGCGAGCGCAGGCATCAGTTTCGCCGTCCCCGCGGATACCGTGCGCCGGATCGTGCCTTCCCTCATCCGGACCGGTCGCATCACCACGCCCACCATCGGCATCCGTTTTCTGCCTACGAGCCAGGCTCGCCAGCTCGGCATCGCTCGGGGGGTGCTGGTTCTGGAAACCATCGAAGGCGGACCCGCAGCCACGGGCGGAATTTTGCCGACCACCCGCGCTTCCGACGGCACCATCACCCTTGGCGATGTCATCATCGCCATCGACGACAAACCGGTGCTGGTGCCCGCTGACCTGCTGAACATCCTGGCCGACTACGAAGCCGGCGACACGGTCGAGGTCGAGGTGGCGCGACCGAAGGGGATCGCCAAGGTCCGGGTGACGCTGGCCGATCCATTGTGAAAATCTGGAATGCGAAAACGGCGCGACTGCGCCGTTCTCGCCTCTTCGATCGCCTGAGTGCTTCGTGCGGTTCTAACCTCGTTTGGTCTTTCGTATCAATTGCCTTCGTTGGCAGTGCACCCGTTGTTGATGCGCCATGTTTCAAACAAACTGCCCCAGTTGTCGTACAGATAGGGGTGGCCGTTCCCGTCGGGGTCACCGCAAAGCACCGGGCTGACGCCCTCGCCGGGGATTGGGTTGGCGGGAACAAGTTCATGGCGTGGAAAGAGGTCGTTTGTGGAAATCGGGTTGCTTGTGTCGAGTTCCAGGCATTGATCCTGAGCATTCCACCGGACTGGCAGGGTCATCCAGAAGGGGCCGTAGGCACGGGCGCGTGCTCCGATTGAATGTGCTCCCAGGTCAAGGTGCACAGCGCCCATCAAATACCCTTTGCCTTGTCCGTCAAGTTCAACGGTATTCCGAGGGTTCGTCTTATCCAGCGTGACGGAAACCTGATAGCCCAGGACGGAACCGCTGAGTTCAAGTTCCGTCGGCAGGCACCACTGGCCAGATGCGGTGGCGACAGGAAACGATGAACCGACGACAATCGTGTTCAGGTTTACGGCCACCGGTCCAGGAGTCCAAGACCCACTCGCGGTAATGGATCCGGTCCATACTTGCTTTGTTGTAGAAATTCTATTGGTGGCCGTTGGGATAGTAATTGTATGGTCGATAAGAAGTGGGTCTAAGAACAGGCGGCCGGGTGAGCCGGAAAGTTCCTGCGCTTTCCATTGCACGGCATCTTCAGCGGCTTCTGGCAAGTGGTCAGTCTGGTTGACTACAAGGGTTGCAGTCTGAGCGGTGGTGGGTGTAGACGCAGGGGCGTTCATGCTGATCTTCAGCGTCAATGGCTCAGCAAACGGAACCAGAACATTCCCCGGCTCTCCTGATCCGTACGCGATGGCACTTCCATGCAACCCGTCTTTGATGAGTTCGCGAATGTCATCAATGACTTCGTCAAATTGTTCGAAATTCGAGTTCTGGGATGATGCTCTGGCAGCGGTCATCAGGAGGAAAAAAGAATCCGCAACATCCGTAAAACTCTCAATGCACTCGGAAAGCGCTTCCTCTCCGCCGATTTCGGCTTGCTGGCAGCAGAGCTCTCCTCGAACCGCGGCGAAATCCTGCATGTCTTTGACGAGGTCACAGAGTTCTTGGTCGCAATCTCGATTGCAACCTTCAGTCAGGGGGGATGCAAAAAAGCTCGTGATGGCTATAAGGGTTGACGAGAAGAACATGGAACCGTTCATGGGTGTTCATTTCCTTTTCTGTCCAGCGTGTTCGCGCCGACGATTCCAATCTACAGTGGATATTTGGGTGAGGCAAAGGCCGATCGTGATTGACCGGGTCGATTGGCTCTCGCAAGGCCTCATCGTCAGCTCTCACCAGTCGTAAGCGCGACGCGAGATCCCTTGTTGCTCGTGGGCTTTGCGGTAGACTGTTTGGGATGGGCGTTCAGGACATCAAAGCCGAGTTCGACGGTCAGGAGCGTCGCCTCTTCATGCAGGCCGTCCTGCGCGATCTCCGCGCCCTTGAGCGCCTCCTTCAAGAGGGCATGATCGAATCCGGCGTCAACCGCATCGGTGCCGAGCAGGAACTGGTCCTCGTCGGGCGAGACTGGCGACCCGCGCCGGTCTGCGAAGAAGTGCTCGCCGAGCTGGATGGTGATCCGAAATTCACCCACGAACTCGGTCGGTTCAATATCGAGTTCAACCTCGACCCGCTCTCGTTCACAGGATCTTGCCTTTCCGATCTCGAACGCAGCATCACCGAACTTTTCGACAAGACCCGGTACGCCGCCCACCGGCACGGCGCCGAGGCCATGATGGTCGGCATCCTCCCCTCGCTCGAGAAAGACGACCTCACCCTCCGCAACCTCACCGATCGCCCTCGCTACTGGGCCCTCAACGACACCCTCAACGCGATGCGCGGCGGGGATTACGAACTCCGCATCAAGGGGCGAGACGAACTCATCGTCAACCACGACTCGATGATGCTCGAGGCCTGCAACACCAGTTTCCAGGTCCACTTCCAGGTCAGTCCGCAAGACTTCGCCATCAAGTACAACGCCGCCCAGGCCGTCGCCGGTCCGGTCATGGCCGCCGCCGCGAACTCTCCGATGCTCTTCGGCAAGCGCCTGTGGCAGGAGACCCGCATCGCGCTCTTCCAGCAATCCGTCGACACCCGCAAGGTCGGGTCGCACCTGCGCGACATCCCGTCGCGCGTTTCCTTCGGCCACGGCTGGGTCCGCGACAGCGTGCTGGAAATCTTCAAGGAAGACCTCGCCCGTTTCAAACCGCTCTTCTCCACCGAGGCCGACGAAGATCCGATGCAGGTCATCGACCGCGGAGAAGCCCCCAAACTCAGTTGCCTCATGCTCCACAACGGCACGGTCTACCGCTGGAACCGTGCGTGCTACGGCACCGCGATCGGCAGCGACGGCAAACGCCACGCCCACATCCGCATCGAGAACCGCATCCTCCCGTCCGGCCCGACCCCGATGGACGAGGTCGCCAACGCCGCGTTCTGGTTCGGCCTGATGCGAGCGATCGTGGACGAGCACGGCAACATGGCCGACCACATGCCGTTCGACGATGCCGCCTCCAACTTCGTCGAGGCGGCGACCCACGGCCTCGATGCGCAGTTCTCGTGGCCGGGCATGGGGCACATCCCGGCGAGAGAGTTGATCGCCCTGCGACTGCTGCCGATGGCCCGGCGCGGATTGCAGGCGGCGAAGATCGACGCCGAGGACATCGATCGATACCTCGAAATCATCGAACAACGCGTCGGGTCGGGCATGACCGGCGCGCGATGGATGCTCGATTCGTTCAACCGGCTGAAGGGAACCGGCACCCGCGCCGAGCGGATGGCGGTGCTCGCCGAGGCGATCAGCACCAATCAGGTCGCCGGACGCCCGGTCCATGAGTGGCCCTCGATCACCTCGGACCACGCCGCGCCGCGCTCGAGCAACATGCGCAGCGTCGGGCAGATCATGACGACCGATCTGTTCACGGTGCACGAGTCGGATGTCATCGACTTCGCCGCCTCGCTCATGGACTGGCAGCATGTGCGCCACATCCCCGTCGAAGACGACGACCACAACCTCGTCGGTCTCGTCTCGCACCGCGCGGTGCTGCGTCACCTGGCTCGACTGAACACCGACGGACGCCCCGAGTCGGTGCCCGTCAGCGCGATCATGTCCACCGGTGTGGTCACCGTATCACCGTCCACGCCAACGATCGAAGCGATCGAACTGATGCAGAACAACTCCATCAGTTGCCTGCCGGTCACTCGCGAAGGCAAGCTGGTCGGCATCCTCACCGAACACGACATCGTCCTGCTCGCCGAGCCGCTTCTTCGCCGATTCCTCGCCGAGGAACCAACCGCCGATCCGATCGGGGAACCCGCCGACGAGGCCTGATCCGTTTCGCCGAGCAAACGCGCCTGTGTCTTGGTCAGGCTCGCTCGGTCGTGATACGATCCCCGCCCCCCTGTGCCGGGACAGGATCGTGATCCCCATCAACCCCTCATCCATCCCGACGACTTCGCCCGAGACGGATCCTGATCCACAGCATCTGGAAACAACCGCTCTGCGTGATATCCAGCGAGTTATTGGACGCCTCGGCGGTCCCGACGCGTCACCACCCTCCGCCCAAGGGCCGACGGTCATCGTCGTGGCCGGACAGCACGGCAACGAACCGAGCGGTGTCCACGCCGCCCATCGTGTGCTCGCGACACTGCGTACCGCCATCGAACGCGACCCCGACTGCATCCGGGGCGAGTTCATCGCCCTCGCCGGCAATGTCGCGGCTCTCAGGCAGGGGGTCCGCTACCTCGAGACCGATTTGAACCGCCTCTGGACCCCAGGCGCGATCGACGAAACCTTCGCCCGCACCGAACGCCGCCAGCCGCTCCGCGCCGAACAGGTCGAGCAACGCGATCTCGCCGACGAAATCACCGACGCCGTCCTCCGCAGTCGCGGACCGGCCATCCTCCTCGACCTGCACACCACCAGCGCCGCCAGCCGACCGTTCCTCGCCGTGGAAGACATCGTGCGCGTCCGCGAACTCTCCCGCGCGATCCCCGTCACCGCGGTGCTCGGGCTCGAAGCCATGATCCGAGGCATTCTGCCCGACTGGTTCAACACCGTTGGTCACGCCGCGATGATCTTCGAGGCCGGTCAGCACGACGACCCGGCCTCCATCGATCGCCACGAAGCGGCGATCTGGCTGCTGCTGAACGAAGTCGGCCTGATCGATTACGCCACCTTCGCCGACCGCGTCGAGCAGGCCCGCCTCACGCTGGAACCCTTTTCCAAGGGACTGCCACGCATGCTCGAAGCACGCGCCCGACACACCGTCTCACCCGGAGACGGCTTCCGGATGCGCAAAGGCTTTGAGAACTTCCACCCCATCCAACGAGGCGACCTGCTGGCCGGAGACACCAGCGGCACCATCCGCGCCCCGATGTCCGGCTGGTTGTTCATGCCGCTGTATCAGCCTCAGGGCGAGGACGGTTTCTTCGTGGTGCGTCGGGCCAGCCGCGTATTCATGAAACTCTCGAAACTGCTCCGGCCCTTGCGACTGCACCGCGTGTTGCACCTGCTCCCCGGCGTTGCGAAGGCCGAGGCCGAAATCGATGCGTTTGTGGTAAACCCGCGGATCGCCCGGATCCTCGCCCACGAAATCTTCGCCCTGCTCGGCTACCGCCGATACCGAGAACACGCCGGGGTCGGTGTCTTCGGCAAGACCGCCGAAGACATGCATCGTGCCTGGCTCGCGCTGCCCGATGAGGTTCGGCGCCCCCGTCGGGATCAGCCGCGTTCTTCGTAAACGATCGTCGCCGAGTGCGACGGAACCCGAACACTCGAACCAACCTTTGCGGATTTGCGATGGGCAGGTGTTCGACCGAACGCCCCATCGATCATCGCCGCACGCCAGGTCCCCGCTGGCAAGGTGATGTCGTGCGGCGTCTCGGTGCCGTTGAGAGCGATCACACACCGCTTCCACGAATCCATCTCGCGATCTTCACCATCCCGCAGCGGAGGGTCGGTCACTTCATACGCAAGAACGCCCGCCGGGACCGCGATCCCGAGGTCCGTGTCCAGGAATTTCACCGCCTCCAGCACCAATTCCGCGTCGCCGAGGCGGAACATCGGGTGTGCCGAACGCAGCGCGATCGCTTCACGATAGTGGCGGTACAACCGGTGGTTCTGGTTCTTCGCGTGCCAATCAACATTGTTCACCTGGTCGCCCAGGTTGTAGGTGTTGTCGTGCCCGCCTTTGCTGCGTCCGAACTCTTGGCCGCAGTGCACGAACGGCACACCCTGCGCCGTCATGATCGCCACGATCCCCAGGCTGGACATGGTGTACAGCAGGTCCTCTTCCACCGGACGATTCAGTTTGGTGAGCGTTTCGCGCAGCCGATCGACCAGTGTGTGGTTGTCGTGGCACTCGATGTAGTTGATCGCTTCCACCGGGCTGTCGGCGAAGGTCTCGACCGAACCGCGGATGCCAGGACGAAGTCTGTCAACATCCGCGCCCGCAGCGAGGAACCCGGGGTCGTTCAAATCGAACACCTGCCCGCGCAGAGCATCGCGCAGATCGTCGTTGAACACACCCCATCCGCGTGATCGCTGCTTGCCCTTGCTGTTCACCTCGATCGGTGTCGGACCGGCTGCCCACGGCTCGCCGTACACCATGATCGTCGGATCGATGGCGTGGAGATCCTGCGCCACGAGCTCCATCGTCTCTTCGTCGATCAGCCCCATCAGGTCGAAGCGGAAGCCGTCGATGCCGAACCGCTCCACCCAGTAACGACAGGATTCGCGGATGAAGTGCCGCCCGATCGCCGTCTCGCTGGCGAACTCGTTCCCGCACGCCGAACCGTTCCAAGGCGATCCGTCGTCCTTGAAGCGGTAGTACGACTGCGGCGCGAGCGCCATCATGTTCCGAAGTTTCATCGGAATCTCGCGCCCGCCCTCAATCCGCGCCCACGATTCCGCGGTGTGGTTGTACACCACATCCAGCGTCACGCGCAGCCCGGCATCGTGCAGCGCGGACACCATCTGCTTGAGTTCGCGGATCGGCGCTTCCAACTCCACACTCGAGGCGTACCCGGGGTGCGGCGCGTTGAAGTCGTTGGGCATATAGCCCCACTCGTAGACCGGGTTGTAAGGCAGACTGAACGAGTGCACCGGCATCAGTTGCACCACATTCACACCCAGATCCACGATGTGATCGAGCCCCGTCCGGATATCCGTCCCCGGCACGCGCGTGCCCCGCTCGGTCAGTCCCAGGTACCGCCCCGCCCAGTTGGAGTTCACCCCGCTCGAACGGGATCGCGTGAAGTCACGCACATGCAGTTCGTAGATCACCGCGTCCTTCGGATCCAGAGCGGGGCGTGGTGACACCACCGTGTCCTCCGCCTCGATGTACGCCGTGTGATCGCGGACCAGCGTTGCCCAGGGATCCAGGATCCCGCTGAGCCGATGCTCTTCCCGCACGACTTCATAGGAATATCCCCAGCCGCGCAGGTTGCCCTCGACTTCCGTCTCCCAAATGGATAACTCCGGTGAGACCAGTTCCATCGGCACCCGGTGCAACTCCCGAGTCCCGGGATGCACCAGGCGCAGTTCCAATCCATCGCAGGTCGCGTGAACTCGAAACACCGAACGGTGCGGGGAGTAATCCACCCCAAATCGGCCCAACAAATCCGAACCCGGGGTGGTCCCCGACAATGATGTACGCGTTGAGGTCATAGGTGATCGATCATATCGACCCAATTCCGGCCCAACCGGATATTTCGACGCAGCCGTGGCGTGTCTGCGTGGTAGCATTTCCAGTCCGGATCAAGTGCCGAGCATAGGTGCGCCGATGCTCATAGTGACCACACTTGAGAGGAACGCCTGTGCAGAGCACCGAGCAGCTTGTTTCGTCTGATAACCTCGTCGAACGGGGTGATGTGACCATGTCGCGTCGCTCCGCCGTCCTGCGATCCGCCGCCGCCATGATCGGCCTCGCCGGTGCGGTGTCGCTGCTTTCGGGATGCTCGAGTTCAGGCGCGTCCAACCGCGTCTCCGCCGCCACCTCGACCACCGTCCCGCCGACCGGCTCCGGACGATCGACCGAGGAACTGCTCCGGCGCTGGGGCAACGGCGCCCCACGCCGCACCCCCGAGGCACGCGCCGGTGACTGGAAACCGCTGCCCAAGGCCCCGGATTCCCCGGCCGGTTCCAACTTCTCAGGACTCATCCAGCGAGCTTCGTGGTCCAAAGGTGACCCCGTTCCGCAGCTCATGGACAAGATGCTGCCAATCAACAAGATCACCGTTCACCACGACGGCATGTCCTCGGTCACCTCCACCGCCCAACGCGATGCCGCGTCCCGGATCGAGTCGATCCGTCGCGCTCACCGCAACCAGGACTGGGGTGATATCGGCTACCACTTCCTGATCGACCCCTCCGGTCGTGTCTGGGAAGGCCGCCCGCTCGCATGGCAGGGTGCCCATGTGAAGGACAACAACGAGGGCAACATCGGCATCTGCATGCTCGGCAACTACGAGCAGCAGAGCCTGACCGACCGCCAGGCCTACGCCCTCGACAATTTCCTTGCCTCCACCATGAGCCAGTACCGCATCGCGCGGAACCGGGTGTACACCCATCGCGAGTTCCGCCCGACCGCCTGCCCCGGACGCTCCCTGCAGGCCCGCATGGATACCCTGCGCACCTCGCGCAGCTCGGCCATCGCCAGCCTCTAAATCAGACGAGCACGCGCCGCGCCTATCGCGCGTATCGAAAAACCTCGCGATACGGCGGGCTCCCGTTGATCGCCACCAGATCAATCGCGTTGATCTGCCAGCCGATGCCCGGTGTCTCCTGCCAGTCGAACACGAAGGTCGCCAGCCCCGCGCCGAACTCGGTCGATTGCAGCACACGCACGACGAATTGCGTCTTGCCCGCCGAGGGCGCGGTGATCCCGGCGCCCTGGATCCCCACGCTGTACCTCTGAATGGCACCGCTGACCATATCCATGCTGTCCAAGATGTACTCCCGCGCGTTCAACGGCACGCTGCTGCCATCCGAAGCCAGCGTCAGGCGTGAGGCCAGCAGGCGTTCAACCCGGCTCCCGTCGCCTTCAACCATCGCGTCCACAAAGTCCCGCGTGCCCGAGCGGATCGCCTCCCGATCCGTCTCCACCACCCTCGCGCTGATCGCGATCCCGAACGCGGCCGCCAGCCCCAGCCCCATCACGATCCAGCCCTCGCGAGCCTTCGCCGCCCGTCCCAGCCCGTAACCGATCCCGATGGCCGCCATCAGCACCACCAAGGGCACCACGATCGGGGACTCGAACAGCAGGCGATCCGACAGCGGCGGGGCAGGGAACGCGCCAAGCACCCAAGGCATCCCCATCGACGCTCCAAAGAATCCCATCGTTTCGCCTTCCTGCCGCCTGGACGGCTGCTTGACCCAGTCTGAGCCCGGTATTTCATACGGATCAGGCCCGAGAGGGTTCCCTCTGCAGCGCGCCCGCCCATGCGTCCGATATCCACCATATGCCCAGCAACCACGGCGATCCCATGCGCCCAGAGAATTCTGAGACCGATTCCGCCTCGGCGAACTGGTCCTTCGACCCCGAAGCCCTCAACGCCGCGGCACTCGGCCTGCTCGCCGAGGACGATCAGTCGGAGGACCCTGAATCCTCAGGCAACGAGACCTTCGCCCGGAATCTTGAGGCCATCGCTCTCCGCAGCCCGCTCATCGCCAAACGCCTCCAGTCCGTCGCGCCCCGGCAAGACCTCGACTTCCTCGACACCGCCGACGGCGTCCCGAGCGCAACCCTGCCCACCACCTCCGGCGTGGTCGCCCTCGCCAGCAAACGCCGCCCGCTCGCCGAGGCGAAGACCATCGCCGAATCCGTCGATCTCGAAACCCACGGCGGCATCGTCGTCCTCGGCTTCGCCCTCGGCTACCACGCCAAAGCCATCGCCGAACGCATGGGAACCAACGGCGTCGTGATCATCTATGAGCCAGACCTCGCCCTGCTCAGGGCGGTGCTCGAACGAATCGACCACGCCGAATGGATCCGCGAACTGCCGGTCAGTTTTCTCAGTGATGAGCAGTCCTCCGGCGAGATGGCCGCCGCCACCCGCGGCCTTGAAGCGCCGCTCTCCATCGGCATCGAACTCGTCGAGCACGCCCCCAGCCGCGACCGCCTCGGCGACCGGGCCACCACCTTCGGCGCAACCTTCGCCGAGATCACCAACGCCATGCGCACCCAGGTCGTGACCACGCTCATGCAGAGCGATGTCACCCTGCGCAACCTCATGCTGAACGCCGAGGCCTACCTCCGCTGCCCCGGCATCGCCGACCTCAAGAACGCCGCGTCCGGGCGCGCCGCCGTCGTCGTCTCCGCCGGGCCTTCACTCGAGCGCAACCTGCACCTGCTCGCCGACCCCGCGGTGCGCGAGCGCGTGGTGGTCATCGCGGTGCAGACCGTCCTCCGACCCATGCTCTCCCGCGGCATCCGCCCCGACTTCGTGACCGCCCTCGACTACCACGAGATCTCCACCCGCTTCTACGAAGGCCTCACCGAAGCCGATCTCGAAGGCATCACCCTCGTCGCCGAGCCAAAGGTCAACCCGGCGGTGCTCGATGCCTTCCCCGGCGCGATCCGCCTCGTGCGCGACGAGGCCCTCGAGCAGCTCTTCGGCCCGACTCGGACCGACGACGACCACCTCACCCCGGGCGCGACCGTCGCGCACCTCGCCTACTACCTCGCTCGACACCTCGGCTGCGACCCGGCCATCCTGATCGGGCAGGACCTGGGCTTCACCGACGGCCAGTACTACGCCTCCGGAGCCGCCATCCACGATGTCTGGGCCCCGGAACTCAACCCGTTCCGATCACTCGAGATGTTCGAGTGGGAGCGCATCGCGCGAGGCAAGACCAAACTCATCCAGCGCACCGACCACCTCAATCGCCCGATCTACACCGACCAGCAGATGGCCACCTACCTCTCGCAGTTCGAGCGCGAGTTCGCCGCCGACACCGAGAAGGGCCTCGCCATCATCGACGCGACCGAGGGCGGCGTCGCCAAACGCGGCACGATCGCCAAACCGCTCGCCCGCGCCCTCGAAGAACACGCCTCGTCCGATCATCCACCGCTCAACCTACCCGCACCGCAGCGCGCAACCAGGCCGGTCCCCGAGTCGCTGCACAAGACCATCGAGTCCATCCTCTCCGATTCAAGAGCCATCGCCCGCAACAGCCGCGAGACCCAGAAACTGCTCAACCGCATCGCCGACCTGCAGGACCAGCCCGGTCAGACCGCGAAAATCAACACACTCGTCCGCCAGATCCACGCCATCCGCGACGAGGTCACCAAACGCGAACCGGCCTACTCGCTCGTGCAACGCCTGAACCAGACCGGAACCTTCCAACGCTTCAAGTCCGACCGCCTGCTCAAACTCAACCCGCCCACCACCGAGATCGAGCGCCAGAAACGCCAGGTGCAGCGCGATGCGCTCAATGTCGGCTGGATCGCGGACATGGCCGGCGTGCTGGAAGAACTCGCCTCCGACACCCTCGCCGCGCTCGATGGCCAGCCCAAGCGCACCCGTCCCCGCCCGATCGCCGAGGATGCCTCCGCTCCGCGTTCCAGGAACAAACCCGCCGTCCTCGCACTGATCACCGCGGACACCCCGCGCAGCCGCGATGGCCTCGCCCGCACGCTCGATCGCCTCATGCAGGCGGGTGCCCAGATCACCCCGATCATCCTCACCGACCGCGAGGCCGAAACACGCGAGGCGCTCGCCTCCACGCCGCACGCGAGCACCGAGATTTTCACCATCGAAGCCGACCCCGTTGAAGCCGCCTGGCACCGGCGCACCGCCCGCGCCCGCGCCTGGTCTTCGTTCTGCTGGCGCGGCGGCCTCGGCGGCGCAAGCGTGTACGACCAGTGCCTCCGCCTCGATGCCGCGACCACCCTCGTCGAGCACCGCAACGCCGACGCCGCCCTCATCCTCGACGGCGCATGGACCGATCTCGACCCCGAACTGGTCGCCCAACTCACCGAGCGCCACGCGGAAAGCCCCGAAGACCGCCCCCTCGTCTTCACCCAGGCCGCGCCCGGCCTCGCGCCCTGTCTCCTCAGCGCATCCGGCCTGCAGCGCCTCGCCGAGATGCGCGCCAAGTGCAGCCGGTTCGCCACCATCGGCGGCATCCTCTCGTACATCCCCTCCGCCGCGGCGTCCGACGCTATCGCCGGCGAAGGCTGCGTCAAGGTCAGCGCGCAGCAGCGCGACGCCTCGCCGAGCGCCATCATCCATCCGATCCAACTCACCATCGAACCAACCGGCGCACCAACCAATACCCGGGGCGGCCTGCGACGCAACTGGTTCCCCGACTTCGAACCCTCCGAACCGATTTCGCTCGACACCGTCGAGCGCCTCATCGCCGAACACGCCGCCCCCGACCGCCCCATCGCGCTCACCCTCGCGTGCCGGGGCGGCTCGAGTGTCGCCGGCGATCCGATCCGCCACCCGCGCTTCATCGACCTGATGGACCACCTTCGCACCGACGAACGCATCGGCTTCATCCACCTCCGCACGGACCTCTCCGGCGAGATCGACGACCAGACCATGAGCGCCATCGCGACCGCCGATGTTGTCTCCATCGACCTGCTCGCCCAGACCGAGGCCACCTACGCCCGCATCAGCGGCAACGACGGCTCGCTCCAGTCCGTGCTCGATAACGCCCAGCGTCTGAACCAGATCATCCAGAGCGAACGCACCGAAGGCCCGCTGGGCGTGAAGGCCCCGCCCGAACGGTGGATCGTCCCCCGCATCACACGCTGCGACGATACCTGCACCGAGATCGAAGGGTTCTACGACCACTGGCTCGGCATCCTCGGCCACGCCGTCATCGACCCGCTGCCGCGCGCGATCGAAGACCAGCGCATCGCGCCGCTGCGCCTTCCGGCGCTCGCCAGACAGCGCGCCGAGTCTGCTTTGGCATTCAACGCCGCGGGGAACAGGATCTGACCGGTGGCCGATCCCGTCACACTCGGAATGGTTCTCGGTCGCGCCGGCAGCAAGGGCCTGCCCGGCAAGAACACACTCCAGGTCGCGGGCAAGCCCTGCGCGCAGTGGTCCATCGAGCACCTCAAGGCCTCGCGGCGCATCAGCCATATCGCGGTCAGCAGCGACTGCCCGAATCTCCTCGCCCGCGCCCGCACACTCGGTGTGGACCCCATCGACCGTCCCGCCGACCTCGCCAGCGACACCGCGACGGTAGACGACGCCGCACGCGACGCGCTCGCGCGCTGGGAACAGCAGCGTGGGACTCGTGCCGAGCGCATCGCCATCCTCTACGCCAATGTCCCGGTCCGACCCACATCCCTCACCGACGATGCCCTTGCACTCCTCGACACCACCGGCTGCCACAGCGTGCAGAGTTACGCCCCCGTCGGCAAGTACCACCCGTGGTGGACCGCCGTCGTCGACGCAGGCTCCGGCGAGGTTCGTCCGTGGGAAGGTGAGGTCCTGAATCATGGCGTCTACCGCAGGCAGGACCTCCCGCCCGCGCACATCCCCGATGGCGGGATCATCGCCCTCACCCGCAGCGCCCTCCTGCTCGAAATCCCCGGTGCAGCCCCCGGCCCGCACGCCTTCTTCGGGACCGACCGACGCGGCATCATCAACCCCGAGGGCTCCGTCATCGACATCGACACCGCCGCCGACCTCGCCCGCGCCGAAGTTGCACTCCGGGGGAACGCATGACCGATCCGCTCCCCTGGCGCAGCGCCCAGCCGCCGTACCTCATCGCCGAGATCGGCGTGAACCACGACGGCAATGAGCAGAAGGCCCTCGACCTCGTCGATGCCGCCCATCGCGCCGGCGCCCACGCCGTCAAACTACAACTCTTCGAGACCGATCGGCTCATGTCCAGCGCGTCTCGCCTCGCCGCGTACCAACGCGACGCGGGCGCGACCGATCCGTTTTCCATGCTCCGCGCCCTTGAACTGTCCATCGACCAGATGGCCCCCGTCGTCGAACGCGCCCAGGCGCTCGGGCTGCACGCCATCGTTACACCGTTCAGTCCGTCTCTGGTCGAAGTCGCCGAACGGATCCCGTGGGACGCCTACAAAACCTCTTCGACCGACATCATCAACAAGCCGCTCATCGACAATCTCGTCGCCACCGACAAGCCGCTGATCCTCTCGACCGGCGCCGCCACGCTCGACGAAATCCGACGCGCAGCCGGTTGGCTCGGCAAAGCCCGCACGCGCAGCGCCATCCTGCACTGCGTCAGCAGTTACCCGACCGCCGATGAAGACACCTCCCTCGGCGCGATCACAGCGCTCCGCAACGCCAACCTCGGCGTCGACGCTATCGGTTACTCCGACCACACCCCGCGCACCGACACCGGCGCATTCGCCTCCTCCCTCGGCGCGGCCATCCTCGAAAAGCACCTCACCCTCGACCGAGCATCGCCAGGCCCCGACCACGCCGCCTCACTCGATGCCACCGGCTTCGCCGAGTACGCCCGCCTCTGTCGCGACGGCGCGGGCGAGCCACCCGCCGAACTCGTCGGCCCCGCCGAGAAGCGCGTCCTCCCCTGCGAGGCCGATGTCCGCACCGTCAGCCGCCAGTCTCTCGTGCTCACCCAGCCCGTTTCCCGCGGCCAACCGATCCCGCGCCAGGCCCTCACCACCAAGCGACCCGGAACCGGCATCGAGCCGTTCCGCATCGACGAAGTCGCCGCACGCACCGCCGCCCGCGACCTCGAACCCGATCGCCCGCTCACCGAGGACGACCTCGCATGACCGATCCCAAACGCCGCATCGCGATCGCCACCGGTAGCCGAGCCGACTTCGGGCTGCTTGTGCCCATCATCGAGGCCTGCCACGCCAACCCGGACTTCATCACCCTCGTCATCGCGTCCGGCGCACACATGCTCACCCCCGCCGAGACCTGGCGCGAAGTCGATCAGCGCTTCGGCCTCGACGCCACCGTCAGCATGCAGCAGCCCGGCGTCACCGGCCACCTCGCCGATGCCGAAGCCCTCGGCACCGGCACCGCCGGGTTCGCTCGCGCCTTCGCCCGCCTCAAGCCCGACTGGGTCGTCGTGCTCGGTGACCGCATCGAAGCCTTCGCCGCCGCCTCTGCCGCCAGCGTCGGCGGCATCGCCCTCGCGCACCTCCACGGCGGCGATCGCGCCGAAGGGGTCGCCGACGAGGCCATGCGCCACGCCATCACCAAACTCGCGCACCTCCACCTGCCCGCCACCATCCAGTCCGCCCAGCGCATCGAGCAGATGGGCGAACCGGCCTCGCGCATCCACCCTGTCGGCTCACCCGCCGCCGACGGCCTCGCTTCAATCCAACCGCTCGCCGACGAGCCCTTCGCAGCACTCGGCTCCCCGCAACTGGTCATCCTCCACCACCCCGCCGGGCTTGATGCAGAATCAGAACAGGCCACCGTTCACGCCATCGCCGAAGCAGTGGGGGACCGCCCGCACCTCTGGCTCGATCCCAACGCCGACCCCGGCACCGACGCCGTCCGCAGCGCGATCGAGTCCCTGCCGCCGTGCCCCGCCCGCACCCGACGCGACCATCTCCCACGCGAAACCTTCGTCGCCCTGCTCAAGCGACTTGCCGGATCGGGCGGCACCATCGTCGGAAATTCCTCCGCGGGCCTGATCGAAGCCGCCATCCTGGGGCTGCCCGCCATCAACCTCGGGCCTCGTCAGGCCGGTCGCGAGCGTCCGTCCACCGTCGTTGATGTCCCCGAGCCGACGGCGCAAACCGTGGCCGATGCCCTCGCCCGTGCCGCGCTCATGGACCGTACGACCATCGACCATCCCTACGGCGACGGGCGTACCGGCTCCCGAGTCGCCGCGCTCCTCGGTTCCATCGATCCCCACGACCCGAACCTGCTCCGCAAGCGCAACGCCTACTGACCCGTCCGGATAACCACCGCGATCCCTTCATCTTCTGAGCACTTCCCCGAAAGTTGTCCCCCGCCCCGGTCGATCTCAGGGGAGTCCGGCCGCTCGCGCTGCGCCATCGGCCGCGAAAGACTTCATCTCCAGATCGGGGAACGCGATGAGTGAACTGACCGCCCAGAAGCAGATCGTGACTGATGCCATCAAGGAAATCAGTCACATCGCGACCCTGCCCGAGATCACCGTCAAGATCATCGAGCTTGTCGAGGACCCCACCTCGACCGCCCAGGACCTCAACAACATCATCTCCAACGACCCCGCGCTCTGCAGCCGCATCCTCAAGGTCGTGAACTCATCCTTCTACGGCCTGCCCGGACAGATCGGCTCCATCAACCGAGCCATCGTCCTCCTCGGCCTCAACGCCGTGAAGAACATCGCCATCTCCGCGTCCATGGCCAAACTCTTCCGGGGCGGCCAGCTCTGCGACAAGTTCAGCGCCCGCGACCTGTGGATGCACGCCATCGCCACCGCCGCCGCCTCCAAACTCATCGCCGACAAACTCAAGATGGGCGTCGGGGACGAGGCGTTCCTCGCCGGCCTGACCCACGACATCGGCATGATGGTCGAGATGCAGTTCGACCGCGCGAAACTCATCGAGGTCATCGACCAGATCAATGTGAACGCCGACGGCGTACCCGACCGCGACATGCGCGAGGTCGAGCGCGAAGTCTTTGGCGCGGACCACCAGGCCTTCGGCAAGGCGCTCTGCGAACGCTGGAAGTTCCCCGAGGCCTTCGCCCAGGTCACCGGTCACCACCACAACCCCCTCGATCTTCCGACCGGCGCCCGCTCCATGGCCTGCCTGGTCCATGTCGCCGACCACCTCGCGTCCACCCTCGACCACGCCTTCCGCCTCGACCACCCCTCCGTAGACATCGACGGCTCAATCCTCGATGAGATCAACCTGTCGCGCGACGCCCTCGAAGATGTCCGCTCGCAACTCGCCGATGAGGTCGACGAAGTCGCCGCCATGCTCGCCTGAGCAGCCACAACCGACGAGAGCCGGCGCTACACACTCCGGCGCCGACGAGAGAACGCAACCGCCCGAGGCCAGGGAGGGCCACCGGGCGGTTGTTGTTTTTGCCGAATCCGTCATCGGGTGCCACGGGTTGTCCCAACGGGCAGCCCGTGCTGGTGGCAGAGTTGAAACTACTTTGGGCTACAATCTCCCCCCATGCCCACCAAGCCCGCCACCGTCCAGGACTACCTCGCCGCCCTCCCCGACGACCGTCGCGAGGCCCTCGAAGCCGTCCGCAAGGTCATCCTCAAAAACCTGCCCAAGGGCTATGAGGAAGGCATCCAGTACAACATGATCGGCTACTTCGTTCCCCACTCGCTCTACCCCGACGGCTACCACTGCGACCCCAAGCAGCCGCTTCCGTTCGCGAGCATCGCCTCCCAGAAGAACCACATGGGCCTCTACCTCTTCTGCGTCTACTGCGATCCGCATGGCAAGGAGCGCTTCGTCAGGGAGTGGAAGGCCACCGGCAAGAAACTCGACATGGGCGCGTCCTGCGTGCGTTTCAAGAAACTCGAAGATGTCCCCCTCGAGGTCCTCGGCGCCGCCATCAAGCGCACGCCCATCAAAGACTTCATCGCCTTCTACGAAGCCAACATCCCCGCTTCAAAGCGCAAACCTTCCGCCAAGAAGAAAACCGCGAAGAAGAAAACCGCCAAGAAACGCTAACCACTCCCCCTTCTCCCCTCGCGAGGAAAGGTGGCAGTCGATCGAAGATCGACTGACGGATGAGGGGGCGGCCCGAGCCTCCCGACCATCAATGCACAGATGGGATCAGAACCCTGAGCGCGAGCTCAGGGTCACAAGCACTCGGCGAGCCAATGCTCACCGCGCCGAGTAGTACCCATTCGAATAGATCAAGGTATGCCCAGTGAACGGTACAGCACGCGGCCGCGCATGGTGATTCGTGCCGCTAGACCGTACCTCTCGCATGAACAAGTAGTCATCGATACCCAGCCAAGCTTCCCCGGCAATCACAGCCGCAAGAAGCCAGAAAACTCCCATCAGCAGGCTGACCCGCAGCCACGGACCGACAACTTTGCGTGCAATGTGCGCAATCAAACCGAAAAAAATTGTCACCGTGAATGCGTGAAACGTCCACGCCCCGGGGGAAGGACCGAACGCCGCGGCCCGGTCACCCATGCTCATCCACCAGGTCAGCATCGCGAAGATGGAACCGAGCGCCCAGAGCGTGGAGATCGTGACGCGCTCCGAAAAATCACAGAGCAGCGCGGCCACCATCGAAATGATCGCCATCAAAATGAGGGGATAGAGCTGCGGGTTCACTGGTTGCTCCTTTGAGCCGTCCGACCTATACAAAATGCCGCCCTACACCCGCTCCTCCAACTCGGCCCACCGCGCATACAGCCGGTCCCGCTCCTTCTGCGCCTCCCCCAACTTCACCCCGATGGCCGCCAACTTCTTGTGATCCGCCAGCACCTCCGGCTTGCCGATCTCGTTCTGCAATTCTTCCACCTTCGCCTCCGCCTGCTCGATGGACTTCTCCATGTGGTCCAACTCGTGCTTCTCGGTGAAGGTCAGTTTCTTCTTCGGAGCCGCCTCTGCTTTTAACTCTGCCTTCGCTTCCGGCTTCGGTTCCGGCTTCGGTTCGGGCGCCGCGCTCGCTTTCCCGCCGCCGCTCTTCGCCGCCTTCGCCTTGGCCTTCTCCTCCGCCCGCGTGATCGCGTGCCACTGCTGGTAGTCCGCGAAGTACCGCGACCCGCCCTCCCCGTCCAGCGCGAGCACCTTCGTCGCCAGCCGGTCCAGCATCGCCCGGTCGTGCGTCACCAGCACGATCGCGCCCGGGAACTCCTCCAGACTCTCCTCCAGCACCTCCAGCGATGCCAGGTCCAGATCGTTCGTCGGCTCGTCCAGGATCAGCACATTCGCTGGCTCCAGCATCAACTTGGCGATGTGCACCCGCGCCTGCTCGCCACCCGACAAATTCTTGATCGGCGTGCGCAGCTGCGCCTTCGTGAACAGGAACATCTCCGCCCAGGTCGCGATGTGCAGCATCCGCCCGCGATACACCACCCCGTCGCTCGGCGACAGCGTCTCTCCCAGCGTCTTGTCCGGGTCCAACTCCGTCCGGTGCTGGCTGAACAGCACGATCCGCAACTTGTCCGCGCGACTGATCGTGCCGAGTTCCGGCGTGCTCTTGGGCAGCGACCGCTTCACATCCTCATCATCCTTGAGCATCTGCGCCGTCGGCGGATCGCTCTCGAGATCGCCCATCAGCATCCGGATCAGCGTGCTCTTGCCCGAGCCGTTCGGCCCCATCAGCCCGAGGATCGACCCCGGCGTCAGCAGGATGTCCAGGTTCTCAAACAGCACCTTCTCGCCGTACGCCTTCCGCAGCCCGCGCCCGAGCAGCAACTTCTGCGTCTCGCGCCCGGTCGCCTCGAAGTCGATCCGCGCCGACTTCTGCGTCGCGTTGCGCATCCGCAATTCCGCGAGTTGGTCCATCCGCTGGTAACTCGCATCGATGCGGCTCTTGCTCTTGGTCCTTCTCGCCTTCGCCCCGCGCGACAACCAGCGCAGGTCGTCCCGCACCTGGTTGCTCAGCGACCGCTCGTGCTCGGCCTGCGCCTCCAGAAACTCCGTCTTGCGCTTCAGGAACTCGCCGTAGTTCCCCTTCACCGAGAAGGTCCCGTCCGGGTACGCCCGCGACAACTCCACGATCCGCGTCGCCGTCTGCTCCAGGAACGCCCGGTCGTGCGTCACCACGATCGAGGCGAAGTCTCCGGTGCTCAGCACTTCCTCCAGCCAGTCGATCCCCTCAACATCCAGGTGGTTCGTCGGCTCGTCCAGCATCAGCAGGTCCGGCTCCATCGCGAGACCCCGCGCGATCGACAGGCGCTTGCGCTGCCCGCCCGACAATTTCGAGCACTCCGTCTCCATCAGGTCCCCCAGCCCGACCCGGTAGATCGTCATGTCCGCCGCGATCTCAAACTCGTGCGTGTCGTGCAGATGCGCCAGTTTCCCCGCCGCCGCGGCCTCCGCCAGCGCATCCACCACCGCCGAGTGCACCGTCGCCCCCTCGTCGAAGCGGTCCGCCTGCTCCACATACGCCGCGATCAGCCCCCGACGAGGCAAAATCTCCCCGTCCTCCGCCTCCTCCAGCCCGGCCAGAATCTTCACCAGCGTGCTCTTCCCGGCCCCGTTCGGCCCGATCAGCGCAATCCGCTCCCGCTCATCGACCTGCAGGGAGACCCCAGAGAACAGCAAACGGGTGGCAAAGTGCTTCGAGATATTCCGGGCAGTCAAAAGTGGGGGCATGGGGCGGGATGATACCCGCAGCGCGAAGCGTTGATCGGTTGGGATAAGAACCCTGAGCGCGAGCTCAGGGTCCCCAGCATCCGGCGACCCAATGCTCGTCACCCAATTACTCCCCCCGCGCTTCCCACCGCTCCTTCATCGTCTCCAGCATGTCCATCATCCCCTCCCGGTGCAGCGAGTGACCCATCCCCTCAATCACCTCGATCTCCGCATCGATCCCCATCCGCTCGGCCATGGCCTTAAGAAGTTCGACCGCGCCCTCCAGATAAAAGGTGTCCACCTCGCCCGCGTAGACATGGATCTTCCCGGCCATGCTCCGCATCTCGCGCTGCCAGCTCTCTTCGAGCTTCAGGCGGATGTCGTACGGCTTCCAGGTCTGCACCGCCTCGATATCCACCTCGCCCGTCTCCCGGTCGAAGATAAGCAGCGGCTCACCGCTGTCCAGGCGCGGGCTAAACACGGCCTCGAACGAGTGGATCTGCCCACCCGGCCCGAGCACCTCCTCGCGCGCAACGAACTCGCGATAGGTCAGCATGATCTCGCCGCCGCGGCGCGCCAGCCCACGCTCGTTGCCATCGCCATCCACATACATATTCTCACCGGGCTGGTAAAGATCGATCTGCTGAAAATCCCGGAAGTCCACCGGGTCCGGCACATGGCTCCAGCAGCCGGCGAACCGATCCGGGTAGGTGATCTGCAACCACAGGCTCGACCACCCGCCCGAACTCACGCCCGTCGCGTACCGGTGCTCCGGCCCCGCGCCGCCGAACTCTTCATCAATCCGGGGCATCATCTCCTCAACCAGCATCGCGCCCCAAGGCCCGTTCGTCGCCGAGTCCGCAAACACGCTGTGCCCCCGGTAGCACGACGGGTCCGGCACCACCCACAGGATGTCGCCGTCGTACACCCGGTCAATCATCCGTCCCATCCGCGCCGCCCCGCGATGCGTCCCGCCGAAGCCCGGGATATCCACCACCACCGGGTACCGCGCATCATCGGACCGTTCATCAAACCCCTCGGGCACCACGATCCCCGCGCGCACCATGTAGTCCCGGCCATGAAAGGCGCTCAGCAACTCGCTCCGAAACTCCAGCAACCGCACGCGCGGGCTCTCGTTGAACGCCGTCCCCTGCACCACCTCGCTCGGAACCAGACGCACCGCCTCCATCGCCTCGCGCGCCGCCTCATCACGCGGCACGCTGATCGTCGTCACCGCCGAATACCGATCCCCCGCGCCCGTTCCCGCCTTCGGCGAGTCCGGGTTGATCCGCAGCACCGCCTGCGCACTCCATTCGCCCGGCTCGAGTTCATCCGTCGTCACCGGGTGACCCAGCGCATCCGCGCCGATCACCACCACATCGCCCGCCTTGGCATCCGCCACATCCACCGCGAACACCGGCGGCGGGTTGAACCACCCGTGCATCGCCTGACGCGGCTCGCCGCGACCACCCGCCGGGGCCAGTGCCACATACACCCGCCCCGAGTACGACTCCATCCCCTCCGGGATCACGACCTCGAACGACACATCCGCCGCGCTGGTGCTCGCCCAGCCCAACACCATCGAGCCGGTCAGAATCGCCAGTTTCATTCGCACGCTCTTCATTGGGGAGGTCTCCTGTGGGGTGTTGATCCGGCTCATTCCATACCGTTCACTCGGAACGAGGTTCAAACCCCGTTTCGGGATTGCTCCCGACTTTTCCAAGCCGTGACGCTACCATGCCATGGTGCCCGATCCCAGTCGATTCATCCTGGTCTCGCTTCTGACCGCCACCGGTGCCTTCGCTCCCGGCTGCACCAGTTCCATCCGCGTGACCGACCCGGCACGCACCGCCACCGAGCAATTCCTGCTCTCTCAGGCCGCGGCACTGGCCGTATCGCAACTCTCCATCGAAAACCTCCGGGGCCGACGCGTCTTCGTCGACGACCAATACTTCGCCGCCGCGGAGTCCGCCTTCGTCTTGGGTGAACTCCGCCATCGCTTGCTCATGGGCGGTGTCCAACTCATGCCCGAGCGCCTCACCGCCCAGATCATCCTCGAGGTCCGCAGCGGCGGCGTCGGCATCGACCGCTCCGACTATCTGCTCGGTCTCCCCTCGCTGGTCCTCAGCGCGGGTGACGACGGCGACAACACCTCGGTCTCCACCCCAGTCTCCACCCCCGAACTCGCCCTCCTGAAGAACACCAACCAGGTCGGCGTCGCGTCCGTCGCCTTCGTCGCGTACTGGGCCGACACCGGCGAGGTCGTCGCCTCCTCGGGCCCCTTCATCGGTCGGACCACGCGCGACGACTGGTGGATCTTCGGCTTCGGCCCACGCACGGTCGGCAACATACCGACGACCGATCCCACCGCCTCACAGCCATGAAACGCTGGATCATCCGAATCTTCGTCGGACTCGTGATCCTCCTGATCGCCGTGGTGATCACCGCGCATCTCATCCTGCGCAGCGACCTCCCACGCCAGATCGTGCTCGACACCCTCCGCGAGAAGACCGGACTGCGCGTCGAGGCTTCATCGCTCGAGGTCTCTTGGACAGGGCACTCCGTCCTCCATGACCTCGAGATCGGCCTGCCCCTCGAAGCCGATCCGTTCGTCACGGTCCGACGCGTCCGAGTTCGTCACAACGCTCTCGTGATCCTCGCGCTCACGCGATCGCTCGGCCTCAGCGATGTGCGACTCGTCGATCCGGTCATCACTCTCGAAACCACAGACGCCGAACAGTGGAACATCATCGAGGCCGCAGAGATCATCTCGCTCTCCCTCGATCGCGAGATCAACCCCAAGCCGACTTCAGCGCCCGAACTGCCTCGCCTCCGCATCGAACGGGCGTCGGTCGAGGTGAACCTACCCGACGGACGAGAACTCCAGTACACACCCTTCACCATCACCATCACCGGAGCCCCCGACGGCGCCCAGGCCTGGAGTTTCGCGCTCTCCCTTCAGAACCACATCGCCCTCACCGGCCGGCTCGCTCCCTCCAGCGGCTGGGATCACCGCCTCGCATTCGATCTCGACCGGGTCCGCCCGCTCATCGAGCCCTTCGTCCAGGGATTGCCCGAACCCCTCGACGCCTCAGGAACATGGCGCGGCAACATCCGCTCCGGTTCACTGGCCGGCTCGCTCACCGTGGACACCCTTCACGCCGGAGAAATCACCGCGTCCGGTTCCATCGGCGCCGAACTGATCGGGACAGAGCTCACCGCCACCCCATCGAATCTCGTCATCCATCGCAACCAGATCGAACGCCTCCGCATCTCCGGCGGCACAATCAACGCCAACCTCAACGCCATCACCGCGACCAACATCGTCGGGCACGCAGACGGCTACGCCGACTTCGAATGCGACGGCACCTGGTCGTTCCCAGACTCGACCGGATCCGCCGAACTCGTCTGGCGGGGCAACGCAACGCAACTCCTCGACGACCCCGTGCAACACGAAGGCACGCTTGAGGCCCAACTCAGCATCTCACCACTCGGCACACTGAGTGCCGCGGCCACCGTGAACACAACCGGACGCGCCACCCAGGGAACCTGGGACCTCGCCTTTGATCTCACCGCAGAAGGCGATCCGGATCAACAGATCACCGCATCCACACGATTCACCCGCGCAACATTCCATTCCGCTCAGGCGAACGCCAATCTGGCCGGTCTCGACGCAAGCGCCATCATCAAGGGGTCGGTCATCACCGAGGCCCGAGTCACCATTCCCGACACCGATCCGCAACGACAGCCCCTCTCGCTGGTCGCCCGAGCCGACACCACATCGCTCGACTGGCGCGCGACCATCGAAGCCAACGACTACCACCCGCCCCTCACCCTCTCCGCCTTCCCAGATCTCCCGCCCCTCACCATCGCTGCTCGCGCGAACGGCAACCCCGATCAGGCCGTCCTCGAATCCCTCTCCGCCACCGCCGAAGGCATCGCCGTGACCGCGCACGGCCACCTCACGCTCGCCGACCTCGCCGCCAACTTCGCACTCAGCGCCCAGCGAAACGATCTCGCCCTGGGCGAATCCCTCATCGCGCCATCCTCCACGGCCCACGCCACCGTGACCGGCACGCTCCAACCGCTCGCCATCGAGTTCGCAGGCTCGGCATCGGTCATTGAGCCCACCTACAGAAACCGCTCACTCAACACCATCGCCTCCGAATTCACCGGCTCCGCGAGCCGCGAATCGCTCGCCCTCACCATCAACCCGTTCGAACTCATGGGTGGCACCATCCGAGCCCGAGGCGCGTACAGCACCGGCGATTCTGAAGCCAAAGTCTTCTTCTCCGGTCACGACATCGCCCTCGAACGCGTCGCTCAGGTCCTCGGCATCCCAGTCGCCCTGACCGGTACCGCCACGGCCGACCTCGCCGCGAGCATCCCCCTCGAAGACCCCGCACGCACCATCGCCTCCGGCACATGGAGCGCGACCGGGGTCAACGCCGCCGACCTCGCGCTCATCGACGGCGCGGGCACACTCATCGCCGGCAGCAGCGAACTCAGCCTCCCAGAGATCACCCTCCGCAACGCCGAGGGAACCCTGCGCGGCGAAGCACTCATGAACCTCGACCACCCCGACCGATTCCACGCGGTGTTCAAACTCGAAGACTGGCCGCTCGCCCTGGCCGACCACGCTGTTGAAGTGACGACCGACGCGAACGCCGACCTCGATGTCCACCTCTCACCGCTCGGGGCCACCGGGACCGCGAACCTCGCGATGGATCTGCGCTACCACGATAAACCAGGCGCCACGATGGAAATCCAGTCATCGATCGAGGGTCGCGACCTCCACATCGAATCCCTGACCGGGAGTTCCCTCGGCGGCTCGGTCGTCGGCAACGGGCTGATCCCGCTCAGCCCTGACTTCTGGAACCGCGCGAGCCTCCACATCGAGTGGGACCGCTTCGACTTTGCCGAAGCCATCACCCTCTGGCCCCAACTCGACAAATTCAGCGGCACTTCGATCGGTACGCTCGACATCCGTCCCACCCAGGACCCACGCGCCGCCCTCCCCCTCGAACTCCGCATCGAGGCGCACTTCACCGAAGCCCGCTTCGCAAACTTCACCCTCGGCGACGACAACACAGCAGAGCCCGACCTGACCAGCCGCATGTACTTCGGCCGGGGGCGCGCCGAAATCGAGCAGGCCAAACTCATCGCCGCCGACGGCTCGATCGACCTCTACGCCCGCGCCTCCGATCACGACGGCGAAATCGCCATGTTCGGCCATGTGTTCATCACCGACCTCGATCTCCAGCAGATCGCAAGCGCCGCCAACCTCGAAGACCGGCCCATGCCCGGGCGCGTCAGCGGCGAGTGGACCGTGGGCGGATCACTCACCCCGCCGCACCGACTCTTCGGGCGCGCGACCCTCGAACTCACCGAGTCAGACCTGGTCGCCCTGCCCGGCATCACCCAAGTGTACAACGCCCTGAGCCACGACCTCGGCAGGACCGAACCCAACGGCGAAGGCCAGGCCACCATCCGGCTCGAAGGCAGCACGCTCGAGATCTCCCGCCTCGATTACTTCAACCGCGGCACCAACATCCTCGCCAGCCTGCGTATCCAGAACATCTTCAGCCTCCAACGCAGCCCCATCGAGGGCATCGCCGTCGGCTCCGCTCGTCCGATCGCGGTCAACTCCCAGTCATTTTTCTCGTCCATCGACCGCATGATCCGCGCCGCCCAGTCCAACGCCGCCGCCGTCGAAATCGGTGGCACGCTCGACAAACCCGAAACCTCGCTCGTGCCCCTCAAAGACCTGACCGACGCGGTCCGCCGCCTCTTCCGCGGGTCCACGCAATGATCTCCCCCTAAAGCCTGCCAGGTGACAACCGCGAAGGAGCCGCTCTTGAGCCAACCCACACCAACCAGCAGCCAACACAAACTCACCATGCGCCCGGCCACCCCCAGGGACGCCGAATTCATCCTCGCCAACCTCGAAACCCTCGCCGAGGCCGAAGGCCGCCCCGGCGCGGTCTCCTCCACACCCCACGACATCAACGCCGCCCTCTTCGGCGAACGCGCCACCGCCGAATGCCGCATCTTCCTCAACACCGAACACAGCACGGGCGACCACACCCCGATCGGTCACGCCTGGTTCTTCGAGCGCGTCCCCACCTTCTCCGGTCAGCGCGTCCTCTGCCTCGAAGACATCGTCATCCGCCCCGAGCACCGCAGCCGCGGCTTCGGCGCCCGCGCCATGGCCCTCCTCGCCGCCCTCGCCAAGGAACGCGACTGCCACGCCATGCTCTGGGAAGTCAAAGCCGGCAACACCGCCGCCGAACGCTTCTACCAACGCCTCGGCGCCATCCACGACCCGTCAATCCTGTCGTACGAGATCAGAGGCGACGCGTTCCACGATCTGGCCTCCAGCGGCTGATCACGCCTACCGCCGCAAAACCCCCAACTGCGCCTCCAACTTCACCTTCCGACCCAGCCGCTCCTCGATCTCCCCCTTGATCTCATCCAGCCGCTCCATGCCGATCGGGCTCGAGTCGATCAACTGCACCGACAGCCCGATCGGCTCCGTGTGCGTGATCTTCACTTCTCGCACGATCACACCACTGGGCGATTCCCAGCCGTCCAGCGCCAGCTGGATGTTGTGATCATCCACCATCCGCGAAAAACTCGGCACCAGCAACGCCGTCACCAGCAGCACAAACGCCACCATCACCAGCACGCCCCGCCGCGAATAGGTGAACGGGCTATAGCCCATGATCAGGAATGTCCCCGCCGCGGCGAGCGTCATCCCCGCCAGGTTCGTCAGAAAAAGCAGACCCGCACCCAGAAACACATCCGCATCACCCCATCCCAGCCCGATCCCCGTCACCGCCAGCGGCGGCACCAGCGCGACCGCGATCGCCACCCCCGCCAGACTCTTGGCGATCTCCGCCCGCGCGTGCGCGTACACCCCGGCCATCCCCGACACCATCGCCACGCCCATGTCCAACACCGTCGGGTTCAGCCGCGCCGCGATCTCGCTGTTCACCGATCGCAACGGCGTCAGCACCGTCAGCACCACCGTACACCCGATCGCCAGCAGCACCCCGATCGCCAATGACTTCGCGCTGTCCCGCAACAACGCGGGCTCGGTCGTCCGCAGCACACCCATCGACATCGCCACGATCGGCCCCATCATCGGCGCAAGAATCATCGCCCCGATGATCACCGGCGGTGAGTCCGCAAACAGTCCCAAGGTCGCCAGCATCGTCGCCAGCACCATCAACACGATGTACGACTCCGACGGCTTCGCATTCTTCCGCAGCACCTGAAACAACTCGCGGAACTCTTCCGGCGTCGCTCGGTTGATCCACGGCAGATGCTTGTCCTTCAGCGACTCCAGAATATCCCCCGTCGGCACCCCGCCCGGCTTGAACACCTCCTTCGGGTCCGTCGCGGCCGCCTCGATATCCAGATGCCGACCCGGGATCAGCAGCAACGCGCCCTTCATCACCGTTAACTCGAACCGCGAGTCCTCCAACGCCTCGCCGTCCGCGCTCGCCTTCACCGGGCGCATCGTCTCGATCGTCAGCGACTCCGTTTTGATGTGCCCCACAAAGCTCGGCGTGGCCTTGCCCGATGAGGACTTCCGCGTCACCGCCGAGCGCACCACAAACCACAGCATCATCAGGATGCTCCGCGGTGCATAGATCAAGCAGTGCAGCATCCCATCCGCCAGCGCAGAGTCCTCAAGCACTCGACGGCTCAACACCGCGCTCCGCCCGTGCTCCACCACCACGATCCCCAGCGCCGCCGTCTCTAATTTCTGCCCCTTCGCCGTCTCCATCTTGCACCGGATCGGCGGCGTGTGCAGCAGAAAATGCAGCATCCGGCGCAGACGCTTCAGGCGCGCCCCGATCCCGTCCCCCGAGTTCATCACCGGCGCGCTCGCCAACGGATCACCGATCACCAGCGAGTTCAACACCGTCGCTCCGTTGCAGCGCAGGATGTCCACCTGCTCCTCACCCTCGTCCTTCAGCACATCCTCCACCGCGTCCGCCATCTTCGAGGCGATCCCAAACCCCGCCCGCGCGCTCTTCATCTCCGGGTGAGGAAGCAACCCCAGCCGCCAGCACCGCTCCGCAGCCACCGGCAGCAGCAAACGCAGGTTCGCATCACTCAAGTAACAAACAATCGTCGAACCGTCCTCGACCTGCGGCAGCCGGGCCATGTCGAACACCACCGGTTGCGTCAGGCGATCGCCGAACAGCGGCTGAATGTCCGCCTCAATCAATTCGCGGTCTTCAGCAGCATGCAGCAGGATCGTGGGCACTTCGGCCTCCTTCGCCGCCATTGTGCCCGATCCGCTCCCCTCACGCGCGTCCAATCCCAATCCCCGCCCCTTCCATCGCCTCTCGCACCGCTTTCGCCATCTCCACCGCCCCCGGCGTGTCCCCGTGCACACAGATCGTCCCCGCCTCGACCTCAATCACCGTCCCATCGTGCGCCTGCACCCTGCCATCCCGCGCAATCCCCACCGCCTGCGCTGCGGCGTCCCCCGGTTCCATGATCACCGCCCGCTCCTCTGTCCGCGCCCGCAACCGCCCATCCACCTCGTACACCCGATCCGCAAACGCCTCCGCCATGCATCCGCGACCCATCGCCCGCCAGTGTCCCAACGACGCCGTCCCAGCACCACCGACCAGCAGCCACTCCGCGCCCGCGGCCCTCGCGAGCGCGCCCGCGACCTCTTCATCTCGCGCGCAATCGTGATACAGCGCACCGTGCGCCTTCACATGCCCGACCACGCCGCCGCACACCTCCGCAATCTCCGCCAGCCGCTCGATCTGCCTCCGCAGTTCACCCTCCAGCGCCAGCGCATCCATCGCCACGCTCTTCCGCCCGAAATGCTCCCGGTCCGGGTACGACGGGTGCGCCCCGATCGCACACCCCGCCTCAAGAGCGAGCAGAACCGTCCGACGCATCGACTCGGCATCGCCCGCGTGCCCGCCACACGCGATGTTCACGCGACTCACCAAACCCACCAACTCCGCCTCACGCGCGATCCCATCCGCATCCGTCGCTTCGCCGATGTCGCAGTTCAGATCGATCCACTTCATGACATTCCGCTCCGCACATACCCCGATGCTCGCGCCACCGGCACCTCTCCGATCAACCGCTCCTGCTCGCGCAGCAACTCCACCGCACGCTCCCGATCAATCCACTCAAACCGCACCCGATCACGCGGCCGCACCTGCCCCAACGCCGGCAAGTCCGCCCCGATCACACACCCCATCACCGGATACCCGCCCGTCGCCGGACGGTCCACCAGCAATACAATCGGCAGCCCGCCGTGCGCCAACTGGATCGCCCCCGTCACCACCCCCTCCGATTGCATCGACCGCTCCGGAACCTCGATCGCCTCCCCCTCCAGCCGAACCCCCGTCCGGTCCGACCGATCGCTCACCACGAACTCCCGCTCCACAATCGCCCGGCGCGCTCCCTCGCTGAACCACCCGTGCTGCGCACCCTCCACGATCCGCAGCGTCCGCCTCGCAAGATGCTCGCGCACCCGACTCAGCACCTCACCGCTCGGCCGACCCGTCTGCAACCCCACACGCGCCCCACCCAACGCCAACTCATCCCCCGCCTTCAGCGCACACCCCCCAACCCCGCTCGCAAGATGCGCCGATCGACTCCCCAGCACCGGCTCCGTCGCCACCCCGCCATCTACACACAGTAAAACGCGACAACCACCCCCGATCGCCCCGACCGACATCACCGCCCCCGCGCCAACCGGCGTCGGCGTCCACCCCTCCAGCACTCGCGACACACCACCATGCTCGATCCGCGCCTCAGGCGCATCCGCACCCACCAGGCACACCAGCGCATCCCGACCGAACCGCACCCGCGCACCCGTCAGCGTCATCTCGATCGCCGCGCGGTGCTCCTCGTTCCCCACCAGCCGATTCCCGATCCGCAGAGACAGCGCATCCGCCGCCCCCGCCGGCCCCACACCCATTGCGCTGTGACCCCGCCGCCCGAGATCCTGCACGCTCGACACCAACCCCGGATGCTCGATCCGCACACTGTTCATCCGCGCACTTCCCGTTCCAATTCCTCGAACCGCGCCGCATCGATCGGCACGAACCGCACCACATCACCCACCGCCAAGAGCGCCGCCTCCTCCCGCGTACCATCAAACATCACCCGCGGCGTCCGCCCGATCAGGTTCCACCCGCCCGGCGTCGCCTGCGGATACACCCCCGTGTGCTCACCCGCGATCCCCACACTCCCCGCCGGAACCCGCGTCCGAGGCGAATCCAGCCGCGCCGCGCGAAGTTCCGGCGCCAGCCCGCTCAGATACCCGAACCCCGGCGAGAACCCGATCACCTCCACCCGATACTCCGCCGACGAGTGCAACTCGATCACCCGCTCCACACTCATCCCCGCCCGTTCCGCCAGCGCACCCAGATCCGGCGCAAACACCCCCTCATAACACACCTCGATCGCGTGCTCCCGCCGGGGCTCTTCCCGCTCCGCGGCACTCGACACGCACCGCCGAACCACCTCCTCCAACCGCCCGACATCCACCCGAAGCGGATCGACCTCCACCAACACCCCCCCAAACCCCGGAGTCAGATCCACCACCCCCGGAGCCCCCGCTCCCCGCAGCGCACAAAACAACCCCGCCGGGTCCTCAGACCCAACCCGAACCGATCGATCACTCGTCCAAACAAGAGCGGGGGGCATGCCACAAGTGTAAAGCCCGCAGCGACCCCCAACCCCCTTCTCCCCTGGCCGGGAGGCGCGGGAGAAGGTGGCCGCGCAGCGGACGGATGAGGGGGCGCCCCGAACCTTCCGACCATCAAAGTGCGGATGGGATCAGAACCCGCACGCGCAAGCGCCGGGTCCCCAGCACCCGGCCAATCCATCCCACCAACCCGCGACCAGTTCCACCCCGCCAGCCGCCCGCAAAAAAACCAAACAAAACCCTTGACCCAAACAAAAGCCGTGCGCATCATACCCGCATGAAGAAGCCAAAGAACCGCCCCAAGACCCGTCGCCGTTCTCCCTCCCCCTCTCC
>JBICHT010000156.1:0-41938 GCA_043101125.1 Phycisphaerales bacterium JB050 | reverse complement strand
CAAAACCACCGCAAGATCCAAGCACCCACCACCGGACGCATCCATCGCTCGATCATAAACGACGAGGGGTTCTTCAGTTTCCAAGACCCGCACCCCACAATCACAAATTTCGCCGACGAGGGGGCCGCGAACCATACCCGCCTCGCCAAGGACCACTCTGAACCGGGCATCGAGTTCTTCGTGTTCGGCAATTACACCATCGATGCGAACGCCGCGGCCGGATCGCCTCAGCCACTCCCCAAACGCTTCCGTGCCCGCCAAACCTACGAGGCCAGCCGCGCGATCGCACGCTCTCACGGCCTCCATCCCGATCGAATCGTCTACGCCCAGCAGCACCCCGAGGCGATCGACGCCGGCGTGTTTCACAACGATGTGATCTCCGTCGGAAACCAGAATGTGCTGATGTACCACGAGCGCGCCTTCGTCGGAAACGACGAAGTCATCGCCGAACTCAGCAGACGAATGGAGGCACTCGGCACCGAATTGATCCCAATCTGCGTCACCGAGGATCAGGTCTCGCTCGAGGACGCGGTCAACACCTACTTGTTCAACTCGCAACTCGTCACCAAGCCCGACGGAAGTATGCTCTTCGTCACCCCGATCGAGTGCAAGGAACACGACGGCGTCCGCGCGACGCTCGAATCGATCGTCGCAGCGCAGAACCCGATCAACGAGATCGCGTACATGAATGTCCGCCAGAGCATGCGCAACGGTGGGGGGCCCGCGTGCCTGCGCCTGCGCGTCGTCCTCAACGATGCCGAATTGGCTCGGCTTTCGGCATCGGTGCTGCTCACGGAACAACTGTACGAGTCGCTCGTGGACTGGGTCGGTCGCCACTATCGCGACGAACTCAATCCCCTGGATCTCGCCGATCCACAACTCCTCGCCGAAGGCAGAACCGCTCTCGATGAACTCACACAACTCCTCGGTTTAGGGAATATTTACCCCTTCCAGTTGTGAATCACACCTGAATCCTGTTGGCTCGATGGAAAAACGCCCGAGGAAAATCGAGAAAATCCTCGGTTTTTTCTTGTGCCGACAGAGAACCGTCAAGTAAAACGGTTAAGCAAGGCAGGCACTCCGCAGGCCAGACAATTCGGAAAGGGAACAGCGATGGCATCAGATCAGTCCCACGGGAGTGATTCGGGTCGGTCGAACGCGAACCAGTATTGGCGGGCCAACATCCGCTGGCTGGTTTTCCTCCTCTCGATCTGGGCCTTGGTTTCCTACGGCTTCGGCATCCTCCTCGTCGAACCCCTCAACACATTCAGGATCGGAGGAGCACCCTTGGGCTTCTGGTTCGCCCAGCAGGGCTCGATCTATGTCTTCGTCATCCTCATCGCCGTGTATGTGGTCGTCATGAACCGTCTCGATCGTCGCTACGGCTTCCGCGAAGACTAAACACAGGAGCTCCGTCATGGATGTGCAGACCTGGACCTTCATCATCGTCGGAGTCAGTTTCGCGCTCTATATCGGGATCGCGATCTGGTCGCGGGCCGGTACAACCGGTGAGTTCTATGTCGCGGGCAAAGGGGTCCATCCCCTCGCCAACGGCATGGCCACCGGGGCCGACTGGATGAGCGCCGCCTCGTTCATCTCGATGGCCGGGATCATCTCCTTCGCTGGCTACTTCGGCTCGGTGTACCTCATGGGGTGGACCGGCGGCTATGTGCTGCTCGCGCTCCTGCTCGCGCCGTACCTCCGCAAGTTCGGCAAGTTCACCGTTCCTGACTTCGTCGGCGATCGGTACTACTCCCAGACGGCTCGCATCGTCGCGGTCGTCTGCGCCATCTTCGTCAGTTTCACCTATGTCGCAGGCCAGATGCGAGGCGTCGGCGTGGTGTTCAGTCGATTCCTTGAAGTTGATATCAACCTCGGGGTGATCATCGGCATGGGCATCGTGTTCTTCTACGCCGTGCTCGGCGGCATGAAGGGCATCACCTATACCCAGGTCGCCCAGTACTGCGTCCTCATCTTCGCGTTCATGGTCCCGGCGGTGTTCATCTCGATCATGCTCACCAATAACCCCGTGCCGCAATTGGGATTCGTCAGCGATCTCGGCGGGAGCGTCGGTTCTGAGATGGCCCAGGGCGAAAGCGTGAGCCTGCTCAGCAAACTCGACGGGTTGAACGAAGAACTCGGCTTCACCGCCTACACCGCTCCACCAGAGAAATGGATATCCAGTTCCGGCGCCAAAGGCTACTTTGATGTCTTCGCGATCACGCTCGCGCTCATGGTCGGCACCGCGGGGCTCCCCCATGTCATTATCCGCTTCTATACGGTTCCCAAGGTCCGCGATGCGCGCATGAGCGCCTTCTGGGCACTCCTGTTCATCGCCATCCTCTACACCGCCGCACCCGCCATCGGCGCATTCGGGCGCACCAACCTCATCAACGCCACAAACAACGCGTATTACGATGCAGACTCCGCCCCGGATGGCGCGAAGACCATTCCAGACTGGTTCAAGAAGTGGGAGGGCACCGGTCTCCTCGCCTGGGCCGACAAAAACGGTGACGGCCAGATCCAATACCGCAAGGGCGACGCGTTCCAGGGCAAACCCGATTTCGTCGCACAAGCCGATGTGGACGCCGGAAACTACGCTTCGCTGATCGGCCCTTCGGGTGAGCGTCGACTCAAAAACGCATCGGCCGAAGGCGACAACGAGTTGTACATCGACCGCGACATCATGGTGCTCGCGAACCCCGAAATCGCCCAACTCCCGAACTGGGTCATCGCGCTCGTCGCCGCGGGCGGCTTGGCCGCGGCACTGTCGACTGCCGCGGGGCTCCTCCTGGTCATCTCCACCGCGTTCAGCCACGATCTATGCAAGAAGGTCTTGACCCCGAACATCTCGGAAAAGAACGAACTCTGGGTGGCCCGCATCGCCGCGGGCTTCGGTGTCTTCCTGGCCGGGCTGCTCGGCATCTTCCCTCCGGGTTTCGTCGCCGAAGTCGTCGCCCTTGCGTTCGGCCTCGCGGCCTCAAGCTTCTTCCCGGTCATCATCATGGGCATCTTCGACAAGAAGATGAACCGCGAGGGCGCCATCGCCGGCATGATCAGCGGCATCGGCTTCACCGCTATCTACATCTGGTACTTCAAGTTCGGCGGTGGTGAACGGGCGGATTGGCTTCTCGGGATCAGCCCCGAGGGCATCGGCACGATCGGCATGCTCATCAACTTCACCGTTTCGCTGATCGTCTCACGCCTGACTCCACCGCCCCCGAAGCACATCCAGGACCTCATCGAGGACATCCGCGTGCCCAAGGGCGCTGGCGAAGCCCACGAGATGCAGGTTCCCCCGTACCAACAGGGAGAAGAGAACCACCCCCAGCGGAAGGAGAATGCGGGTTAAACCCTGCTGCGTCGATGCCCTCCGGGCGTTAGATTCTCCGTACCCATTTGTTTTCTCACGCCCACAGGAGAGTGCGAGACCATGAGCAGCAACTCGATCGAATCAATCCTCCACGAAAACCGCAAGTTCGACCCGCCCAGCGCTGAAAGCGTCGGCGCACCAAGATGGCTGATCTCGTCCATGGATGAATACCGCGCCATGTACGACCGGTCGATCAACGACCCCGACGCGTTCTACGCCGAGGTCGCATCCGAACTGCACTGGTTCGAGAAGTGGAGCAAGGTCGTCGAGTTCGAGGCTCCCGATGCCAAATGGTTCATCGGCGGCAAGACCAACCTCTGCTACAACTGCGTCGATCGGCAGGTCGATTCCGGACACGCTGATGAGACCGCCATCATCTGGGAAGGCGAGCCCGTCGGCGACTCCGGCCCCGAGGTCAAACGCATCTCCTACGCCGAACTCCAGCAGCAGACCGCCAAGTTCGCCAATGTCCTGCGCGAGGCCGGCGTCTCCAAGGGCGATGTCGTCACCATCTACATGGGCATGGTCCCCGAACTCGCGGTCGCGGTCCTCGCCTGCGCCCGCATTGGCGCGGTCCACTCCGTGATCTTCGGCGGCTTCAGCGCGCACGCCATCGTTGACCGCGTCCTCGACGCTCAGTCGAAGATCATCGTCACCTGCGACGGTTCCTGGCGCCGCGGCAAGGTCGTCCCGCTCAAGCAGAATGTCGACGAAGCCATCGACATGCTCAAAGAGCAGAACCATTCCATCGTCGAGCATGTCTTCTGCGTCGAGCGCTGCCGCAACGACATCACATGGGGTGAACTCGACCGCTCATGGACCGAGCACATGGACAAGGCCAGCGCGGACTGCCCCTGCGAGCCGCTCGATTCCGAAGACATGGCCTTCCTGCTCTACACCTCCGGATCGACCGGAAAACCCAAAGGCATCGTCCACACCATCGGTGGGTACATGGTTCACACCTACCTCACCAGCAAATACACCTTCAACCTCATCCCCGACGAAGGCCAGGTCTATTGGTGCACCGCCGACATCGGCTGGATCACCGGACACAGTTACATCCTCTACGGCGTCCTTCCCAACCGCGTCCCCACGCTCATGTACGAAGGCGCACCGAACTTCCCCGCAGAAAACCGCTTCTGGGACATCGTCGAACGCCACAAGGTCACCCAGTTCTACACCGCGCCAACCGCCATCCGCGCCTTCATGAAGTGGGGGGACGAGCACCCCGAAAAGCACGACCTCTCCTCGCTCCAGGTCCTCGGCACCGTCGGCGAACCCATCAACCCCGAGGCCTGGATGTGGTACCGCGAGAAGATCGGTCGCGGCATCTGCCCCATCGTCGACACCTACTGGCAGACCGAAACCGGCGGACACATGGTCACCCCTCTGCCAGGCGTCACACCGACCAAGCCCGGTTCCTGCACACTCCCCTTCTTCGGCATCGATGTCGCCATCGTCGATACCGACGGCAAAGAGGACCCGACCAACACAGGTGGCCTCCTCGTCATTCGCAAACCATGGCCATCAATGCTCCGAGGCATCCACGGCGATCGCCAACGCTTCATCGACACCTACTGGACCACCATCAAAGGCTTCTACACCGCAGGAGACGGCGCACGCAAAGACGAGGACGGCTACTTCTGGATCATGGGACGCATCGATGATGTCATCAATGTCTCCGGCCACCGCCTCGGCACAATGGAGGTCGAGTCCGCGCTCGTCTCACACGAGGCCGTCGTCGAAGCCGCCGTCGTCGGCATGCCGCACGAAATCAAAGGGACCGGCATCGCCGCATTCGTCACGCTCGAAAGCCACCACCATCCCAAGTCGCACGAAGACGGCGAAAAACTCAAGCAGACCCTCATCGCCCATGTCGCCAACGAGATCGGCGCGATCGCCAAACCCGATATGGTCCGCTTCGCTGACGCCCTGCCCAAAACACGATCCGGCAAGATCATGCGACGCCTCCTCCGCGACATCGCCTCCGGAGAAGAACGAGCAGGACAGGACACCTCAACCCTCGAAGACTTCAGCGTGCTCGCCAAACTCCGCGAGCCGGACAACTGAACCCGACCCTCCGCGCATGCGCTTCCTGCTCTCGAGTTTCGGATCAGCGGGCGATGTCCGCCCGCTGCTGTCCGTTGGCCAGGCGCTCAGCCACGCCGGGCACGAGGTCGTCGCGCTCCTCGATCCGGGCTGGTGCGCCATCGCCGAATCGGAATACGCCCTCTCCGCGACGCCCACCGGAGAGCCGTGGAACGCCGAGGCCATCGCCTCCCACCCCGAGTGGCTCGACCCGAAACGCGGCTCCGTCCGCATGCTCCGCGAACTGGTCATCCCCCGAACGCTTCAACTCGTCCGGGATGCCCGGCGCGTGTCCGCCGATTTCAAACCAGACGCGATCATCGGCCACCACATCAGTTTCGGCCTGCCGTGGGTTGCCCAGGAACGCGACATCCCGTGGATCATGGGCGCCGTCGCGCCCTCGTCCTGGCCCAGCATCGAAGACCCGAACCTGTACCCAGGCATGCCCGATCGCGACCGGTACCCGAAGTGGACGATCCGCCTCGGCACAACCATCGCCGGCAGGGTGATCGACCGCTCAATCGACCCCGCGATCAACGCCGTGCGCAACGAACTCGGGCTTCCGCCGCAGCGCCGCACGATGCTCCACGCCCAGTTCAGCGACACCTTGAACCTCGGCCTGTGGTCACCACACTTCCGCGGACCGGCGTCGGACGATCCCGCGACAACCTCGATCGTCGGCTTCCCCGCACCGCCCACTCGTTCCAATGCCCTCGCCCCCGAACTCGCTGCCGCAATCAACGCAACGAGAGCGAGCGGCGGCCGCCTCGCCGTCTGGTCGCTCGGCACCACCGCCGCCCATCTTGGGCGTGACCTGGTCGAGTCATTTCTCATGGTGGCCACCGAACTCCACCTGACGCCCCTCATCCTCACCGGCAGCCAGCCGCACGCCGACGAACTCACCTCCCGGGGCATCCTCGCCGCACCCTACGCCCCGCACGACGCACTCTTTCCCCACGCCGACCTCGTCATCCATCACGGAGGCATCGGGACCACCGCCTCAGTTCTGCGTGCCGGCGTGCCCTCTGTCGCCATTCCCTTCACCCATGACCAGCCCGACAACGCACGCCGTCTGCGCCGCCTCGGCGTGGCCTCCGTGATCTCGCCGAAGCAGCGCAACGCACTCACATTCAAAGAGCACCTTCAAGCCGCCATCCAATCCGCCATGGAAACATCCACGCGATCGACCGCGAGCGATCTTTCCAACCGCGTCGCCGCAGACGAGTTCCACACCCTGCTCCCCCGCGCCATCGAAACCGCCCTGAGCCGAGGCTAGGTCGTACCCGCCTCGCCGAGCGTGCGACCACGCCAACTCCGTCTTCCGGTCCGGTCCAGATACCAACTCCACCATTGCACCGCCGTCATCAGCGCCACGCTCACGCTGTGAAGCGGAGCCGCGCTGAGCGAGTGCCGCTCGCGAACCGCGATCATCAGTCGTTGCCCGATCCCAAGCAGCACCGCGCTCCCCGACGCGACGATCGCAATCCACGTCGGATCCGATGCACCAATGCTCACCAGCACCGCCAGGGGAAACACGATCGGCGGGGCGATATGCCCGACCACATGCAGCACCGTCAGGAACACCAGCAACCCCAAAGACCCCAGCCCCTCGTACGCGTTCTTGGCAAACCCGCGCCACGCCTGCCCGAACCCGTTGTACATACGGCACCGCGCCACATCCGCACCATCGAACAGATCCGTCCGGAATCCCGAGCGTCGGGCCAGTCGCGGCAACCGCACCCCGTCGTGCATCGAGTCCTTGATCGCCTCGTGACCACCGAACGCCTCATAGCAATCGCAACGAATCAGCATGTACTGCCCGCACCCCGCAGACGCCGCGGGCGAGAGCGTGCGGCGCATCCGCCCGAACGGGAGATAACTCAGGAGCACGAAGAAGATCGCCGTCACCAGAAGCGTCTCTCCGAGCGAACGCGTGATCTGGCGAGGGAAAGTCGAGAGAACGCCGAGTTTTCCGTCGCGATCGATCGAATCCGCGTGCACGAGCGTTCGTCTCAGCCCGTCCGGTTCGATCCGTACATCGGCATCAATGAACAGCAACCAGTCACGCTCACTCAGCCCGCAACACGCCATGGCGTGCGTGGCAATCCGCCAACACCCGTGCTGTTTGCCGCACCAACCCGACGGCATCGCCTCGGTCGGCACGACCTCGACACGGTGATCCTCGGTCGCGAGTCGGCTCACGATGTCGGTCGTCCCGTCGTCGGACTGATCGTCGTACACCAGCACGCGCACATCCTCGACGCCGCCTCCGAGGACTGAACGCACGCACGCCTCGATATTCTCCGCCTCGTTCCGTGCCGGTATGCCAACGCACAAACGCCGACCAGACCGCGACCCACCAACCCGCGCCGGAATCGGCAGGCGCTTCAGGTTGCAGACCGTCATCACAAAAGCACCGAGGGCGATCGCCGCGCCGATCACTCCGATCAGTTCCAAACCCCAGATCATCCGTCGGCACCTCCCTCCGACTGCGTTCAGCGCAGCATGCCCTCGCGCCTGGTTCGCAGTCCTCCAGACCGCCCGCGAACCCGCAGCCAGAGATCGTAGATCGGATTGGTCCGCTGGTGCTTGCGAGGCGGGATCACCGCGACCCACTCCTCCGGATTTCTCCGAAGCACGCGCTCGGTGAGCATCCGCTGGTTCTCTCGCATCGCGCCGGTCATCGCCCGCATCCAGTCCGTCGTGGAGAGCCGAACACCAAAGCGTGCCTTCCCCTCCACCGGCATCACTCGCAAACAAACCTCGGGCTGCCGATCGTTCCAGAAGCAGTAGTCCATGGCCAACGCCGCAACCATCGGGGTCGGATCGATCCGTGCCGCCACCGCGGCCGCGCCGGGACGCAAGCGAATCTCTTCGCGAACATCCGTGAACTCACCCTGCGGCGTGATCCAGAAGGTCGCATTCGGTCGCTCCGCGAAACGCCGAGCCAGAAATTCCACTTGCGCTGGCAACGACCCCGCGTCGTCCGGGTCGATCCCAAAGATGCCCAGCCGCCTCAGAATCCCGAATCGCTCCAGTTCGGTCCGATCCATCGCCGCGAGCATCGGCCGATCCGGCAAGTATCGCCTCGTCAACAGCACGGCGACCAGCGGATCCCACCAACCCGGGTGGTTCCCGAGCACGATGGCCGGTCCACGATGCTGGTTCAGCGCCTCCAGCACCTCGACCGATCCCGGATCGAGATGAACCCCGTGAAAACTCCTGCGAAACATCCGCCGGACCGATCCTGAGAACAGTCCGAAGACCCGCGCAGAATACCGGTCCGGAAGGATAGTTCCCTCCGGTGCGATCTCCGTCTCAAACTGTCCGCCGTTGTTCACGCCTCCCATTGGCGACGAGTGATCTCGTACCGAACCGTACCCGGTTCGGACCCTTCGCCGGTGTGCGTCATGCCGTTGCGGGTCATCACGGAGATCGAGACCGGCATATCCACAAAGGTCTCGCCGCTGATCCGCTGCACGCTCGTGTTCTCAAACGCCCAGTCGATCAGCCCACCCAACGACTCCGTCGCGAAGCCCTGCCCACGGTAGTCCTTCAGGATCGCGTACCCGATCTGCACATGCCCGCTGGCATCCGGCGGCCCCGAGAACCCGACGCTTCCGACCAGCGTCCCCGCAGGCAACCCTTCGATCGAGTAAGTGATGTACCAACTCCACCACCCGCTCTCGGTCGGACGCTCTTCAAGAATCTTCGCCAACTGCTCCCGGTGCTCGCCGAACAATTCCGGAGGCCACGACTTGGGCACCACCACCCCGAGCATCGAACCGAAATCATCGGAACCATCCGCGTCGGCTCGCGCAATCTTCGCCGTGGCGGGCAGCAGCACCAACCGATCGGTTGCGACGCGAGTGTTGGAATCGATGATCGGAACGAGAGGCGTAGTGGGGGAATCGTCAGCGGTATGGGTCATACAGTTACTCCGACAGAGGTGGCATCTCGGTTGATCGGCGGCGCTCCAAAGACACGCGGCTCAACCTCCCAGGACTGCTTGGTGTTGTCTGCAGTGAATTCCTCGTCTGGTGTGTCGATGCCGCAGTCACGACAGACGGCTCGCGCCGTCGTCACGCCACTCATCAGCACCATCGGAACACCCGGACCGGGGTTCGCAGATCCACCAGCGAGATAAAGATTCTCGTACACACGAGAGGTATTGCGCGGCTTGAATCCGCCCTTCAGCTTGCCGTGCGAGGCAAGACCATAGATCGCCCCACCCTCGGCGTTGTACATCGCGTCAATCATGTTCGGCGTCAGATGCCGTTCCACCACGATGTGATCCTCGATATCAGGCATCCCGCCGCAAGTTTTGAGTTTGTTCATCACGATCGGGCGGTACCGGTCCAGCAACTTCCCATCACCCAACGCTCCCCAATCCTGGCCATCCCTCAGGTAGGGGGTGTGGATCAGCACATACAGCGCCTCACAACCCTCCGGCGCCTGCTCCGGATCAGTCCGCGACGGCACGCACAGGTACAGCGTCGGATCTTCAGCCGGAACACCCTTGCGATAGATGTCCCCGAACTCGCTCTCCGATGAACTGCTGAACAGGAAATCGTGGTGCGCGAGATGGTCGTACTGCTTGTCGAGCCCGAGGTAGAACACCACACCCGAGCACGCCGGTTCGTACTTCCCGCGGATCTTCTTCTGCTCACCGCTCGCCGCGTCGTCACCCAACAGATCGCGATAAGTCCGCTGCACATCGCAGTTCGAGACCACACAGTCGGCCGCAATCTCGCGCCCGTCGTCCAGCACAACACCGGTCACCCGGTTCCCCGAACGCGAAATCCGCGAAACCGCGTGCCCCGTGATGACCTCGGCGTGGCCCTGCTCTTCGTGCTCGCGGATGATCCGCTCGAGCGCACCCGCCACACTCCGCGTGCCGCCCATCGAGTACCAACACCCCTGGTCCGTCTGCGCCGCGGCGATCAGCGTCAGGATCGCCGGCGAGAGAAACGGCGAAGACCCAACATACTGCAGGAAATGCTCGCACAACTGCCGGATGTGCTTCTCTGGAATGTGCTTCTCAACCGTTGCGCCCACGGTCGAATGCATCCGCATCGCCAGCACATCGCCCATCAACCCCTCTGGCCGGTTCTTCGGCGGGTTGAACATCAGATCCTTCACATCCCCGAGGTCCTTGTAGAAGAACACAGATTCGGAGAGCCGGAACATCCGTCGCGCATGCTCCAGGAACCGGCGGTAGCCACTGCCCCCCCGAGAACCGGGGAACTGCTCATCAATCGATCGCGCCATCGCATCGACATCCTCGAGCAGATCAACCACCGTCCCGTCCTCGAAGAAACACCGCCACTGCGGGTCCAGACGGACCAGATCGATGTAGTCCTCGACCTTCCGACCGCTCCGCTGGATGATCCCGCGCACCACCGCCGGGAGCGTCAGGATCGTCGGGCCCATGTCGAACGAGAAGCCCTTCTCCTGCAACACATTCATCTTGCCGCCGAGATGCTCGTTCTTTTCGACCAGCGTCACACGGAAACCACGCGTCAGCAATTCGACCGATGCCGACAACCCAGCCAGCCCGCCCCCGATCACGACGACGCGGCGTGAATCGTTGGAAGTGGAGGTCGTGCTGTGCATGTCGTGCTGTTTCCTATTCATTTGGCGAAAGAGGTGGAGGCGTGTCGCCCCTATCCGCGTCCTATCAGGATCAGGAGATTGTACGCGTCACGACCGTGTTCCGCCGCCATACAGCCATTTCATGGCCGTATGCAGTTGTTTCATCTGTTTTTGGCCCGGTTCCCCCGCGGGTGCTCGCAGTTTTTTTGGCACGCTGGCCAGGTGCACCCGTCGCGACATCGCCCTCAATCCCTCCTCGCCCCGCGAGGCACCCCAGCCACTGTCCCGGTGTCCCTGAATCGAAACCCCCGGGTGCGCCGTCGGCAGCACCACATCATTGTGGACCACCGTCCCCGCCCCCAGAACCGCCGCCAGCCCCAACACCCGCTCCCGACTCGCGCTGAACACCGAGGTCGCCAGATGCTGCGAACACGCGCGATGAATCCGAAGCATGTCCGCCTCGCTCTCACACTTCACCACGCCCGCCAGCGGTCCAAAGTGATCGCCGCGAACCAGTTCCGATTCAGCCGCCACCCCCAACGCAATGGTCGGCATCACGCGATCATCCTCCGAGACATCACAGGCAGGAACCAACTCCGCCCCCGCGTCCGCCGCATCCTCACGGAGTCTGCGGACCCGCTCCGCCATGGCCCCATCAGCGAGCACCCGACCATCACCCGGAGCATGCTCCCGGATCGCCTCGCACAACCGTTCGTACACCGCTTCATGAGCCAGCACCCGACGCGTCGCCATGCAGGTCTGCCCGGTGTTCATCACCACGAGGTTCCAGATCCGTTCCGCCGCCAACGCCACATCCGCATCGTCCAGCACCAGCACCGAGTCCCGCCCCGACAACTCCAGCGTGCTCGGCGTCAGCGACTCGGCCAGTCTCTTCGCGATCGACCGCCCAACCGCCGTCGAACCGGTGAACACCACATGGTCGAACCGCTCATCGTCCAGCATGCGAGCACCAGCTTCACGGTCAGCGTCATACGCCCTCAGCGTTCCCTCCGGCAGCCCGATCGACGCCAACTCAATCAGCCTCCCCTGCGTGCGCGGCGTCCGCTCGCTCGGCTTCACCGTCACCCGGTTCCCCGCCACCAGCGCCTGCACCATCTGGATACCCAGCAACTGCACCGGATAATTCCAGGTCGCGATGATCCCCACATGACCCAGCGCCACGCTCACCAGCCGATGACGCTGCCCGAACATCCAGATCGGTCGCCCGAGCGGCTTCCGATCCCTGAGCAGTCGCGCCGCGTACCGCTCATGCCATCGGCACGCCGCGAGCAGAGGCAGCACATCCCCAGTGATAGCCTCATGTGCCGCCTTGCCGATCTCGTCCGCCATCAGCCCCGCGAGTTCATCCATCGCGTCAAACAGACGCCCGCGCAGCCCCCGCACCCAGCGCACGCGCTCGCGAACAGCCATCGAGGCCCAGACCCCGCCCGACTCGTGTTCAAGGCTGTTCCGCGTCACACTTGGCTCATTCATCGCCGCGAGTATAGATCCGTCGACCATTCGGACCACTTCACCACACCAACGGTCCTATCCTGTCCCCGCTACGACCCGTACTCGATTGAGGGACTCCGCCTTGCCCCAGAACACCGCCAGCACCGAGAAGACCGTCGCCATCGTCGGCGCAGGCCCCGGCGGTCTCGCCGCCGCCATGCTCCTCGCCGCTTCGGGGGCAAAGGTCCGTATCTACGAGGCCCAACCCGTTCTCGGCGGGCGCACCAGCCGCATCACCAAGACCGCTCCCAACGGAGATGAGTACCACTTCGACATGGGCCCGACCTTCTTCCTCATGCCGTATGTGCTTGAGGAGATCTTCAAGGCCACCGGCGCAGACCTCCACGATTACGCCGAACTGATGCCCCTCGACCCCATGTACCGCCTCATCGTTGGCGACCGAGATTCCGAGACCCCGACCGTCATCGACGCCACGCAGGACATCGCCGAAATGGCCCGGCGCATCGGCGAGGTCTCCAAGGCCGACGCCGAGGCCTTCCCCCGGTTCATCCGCGACAACCGCGCCAAACTCGCCGCCGCCGAACCCATCCTGCGCCGACCGATCCGCAACATCTTCGAACTCATCCGACCCGATGCGATGAAGGCCGCCCTGCACATCAAGCCGCACCTCACCGTGCACGGCTTGCTCACCAAGTATTTCGACCACCCCGCCGTCCAGCTCGCCGTCAGTTTCCAGAGCAAGTACCTCGGCATGTCACCCTACGACTGCCCCTCACTCTTCACCATCCTGCCCTTCATCGAGTACGAGTACGGCATCTGGCACCCCAAGGGCGGCTGCAACGCCCTCATTGACGCGATGGCCACCCGCTGCCGCGAACTCGGTGTCGAAATCCTCACCGATGCACCCGTCGAACGCCTCACTTTCGAGAACGAATCTCCCCGTGCCAGTGGCGTCGTCGTCCGAGGCGAGCGCCACACCCACGACCAGATCGTCATCAACGCCGACGCCGCCTGGGCACTCCAGAACCTCATCCCTGGCACCATCCGAGCCCGTGCCCACTCGCCGTACTCCGACATCGACCTGCAAAACCGACGCTATTCCTGCTCCACCTACATGATGTATCTCGGACTGGACGGCGAAGTCGATCTCCCTCACCACACCATCTACATCAGCCGCAAGTACCAGGAAAACCTCGCCAACATCTCCTCCGTCGGCGAGCTCAGCGAAGACCCCTCGGTCTATGTCCACAACCCCTCGCCCATCGACCCCTCGCTCGCGCCCGCAGGCAAGTCGTCGCTCTATGTCCTCATGCCCACTCCAAACCTGCAGGTCAGCGATCGCGCGGGTGTCGCTCGCTGGACCGAGCGCCAGCACCAGGCCCGCACCCAGTGCCTCGAGCAACTCGAACGCCGCTTCGGCATCACCAACATCGAGTCCCGCATCGAAGTCGAACACACCCTCAACCCCGAAGACTGGCGGGGCATGAACATCCAGTTCGGCGCCACCTTCAACCTCGCCCACAACCTCGGCCAGATGCTCCACAAACGCCCCCAACACAAACTCGAAGGCTTCGAAGGTGTCTGGATGGTCGGTGGCGGCACCCACCCCGGCTCAGGACTCCCCGTCATCTTCCTCTCCTCCCAGATCACCGCCTCGCTCCTCTGTGACCAACTCGGTCTCGACTACGCGGGCAAGAACGCCCGTCTCGATGTCACCGAAGGCGCCCGACGCTCGCGGGAACTCCAAAGCAACGCCGGTTTCCCGGCACAACGCGCCGCGCCTCCGCCGAATCCGTCCGGGAACTCGGGTGTGACGCCTGAAGCCCAGGCGGTCAACTGACTCGGCCTCGACTCACCCCGGCAGCAGTATCCTCTCCAATCATCGCGCGCCAAGATGGGACGACGAGGCATACGCCTCAGCGTTGTTCCCTATAGGCCTCCCGAATCCGGGGGGAGAGCGAGCGACCCGAACGGGAGGCTCGCAGCAGGGGGGGCAAAGAATCGCGACAAGTGAATCCAGCACGCCAAAGCCAGCGAACTCCCTCCCGCAACCGAAAGGCTGCGAAAAGGAGTCTTCCATGCGTGAGCGTTTCTCTTATCCCGTCCTCGTTCTGACCATCGCCGGACTCACCGTCGCGGCGGTCCCTGCCGCCCGTTCCGCGCCGCAGCACACCGGCGAGGACAAACCCCAGGCCACTTCCCAAGCAGTCACTCCTGAATCGACAGAAGAGAAAGCCGCGCAGGCGATGCCCAACACACGAGTCGCCGGCGACCTTGATATCACCGTCGAGCAGCGCGGCTTCTCATACTTCGCCGGAAACGCCTCGATCACCACGCCACTTCCCGAAGGCTATCCCGCCCCGACTCCGCCCGGTGCCATCGACATCAAGCATTATCCCTCGGTCCGTCGTGCCCAGGTCACCGTCGCGGGATCAGTCGATCCAGACCTCGCCCAGAACGCGAGTTTCTGGCCATTGTTCCGTCACATCCAGGCCAACGGCATCGCCATGACCGCTCCCGTTGAAATGGAATACAACGGCCTGTCCACCGACGGCAAGGGCGACCTCAGCGAATGGACCATGGCCTTTCTCTACCGCACCCCGGACCTCCACCCGACCGGCAACGACGAAGAAAACGACAGCGTCCTCATCATCGACACCGAACCGGTGACCGTTCTCTCCGCAGGCTTCCTCGGTGATTACAGCCTCCTCCGTGTTCGCGCTGAACTCTTCCGCCTTCACAAGTGGCTTGAGGCCAACCCGCAGTGGAAGTCCGCTGGTGAACCCCGCTCGTTCGGGTACAACGATCCCGGCATCCCGCGAAACCGTCGCTGGGGAGAAGTCCAACTCCCCATCCGCAGGGTCGTCCCCTCTGAACCGGCAGCGTCGCCCAGTCCCGAATCGCCCGTCGTCACGGAACCCGGTGCATGATCATCCCGGATCCGATCCTGTTCGTGCACGCTCTGGCAACCGTGTCGCTCGCCGGGCTGATCTGGACCATCCAGGTCGTCCACTACCCACTGTTTCTCAGGATTCCTCCCGACTCCTTTGTGCCCTACGAGTCCGAGCACATGCGCCGCATCACATGGCTGGTCGGTTCCCTGATGCTCATCGAGGCCGCCTCAGCACTCCTCCTGATCATTCGCGAACCCGCATCCATGCCCGTTTGGATCGGTGCCATCCTCCTCGGCGTCATCTGGGCTTCCACGGGCCTCGTCCAGGGCCCGCTTCACGCGAAACTCGCCCGGGACGGCTACGACCCGCGACGCATCCGCTTCCTCGTCCGTTCGAACTGGCTGCGCACCGCCGCATGGACGGCGCGCGCCTTCCTCGTGCTTATTCTCCTCGGAGCTGAACATGGCAGAGCCGTCTGAACTCCGCGCCAGGATCAGCGGTGCGGTCCGCGACCTTGTGCTCATCCTCGGCGATCAACTCGACGCGAACGCTCGCGTTCTGAGCGAACTCGATCCCGAACTCGATGCCGTCCTCATGATGGAAATCGACAGCGAAGTCTCAGGTTGCGGTGCGAAGTCTCGGTCTCCGAATCAGCACGCCACACCCATCCTGAGCGCCATGCGCCGCTTCGCCCAAGACCTCAAGAGCCGCGGCATCCGCGTACGCTATATCACACTCGATGCACCCCAGAACACACACTCATTCTCTGGCGAGATCAAGCGAGCCTGCACCGTGCTCGCTCCACGCAAACTTCGGGTCACCCATCCCGGCGAATCGAGAATCCTCGACGAACTCAACGCAGCCAGCAAAGAGAACTCCGTCCCACTCGACATCCTCGAAGATGAGCATGTCCTGACCCGAAAGGTCCGCTTTGCGTCCACTCGTTTGGTTCCGTAGCGATCTCCGCACCCGCGACAACACGGCTCTGCACCGCGCCTCCAAATCCGCGGACAACGGCGTGGTCGCACTGCTCACCGTCACGCCGAAGCAGTGGAAAGACAAGTTCGGCTGGGGAGATCCCAAGGCCGACTTCGTCCTCCGCAACATGCGCGACCTCACCGACTCGCTCGCTTCCCTGAACATCCCGGTCCGCATCATCACGCAGCCGACCTTCGCCGGCCTCGATACCGCCATCATCAAACTCATGCGCGAGTGCAAGTGCGACGCCCTCTTCTTCAACCGCGAATACGAACACCACGAAGTCGTCCGCGATGAGGCCGTGGCCACCGCCGCGTCCGATGCCGGTTTCGGCGTCCATGAGTTCACCGATCAGACCATCTACCCCCCGGCCTCCATCCGCACCGGTGCGGACAAGCCCTACAGCGTCTACACCCCGTTCAAGAAATCCTTCTGCGCCCGCTGGAAAGACGGCGACCAGCCCGGCGTCCTCGACCGACCCCGCAAGCAATCCGAACTCGACATCCCCAGCGACGACCTGCCCGAATCGCTCCGTGGGTTCAACGACCCGAACCTCGCCGACCGCTGGCCGTCCGGCGAAAAACACGCCGCGTCTCGCCTCAAGGCCTTCATTGATCGACGCCTCGCGGACTACGCCGATCACAGAGACATCCCCTCCCTCGACGGCACCTCCTCGCTCTCACCCTACCTCGCGGCGGGTGTCCTCTCGCCCCGCCAGTGCTTCCACGCCGCCTTGGCCGCGAACCAGAACAAAATCGACTCCGGCAAGAAGGGAGTGGTCGTTTGGATCCAGGAACTCATCTGGCGCGAGTTCTACAAGTCCGTCCTGGTCGGCTTCCCACGCGTCAGCCGCAGCCGGGCCTTCAAGCAGGAAACCGAACGGATCAAGTGGAACGACGACGATCAGGCGTTCGAGGCGTGGTGCGAGGGTCGCACCGGCTACCCGATCGTGGATGCCGCGATGCGCCAACTCAACGCCACCGGCTGGATGCACAACCGCCTGCGCATGATCACCGCCGCCTTCCTCACCAAGGACCTCCTCGTCGACTGGAGGAGAGGCGAGGCCTATTTCGCCTCTCGCCTCATCGACTTAGATCTCGCTTCCAACAACGGCGGCTGGCAGTGGTCCGCCTCCACCGGCACCGACGCCCAGCCGTACTTCCGCATCTTCAACCCCACCAGCCAGTCCGAACGGTTCGACCCCGATGGCACCTTCATCCGCAAGTGGGTCCCCGAACTCGATGGACTCTCAGCCAAGCAGATCCACGCCCCCTCCGAGAAGGCTGGCAGCGACCTGTTCTCAGACCTGGACTACCCCGATCCCATCGTGGACCACGCCAAAGCCCGGGATCAAGCCATCAAGGTCTTCAAGGATCTCAAGTAGACCTCAACATGGGGGCCGGAACGCTTCCAAATCGGCTATCATCCCCACCAGACCCGGTTCGCCGGTTCTGTTCAGGGTGTAGCTCAGCTTGGTAGAGCGCGGTCTTTGGGTGGCCGAAGTCGCAGGTTCAAATCCTGTCACCCTGACTTTCCGGCCCGCACGAGGCGGTCGTTCACCGACCATCGCGGCGGGCCGTTCTATTTGCCACCGCTCCCCCCTCCCCAGCTACACGGAAACGACTCCTGATGGGTAAGCCCAAACGCTCCAGCCGCACACTCCCCGACCGCATCAAAGCCCTCGTCATCGGTGGGGGTGGTCGGGAACACGCACTCGTCTGGCGCCTCAAGAAGTCCAAATCCGTCGAGGCGATCTACTCCACCCACGCCGGAAAGCCCGGTGAACCCGGCGGCAACCCCGGCATCCGGGCCATCGCCCAGCCGCTCGACTTCGACTTCAATATCAAACAGGCCTATCGCGTCGTCCAGTTCGTCCGGGCCAACAACATCAACCTCATCGTCATCGGCCCCGAGGACCCCCTCGCTCAGGGTCTCGTCGACACCCTCGAAAAATTCCTCCAGAAAGATCCCGGCCCCGAGGTCGCGATCTTCGGCCCCAATCAGGCCGCCGCCCAACTCGAAGCCGACAAGGCCTGGGCCAAGCAACTCATGCGCTCCGCCGCCATCCCCACCGGTGAAGCCCGCGTCTTCATCGACGAGCAAGGCGCGATCGAATACATCCGCACCCGCGAAGTCCTCCCCGTCGTCAAGGCTGCCGGCCTCGCCGCGGGCAAAGGTGTTGTCGTTCCCTCGTCTCGTCGGGAAGCCGAGACCGCGGTCCGCGAGATGCTTTCGGAGAAGAAATTCGGCGATGCCGGATCGCGTGTCCTCCTCGAGGAAAAACTCTCCGGCCCCGAAGCCTCCGTCTTCGCCCTCATCGACGGCCAGAACGCCATCCTGCTCGAGCCCTGTCAGGACCACAAGCGACTCGGCGAGGGCGACACCGGCCCCAACACCGGCGGCATGGGGGCCTACTGCCCAACCCCGGTCATCTCCAATGAGCAGCTCGACATCGTCGCCCGCGACATCGTGATCGCCACCCTCGATGCCCTCAAACGCGAGGACATCCAGTATCGCGGCTGCCTCTATGTCGGACTCATGCTCACCCCCGCCGGGCCCAAAGTCATCGAGTTCAATGTCCGATTCGGCGACCCCGAGTGCCAGTGCCTGATGCGCCGCATCACCGGCGATTTCGGCCGCCTGCTGTACGCCACTGCCACCGGGCGCCTCGACCTGATCCAATCCTCCGACTTCGGCTTCAACGACAAACCCGATGAAAAATTCGTGTGCTGCGTCGTCCTCGCCTCGGGAGGCTACCCCCTGAGTTATCAGAAGGGTGTACCGATCGAGGGCATCGATGACGCCGAGAAGGTCCCCGGCGTCACCGTGTTCCACGCCGGAACCACCCGAGCCGACGGCCAACTCAAGACCAACGGCGGGCGCGTGCTCAATGTGGTCGCCACCGGCTCCAGCATCGCCGAAGCCCGTGATCGGGCCAACGAAGCCGCGGAAAAGATCTCCTTCGTCGGCAAGACCTATCGACGCGACATCGCCTGGCAGGTCGCCCCGGTCGGCGATCTGGCTGTGAAGCCCTAAGACCGCTCCCCGATTGTCACAACTCCGCTGGCTGGCTCGTCCACTCGAAGGTTTCGAGGTGGTCGCGCAGCGCGCGGGCATCCGGGAACGCCTTCTTCAGAAGATCCTTGCGCAGCCCCTTGATGATGTTCTTCGCCTCGGGTGGCAACAGGGCGTACGCCTCGCGTCCGCCGAGCATTTCGTGGAACACCATGATCGCCTGACGCACATCCTCGGCGACCTGCACCCTCGACCAGCGCCCCCAGTCCCACAGGTCCAGCAGACGCACATTGAAGTCGATCCCGCACCGACGCACGAGCACATTCTCCGCGTGGATGTCGCCGTGGTACGCCCTCGCCTTGTGGATCGGCTCCAGCGCCACCGCCAGCGCGTGCAGCACATGCATCGCCTCGAACAGATCGAACCGCTTGCCGGGCTTTCTCCGTCGCAAGCGGTCCAGCGGCTCTCCGTCCACCAATTCGCTGACCAGGCACATCACGGTCTGGTTCTTGACCTTGGTCTTCGTGCTGTGGATGTACTGCACGATCGCCGGGCAGTGCCGGAGTTGGTGCAGCCGCGTCGCGTGGGCTCGCAGTTCCTTCTCCGTCGAGGCCCGCTTGGGATAGAACACCTTGACCGCCCGGTGGATGTCCGTACCCCGCTCCACCACCCGGTACACCTCGCCCTCGGTGCCGCCGCCGAGCTTATTCTGCACGGTGTACTTGCCACCGATCACCTTGCCAGGCGCAAAATCGAAGCGATTGGATCGACTAAAGGGCTTGCTCACGCGAACATCCTACCGACCTTCCTCGCCACTCCGCGCCGATTTCCAGACTCAGTGTTACCCTTCCCGCGTGACCGAAAATCCGATCCAAAATTCAAAGCCCGCGCCGCGTCGGGAGCGGGTGCTCCTGTCGTTCATGGTCATGCTCGGCGAGGCCCTCCACGCCGCCGGTACCACCGCCGGACGCCTCGAAACCATCCTCAGCGCGGTCGCTCGGGCCCACGGCTACGAGGCCCATGTCTTCAGCACGCCGACCTCCTTCACCATCGCCCTCGGCGAGCCGGGCCAGCAACGCCTGGCCCTCTGTCGCACCCAGCCAGCCGAGGCCGACCTCGGACGCCTTGTCGCGGTCGATGAAGTCGCCTCATGGGTCGCCCGTCGCGAGATGTCCCTCTCCGCCGGTCGGCGCGAACTCGCGATCATCGCCGCGAGCAAGCCGCTCTACCGCACCCGGATCATCATGGCCAGCTTCGGCGTCGCCGCGGCCTGCGCCGCCCGCTTCTTCTCCGGCACCTGGGTCGAAAGCGTCGTTGCCGGCCTGCTCGGCATCGTTGTTGGCATGATCGTCATCCGCTTCCAAAAGTCCGAACGCAGCGCCCGCGTCGCCGACTTCCTCGCGGGCAGCACTGCCGCCCTGATCGCGGTCCTCGCCGATCGCTACTTCTTCCAACTCGACACCACCACGGTCGCCCTCAGTGCCATCATCGTGCTCATCCCCGGCCTGACGCTCACCGTCGCCGTCAGCGAGATCAGCACCCTCAACCTCGTCTCGGGCTCCGCACGCCTCATCGGCGCGATCGCGGTCCTCGTCGCGCTCGCCATCGGGATCGGGATCGGTTTCCGTCTTGGCGGCTTGCTCACCCACGGCATCCACAGCGTCGAAGTCGCGTCGATCCCCCCCGAGTGGACCAAGGCCATCGCGATCCCCGTCGCCGCCGCCGCGTTCACCATCATCTTCCGGGCCAGACCCCGCGATTATCTGCCCATCCTCGCCGCCGGTGCGGTCGGGTTTTACGGCGGCCAGGCGGGAGCCCTCGCGTTCGGCCCCGAACTCGGAGCCGCAGTGGGGGCCCTGGCGGTCGGTCTGGCCAGCAACATCTGGTCTCGGATCAAGGACCAGCCCGCCGCGGTGACGATCCTCCCCGGCCTGATCCTGCTCGTCCCCGGTTCACTTGGTCTCCGGGGCGTGTACTCCTTCCTCACCGAAGACAGCACCGGTGCCGTGGAAGGGGTCGACGCCGCCGCCAGCATGCTCCTGGTCGCCGTCTCGCTCGTCTTCGGGCTTCTCCTCGCCAACGGCCTTTTTCCATCCCGCAAACCGCTCTAAGTACCTGATGCCGTAGGATGTTGGCATGAACCACCAACGAATCGGCAGAACCGCGCGAACCGGGGGGGCAGGCATCGGCCTCCTCGTCATCCTCATCGGCGTCGTCCTGGGCATGTGGCTGCTCTTCGGCAAGACCGGCCCGGGCGGATCCAGCTACATGGGCAAAATGAGCGAAACCAAGCAAGACGCCGAAGACCTCGGGATCACGATGCAGGCCCGTCAGGTCGCCCTGATGGTCGTCCAGCAAGAACTGGCGAGCGGAACCTACCCGGAATCACTCGACGAAATCGAGGACTACGACGCGTCAACCCTGGTCGACCAGTGGGATCAGCCGTTCACGATGACCCTCGTCCGCGAAGGACGCTCAGTCAAAGCGATCGAACTCCGCAGCCCCGGATACGACCAGGTGCTCGGCAACGAAGACGATGTGGTGCATATCGAGCGTTTGCCGCTCTAAGCGTCTAGCTCGCCAAAAACCAAAAGTCCAAAAACACCGGCGACCGGTCGGCCCGTTGAACCGGCTTAAAAAGACGCCTGTGCTGGCAACGGAGGAGGTGTTGCCCGGACCGACCGGCTGAGCCGCCGGTAGGAGGAAAGAGACTCGGCTTGTCGGTGCGTCTGAGCACCGGTACAGCGTTTTACTCAAGTGGCGTTCACTCGGCCACGGCCCGCCGCGAAATACTATTCGCTTTCAGGACGGTTCAGGTTCAGGAAAGGTCACCAATCAGTGACTTTTTTGAAAAAATGCCATGTTTATTGCTCCAACATACCCGTATACAAGGGGTTATGCACCCGGGTCCGGGAGGGACTCACACATCCGCAGCACCGTTTGCTCGAACACCGACCAATGCTCGTCGTCGTTCAAATCACGCCGATCGAACAGCAAGTCGTGCCGGTTCCGCACGATCAGTAAAACCACACCCGCCACCAGCAGGTAGTAGGTCTCGCGATAAGGGTCGCTGCTCGGGCCTTCGGCTGGAACCTTCACCTCGGGAAAAAATCGCTGGAAGATCTCAGCCGTCACGCGCTTCCGGGCGGCGTTGAGATGCTTCGAAAACTCGCTTGGGGCCGCGAGTTCCCACGCGACGATCTCCTGCGTCAGCGGACGCCGACGGAGCGAGCGCCCCAGATTATTGATGATCAGCGCCATGCGCTGACACGCAGGCAGCGACATCGCGTGCGCCTCGTCGTACCCGATCAACTCGTCCGCCGTCGGCCAGAAGTCGATCTCCATGCAATAGCGGTCGATCAGCGTGTCCAACGAGCCAAAATATCGATAAATCAGGACCTTATCGACGCCCGCTTCGCGAGCCAGCGCGTTCACGCCCATCCCCTGGAAACCATCGCGTGCGAGCAGCGTGCCCACTGCCCGAATCATCCGGTGTTCCGTCCGACCCCGATCCCGGGCACGCTCGGATTTCTTCTCCGGTTTACCGCTTTCGACGTCATTGGCTGGTGCGGTTGGTTTCATCAATATTGAGCAGTCTGGTCACTCAACGGTGACGAGTCAAGCAAGAACTTCATTTCATCCATAAGACAGCGGCCAAAGAACCCAAGTCACACCAATATTGAGCGCCATATTGCCCACCACCGCAAGAACGAACATCTGCCGATAGGGTTTCTTCACCGTCTTGTGCCGAAAGACCTTTCCGCCCAACAACGCCCCGGGCCAGCCTCCGAGCAGGCAGGTCAGCAGCAGCGTCTTCTCCGGAATGCGCCGTTTGCCGAGCTTGGCCCAGCGTTTGTCGAGACCATATTGAGTCATGGAGACCGCCGAGCAGACCGCCATCCAGATGAGCAGGGAGAGAGCAATCCGCACGATCCGTCCTTCCTTGAGCCACCGGCTCACGCGCGCCCCATCATCGCGTGTATCGTGAAGCCATGCTCAGCACCCGCACCGCCATCGTCTTCATCGCCCTGGCCGCTTCCGCTCTGTCCGGCTGCACAACCCATGTGACTCCACCGCAGGCCGTGTCGGACCCGGTGACGGTCTACATCGTCGATTACGGCCGGCACAGCAGCGTGCTGCTTCCCATCGATCAACCGGACACCGATCCGCTCGGACGCACCACGCTCCGTGAATACGCCTACGGCGACTGGGTCTACTACGCGAATACCCAGCAATCCCACTGGAACGGGGCCAAGGCCCTGCTCTGGAATACCCGCGGCACACTCGGGCGGCGCGACCTTTCGGGGCTTGGCCCCGCGTCCGACGAGGCACCGATCGAGCCGGCCGCTCGCATCGAACGCACGCTGTCGGTGGAGCGGGTCTTCCCCGTCGTCGTCGAGCGCGAAGCCGCGACCGACCTGCTCGCTCTGCTCGATGCCCGCTTCGAAACCGGCGGCGGGGACTCAAGCAGTCTGTACAACCCGGATTTTGACCTCGATTTCGTCCCCGATGAAGCCTCGTACTCCGTGCTCCACCAGTGCAACCACGAGGTCCGCGACTGGCTCGTGCTCTTGGGCGTCGAAGCCTCCGGCGCACCGCTGGTTTCGGAGTACAAGGTCAACCGACGCACCCCGTAACCGGGCACCGCACTCCAAGCCGGAGACGCAGGCCACGCTGATCCGTCCGCGCAGACGCGCGTCTTCTTGCCAAACTCCCCACAGCAAACCAGAAAAGTAAATCGCTTAAGCCCCCCTTTGCGCGCGCAAAATGGCCTCGGCAAAAATGCGCGCATGTGACAATTTCAAAAAATTTTCTGCCCGTATTTCCTACGGATTCTCACGACGGTGTGCGCGCATCTCCGCATTTGCGCGCGCACGCTGGCTCGCGCGCCCCTGAGGGTGAGGGCTGCACACTTTTTCCGCAGTCCACTTCAACCCAAGGAGGCTGCCATGCACACCACACCCGACACCGCCACCGACACTGCCACCATCGAGACTTCCGAACTCACCGCCGTCCGCCACCAGATCGAACTCGAGCGCCTGCGCCTCGAACTCACCATGATCCGCGTGCAAACCAAGGCCCTCGAAACCCTTGAACGCCTCATGGACGACCCCGAACCGACGGGTAATGAGAAGCAGGACCGCTTCGAAGCCACCAAGCGCAACCGCCAGCGTCTGGCGGCGAACCAGGTCCTCATCCACTGCCGCACCGCCGAACGCGAGAAACGACTCGCCAAAACCAACCGCCAGCAAAAGAGATTAGAGCCCAATCGCGCAAGCGATGGGTCACAAGCACCAGAGAAAAACATGCCCACACCTCCTTCTCCCCTCCGCGGGAGAAGGTGGTCCTGTGCGGATTCAGCACAGGACCGGATGAGGGGGCGGTCCGAAACTTCCGACCGTTCCGACAACACCTATCCCAAACCCAAACCCAAGCGCTCCCGCTACAAAGTCCGCAAACCCAAGCACCCGCGCCGCTCGCGCAAACGCAAACGCGGGCGCTGATTTCTGCCCTGCGGCGCACGCGTGATACCATCACCGCATTCCCGGAGGTCCCCATGAAACTGACTCACCTGCTCGCCACGCTCGCCGCAACCTGTGCGTTGTGGGGTTGCGCCTCGTCTTCACCCACACCGGCCTCGAACGATACCGGGACATCGCGATTGGATCGCCTCGCCGCGGACATGACCGGCTCGTTCAGCAGCGCGACACAGGCGGAGAACGATCCCGACTACTTCGATATCCGTCTCGAGATGGTCGAGATCTGGCCCGATCGTGACACCGATGCGGTGTGGCTGTATGTCGAGCAGGCGACCGCGACCGCACTCAACCGGCCGTACCGCCAGCGTGTGTACCGACTCAGCGCAGCCGGGGACAACCAGTTCATCAGCGCGGTGTACGAGCTTCCCGGCGATCCGCTCGCCTTTGCCGGGTGGTGGCGCACGCCGGAGAGGTTCGAGGGCACGCTCTCACCGGACGACCTGACGGAATTGACCGGTTGCGCGGTCACGCTGGAATTCGATGACTCGTCGAACACCTTCACCGGTTCGACCGGCATCGGCACCTGCCAGAGCACGCTGCGCGGGGCCGCGTATGTAGTCAGCGAAGTGACCGTGTCCCCCGACCGACTCGTCACCTGGGACCGCGGCTTCGATGCCGACGGCGAGCAGGTCTGGGGAGCCACCTCGGGCGGTTACGAGTTCATCCGCGTGGACTGATCTCGTCAGAATCATACACCGACAGGAGCTCACCCAATGTTCGTCGCCGCCGCTCCGCTGATGCCCCTGCACACCGATGCGATCATCGGCGGGCTCGCGGGCTTGGCGACCTCGGCGCTCTGGGTGGCGACCTCGTTGTGCTTTACCTCGGCCGGCCGACGCATCGGCTCGACGATGGTCAATGCGCTGCGCCTCGTCGTGGCGATTGTCCTGCTGGCGGTCACCTATCGTCTTCTCAGTGGGAGTTGGTGGCCCGGGATGCACCAGGCTCAATTGCTCTCGCTCGCGTTGTCGGGGCTGTTCGGGCTGACCATCTGCGACCAGGCGCTCTTCACCGCTTTCCTCGACATCGGTCCAAGACGGGCTTTGCTGATGATGACCACCTCGCCGATCGCGGCATCGGTGCTCGGCTGGTCGGTGCTCGGGGAGCCGCTGGGTTGGATCGCGGGGCTCGGCATCGCGATGACGCTCGCGGGCATCTTCTGGGTCATCCTCGAACGCTCGCCCAGCAGCGCGGCGGGGAAGGCCGACCTCACGCACAACCCGCACGCCCGACGGGGCATCGTGCTCGCCCTGATCGCAGCCATCTGCCAGGCCATCGGTTTCCTGCTCTCGAAACGGGGCATGGGCCACGGGCTGGAGGAAGTCGCGATCGAGCTTGGGCCGCAGGGCGCGACCTATGTCCGTATGGTCTTCGGTGGGCTGTTCATGCTGCCGATCGTGCTGGCGTACTGGTTGCACCGGCACTCGCAGAACCGCCACACCGCTCGGCGCAAGCGCATCGGGTCCCGGCGGGCGGGCTACGCCTTCACGGTCATGGGGGCGATCGTCGGGCCGTACCTCGGCGTGTGGATGTCGCTGACGGCCATGGACCACATCCCCCTCGGGATCGCGCAGACCCTGTGTTCGCTCAGCCCGGTGATGATCCTCCCGGTGGTGGCGCTCGTGTACCGCGAGCATGTGAACCGCCGGGCGATCCTTGGTGCGGCGATCGCCGTCGCGGGGGCGTCGGTGCTGATCACCGCGCCGTACCTGACCGAGTGGCTGGGGCTCGCGCCTCAGGCCAGTCGCTGACCGGGGAGCAGCGGGGGCGTGGGCACGCCCAGCATGTCGCCGATCGCGCGGAGCAGTTCCGCTTCATCGGCGGTAATCACCCGATCCGAACCGGCACAGACGGCGACGGCCTGCAGGATGTCCCGCTTGTGGCGATTCGCCACGGTCCGCAGCGTGTTCAGCGCGGCTTCGAGAGGAGCCAGATCGCAGCGGTCTTTCGCGAGCAGGTTTAGGCCGTCCACCTTCAAGATCCGCGACGCGAGTTCAAACGCTTTCGCCGCGGCCAGATCATCATCCGGTTGGCCGGCGTAAGCCATGACCGAGAGGAGCATGCTGAGTTGTGGGCCGAGTTTGTTGAGCGAGTAGTACTGCGTGGTCGGCTGGTTCTCGGGGTGGAAGCGCTCGTCGAGGTGGTGCTCAATGAGTTTCAGCGTGACCCACTCGAAGAGGTCGAGGTGTTCGTCGGCATCAACCAGAGCGGTCAGGTTGGCGCGGAAGCGTTCGTGCTGCTGGGGGGAGAGTTCGGCGAGTGCGCCGAGGGTCATATCGAGCAGCGGAAGCCGCAGGTGGCGATCGAGTCCGACGGCCGTTCTGGAGAGATCTTCCACGAGGTGAACGACCGGTGCGTCGCCGTGGGTACGCAGGTGATCCAGTTGTTTGCGTCGGATCTGGTCTCGGGCGTCGAGCAGAAGGGCGTAGACGACCGCGCGGCTGCCGTACGGATCGCGAGCGGCGTCTTTGAGTTGTTGCGGAATCGCCTGGATGATGCGTCGCGAGTGCTCGACATGCATCGGGGTCGGGTTGCCAGCCATGGCGAGCAGGGGGAGCAGTTCGAGCGCGGCCTGAGCTTTGTTTGCGGCCGCCCGCTTCTCAGCGATCTTCTGGTCGATGCGTTGGGCAGGAGTTCCGTACTTCTCGACCTCCTGCCGGGCGACATCAACGACGGGTTCGAGCATGGTGCCGTCCCACCCCGGCAGGACCGCTTTGATGCGTTTCGGCAGCGGGGGGTGCGACGCAAGAGCCGAACCGAAAGAGGACCGGATGCCCTCGCCGAAGAGCATGTGGTTGGCTTCTTCGGCGTGGGCGGATTTGAGGCGTCCCTGCCCGGATGCGCCGCCGAGGCGGCGCAGGGCGTTGCCGATGCCCTCGGGGTTGCGGGTGAACTGGACCGCCGCGGCATCGGCGAGGTACTCACGCTGGCGGCTGACGGCGGCCTGGATGATCCGGCCCATGAGCGAGCCGATGCTGCCGACGATGAGCAGGAGCAAGCCGATCGCCAGGATCGCCATGGTGGCCGAGCCGTCGTTTTTGTTGCTGCGGCTGCGGGGCGTGTAGAGCGCCGAGCGGAATAGGAGGTGGCCGGCGAGGCTGAGCAGGATGATGCCGTTGATCAGCCCGATCATGCGGATGTTGAGGCGCATGTCGCCGTTGAGGATGTGGCTGAATTCGTGGGCGATGACGCCCTGGAGTTCATCGCGGGTGAGTCCGGCGATGCAGCCGCGGGTGACACCGATGACGGCGTCGCCGGGCGAGTAGCCGGCCGCGAAGGCGTTGATGCTGGTCTCCTGGTCGAGGAGGTAGACCGGGGGGACGGGGACACCCGAGGCGATGGCCATCTCTTCGACGACATTGAGCACGCGTCGTTCGTCGGGGTCGGTGGTGTCGGCGCTGATGCGTTTGCCGCCGAGCGCGCCCGCGACGACTGAGCCGCCGCCCCGGAGTTGGGCGATGCGGTAGAGCGAACCGGCACCGATGACGAAGGCGGTGATGATCGCCGCGATGATCGCGACGACCGGTGCGGGGAGTGGGCCTTCCCCGCCGGTGTTGATCGCGTAGGCGATCCACGCGCCGGCCCCGATCGTGGAACAGATCAGGATGACGGCCGTGGCGTAGAGCCACACCAACAGGCGCGTGCGCTTGCGCGCCGCGTCCTGCCGGCCGAAGAAGTCCGTGGTGGCGAAACCGCTTTGCAGGGTGTCAGGTGCCATACGCGTGCGGGATCAGTTGAAACTGACCTTGGGGGCGTCCTTGATCTGCTCTGAGTCGGCGAACTCGAGGAGGGCGGCGTCGGAACCGTGTCCAAAGAAGCCCGCGAAGACCACCGGGGGGAAGGACTGGCGGTAACTGTTGTAGATCGTGACCGAGTCGTTGTAGGCCTGACGGCTGAAGGCGACCTTGTTCTCGGTGGTCGTGATCTCTTCCTGCAGCGACATCATGTTCTGGTTGGCCTTGAGGTCGGGGTAGGATTCGACGACGGCCATGAGGCGGCTGAGCGCGCCGCCGAGCGCACCTTCCGCGCCGGCGAGTTGCTGCATGGCGTTGGGGTCGCCGGGGTTTGCGGCGGCCTGCTGGAGGCCGCTGACGGCCGGGTTGCGGGCCTGGACGACGGCCTCGAGGGTTTCCCGTTCGTGGGACATGTAGCCCTTGGCGGTCTCGACCAGGTTCGGGATGAGGTCGTAGCGTCGTTTGAGCTGGACCTCGATCTGTGCGAAGGCGTTCTGGTAGCGGTTTTTGAGCGCGACCAGTTTGTTGTAGATCCCGATGATGAGGACGACGAGGATGATCAGCACGACCAGTGCGATTCCTCCGGCGATGAGCGCGTATTGCATGGGCCTAGCTCCTCCTGTGTGAGCGCGTGGGATGAGGGGGGCGGTGTCACTCCCCGACAGCATCATAAGAACATCGGCTGGAGGTGCGGTCATGTCGCACATCTGGGGTTGTGGGACATGTCAGCGCACGAAAAACGCCCGGCGGGTGCCGGGCGCTGCTTTGGAGCGGTGGGTGGTGTCTGGCAGGCTTACTCGCAGACGGTTCCGAAGTTGGCGAGGACCATGTTCAGGTCGGCCAGATCGACGGTCTCATCGCCGTTGACATCGCCCTCGTCGGTATCGGTGCCGAAGTTGGCGAGGACGAGGTTCAAGTCGGCCAGATCGACGGAGAGGTCGCCGTTGGCATCACCGTCGCAGATGATGGGGTCTTCGCCGAGGGTGGTGAAGACGGAGACGACGGGGACGGAGGAACGCTGGCCGACGGCGTTGAAGGCCGTGACCTTCCAGTAGTAGTCGGTGTTCTCGTCGAGGAAGTTCGGCGGGAGCGACGCGAGTTGGGTCTGGGAGGTCGCGAATTCGTTGATCTTGGGGTTGATGAAATCGGAGTTGTCGGCGAGGGAGATGCGGTAGAACTGGACATCCTGAGACGCGGACCACTGGAGGACCGGGTTGAGCACCACATCGGTTTCGCCGGGGAACGGTGCGGTCAGATTAAAGGTGCCGGGGCCGTTCAAGGGCGGGGCGGGCTCAAGGCAGGTGATGCTGTTGCGGTAGTTGGTGATGGCGTTTCGTGAAGCGGTGATGAAGTTGTTGGCGCAGACGAGGCCGGGGTTCATCGTGCTGTTTGAGCCGCTGTGGTGCCCGCTGCCCCAGTTGTGGCCTGCTTCGTGTGCGGTGAGGTCGGTGCGGCAGGAGAAGGATCCGCAGCAGGTCGTCTCGACAATGCCGTACTTGGAATTGGTGCAGACGGTTCCGACATAGGCGAGACCGATGGTGGAGCCATCGAAGTTCTTGCCGGAGAAGAGTTGCGCGATGTCGTGGGGGATGGTGTTGCCGACATTGTTCAGCCATTCCGAGCGGAAGGCGGGCAGGAGGACATCCGGGTTTGTAGAAGAGTAGGGGTCAGGCTCAGCGGTGCGGACGATGATGCCGGTGACTTCGTAGGCGATACCGACCTGATTTTCGTACAGCGTGCTGACGCTGTTCATGATGTTGGTAATGCTGTTTTCGACGGCCGTGGAGTTACTGCCGAGGGACTGGTAGAACTCGAAGTCGGCATCGGCGCCGAACTCGGCGACGCAGAGTCCGCCGCAGTCTCCGGAACCGCGTCCGGCTTCGACGAACTGTGCTTCGGCCTTCTGGATTTGCTCTTCCACAACGGCGCACATGCCCATGGAGGGGAGGACATCGTCCTGGCTGTAGACGGCATGGAGGGAGGGGTCGATGCCGGCGAAACGCGACGAGAGGGGTTCGACCCAAAAGCGTGAGCCGTCGGGGAGGACGATCATGCTGTAGAGCTGGTCGTCGATGACCGAACCGGCGACGACGGCGTCGGGGATCTCGGAGATGATGCCGCGGTAGGTGATGTTGGGTGAGGCGGGGACTTCCACGAACGAGCCGTCTTCGCGCTGCTCGATCAGTTTGTAGGCGTCTGACCGGAGGTCGTGCGGCCACATTTCGATGGAGATGTCGACGCCGTCGATGGGCACCGAGAACGCGAGGTTGCCACGGTCCAGGTTCTGCAGGTTGATGCTGCGAACCGTGGAATCGACAACGGCGAGCGAGTTGTTGATCTCGCGCTGAAAATCAGGGCTGATCGTTTCGATGGGTTCTGCAGCCCATACCGAGGCGGCGCACAGGCCAGCGACGGTGATGGTGGACAGGATGATGTTTCGAGCGCGCATTTTTGAATCTCCAAATAATGTAGAACCGGTGATCGCTGGAAGGGTCAGCAACGACCGATAACCCCCGGCGGATTGAGGCTCTTCGGACTGGTGTCCGGAGTGATCCCACAGTACTCTCCCCCCATCGGAATGAATGGCAAGTGTTAGCCATGGCGTTTTCGGTACATATCCGATATTGGGCCGGGTATACGGGGAGTGGACTCCCCTGATTATGCTGGGGATACCCTATAACTCCGTGTAGGAGCAACCTTTGGAAGCTTTGATCGCAGAGGGGACCGGCGTGGGAATTGATCCGGGCGGGCTGATCTCTGTTCGTGGTCTGAGTCGCGCGGGTGTGGATGTGCTGCTCGGTTCGGCGCGGGCGATGCGTGACGATGGCCTACGACCAGAACTCACGGGCACCCAGGTGAATCTGTTCTTCGAGGCCTCGACGCGGACCCGGAATTCATTCGAGATCGCTGGCCAGAGGCTGGGGCTCTCGGTGGTGAATATGGAGGTAGCCTCCAGTTCGCTTTCGAAGGGGGAGTCGCTCGAGGACACGGTCCGGACGATCGATGCGATGGCTCCGGATTTCCTCGTCGTCCGGCATAGTCGGGCTGGCGCCCCAGACGAAGTCGCTCGCTGGACGCGGGGGGCGGTGATCAATGCCGGGGACGGGGCCCGGGAGCACCCGACGCAGGCGCTGCTGGACTGCCTGACCTTGTGCGATCGGTTCGGGGCGCGGTCGATCGAGGGTCTGAGCGGGCTGACGATCGCTCTGGTTGGGGATGTGGCTCACAGTCGGGTGGCGCGGTCGAATCTGGCGCTGTGGTCGATGGCCGGGGCGAAGGTCAGGTTGGTCGGGCCGCGGGCTTTTGTGCCTGAAGGGTTCGAGGAACTGGGGTGGGATGTTCACCGGGATCTGGAGAGCGGGATCGCGGGCGTGGATGTGGTGTACGCGCTGCGGATCCAGGCCGAGCGCCAGCACGGGACGGTGTATCCATCGCTGGGCGAGTACTACACCCGGTATGGTCTCACGATTGAGCGGATGGATCGTTGGGCACCCGGTGCGGTGGTGATGCATCCGGGCCCGGTGAATCGCGGCGTTGATCTGGCTGCTGATCTGGTTCGGGAGCCGCGGTCACTGGTCGAGAAGCAGGTCGAGAACGGGGTTTGGATCCGAATGGCGGTGCTGCATCGCCTGCACGAAGCACGGAAGGAAGCACGCGGCGATGGCTGAGGGGACGCTGTATCGGAGTGGGGTCGTCATCGATCCGCTGAACGGAGTGAACGGTCGGGCGGATGTGCGGGTCGAAGGACAGCGCATCGCGGCGGTCGGGGCCGATCTTTCAGCAGAGAGCGGCGACGAGGTTGTTGATGTGTCCGGGATGGTGATCGCGCCGGCGTTCGCGGATGTGCATGTGCACCTGCGTGAGCCGGGGGGCGAGGCCAGCGAGACGGTGGCGACCGGGTGTCGAGCCGCGGCGATGGGTGGCGTGGCCCGGATGTGGTGCATGCCGAACACTACGCCGACGAACGATTCGGTGCTGACGACGCGGTACATCCTTGACCGGGCGAAAGAGCACGCGGCGAGCGGTGAGGTTGGAGCCGGGGTGCGGGTTCACCCGGTGGCGTGCATCACCAAGGGGATGCAGAGTCAGTCGCTGACGGAGTTCAGCGCGTTGTGGGACGCGGGGGCCGGGGCGTTCAGCGACGACGGGTTGCCGGTTGCGAACGCCGGGATGATGCGTCGGGCGATGCAGGCGCTTGTGGATATGCCCGCGAACGCGTGGGGCGGGAAGCCGGTGGTGCTGGACCACTGCGAGGATCTGTCGATCACGGGGCCCGGCGTGATGCACGAGGGGCGGGTGTCGGCGGATCTTGGGCTGCCGGGCATCCCGCGGAACTCGGAAGCGGTGGGGATCGCGCGGGACTGTGCGCTGAGTCTGGAGACCGGCTGTCGCCTGCACATCTGCCATGTTTCGACGATTGACTCGGTGGAAGTGATCCGGTTCTTCAAGGGGCGGGGCGCGCCGGTGACGGCGGAGGTCAGCCCGCACCACCTGCTGTTCACGGATGAGCGGGTTCGGCGTTCGGACAACCCGACGCTGGGGGATACGCACGCGAAGATGAAGCCGCCCTTGTGTGATGAGACGGACCGGGTGGCGTTGATCGCGGCTCTGGAGGATGGCACGATCGACTGCATCGCCACGGACCATGCGCCGCACAGCCCGGCGTCGAAGGCCAAGCCCTTTGAGGATGCGCCGTTCGGGATCATCGGGATGGAGACGATGTTCTGCTCGCTGCACACGGCCTTCGTGGTCAGCGGGCGGTGGTCGCTGGAGTTTCTGATCGAGAAGCTGACGGCGGCTCCTCGTCGGGTCATGGGCTGGGATTGCTTCGGCGCGATCGGGATCGGCGATCTGGCGGATCTCGTCGTGATCGATCCTTCGACGGAGTGGGAGTTCTCGGCTACGGACATCGGGTCCAAGAGCGGGAACTGCCCGTGGCTTGGCCAGCGGATGACCGGTCAAGTGGTGCGCACGGTGGTCGAGGGACGGGCGGTTTTTGAGGCTGGCGCTGCGGTTGCTGGCTGAGGGGTTCTCGCGCTTCGAATTTGGTGATTTTTGCGTGGATGGAAGGGCCTGGGAGCGCGCATGGAACGGCGCGGGTGGGTAGAATTTGGCTTTCATGGACGGCGCATCGATCACTCGGCACCAGCACGCGGACGGCCCCTCACGGGTTTGGCCGGATGCGTGGAATTGGGGACGGCAGTATTGGTTGTCCGTTCGATGGAACGGCCCGCGACGCGGGCTTTTTTTGTATCCGGAATTTCCTGATCGGGTTGCTCTGATCGGGTGTGCGAGCAGCGGGGTGGCGTCATGACCAGCTCGGAGAAGTTGCGCCAGGCCGTCACGCGGACTGGGTCGCTGATTTCGGCGGGGATCGAGCCCGCGGCGAACTATTTGCCTGCATCGGGGGAGTTTGAGGCGACCCCGGCGGGGTATCTCGAATTCTTCAAGGTGTTCATCGAGGCGACCCGCGATCGGGTGGCGGCGTACAAGTTCAATCTGGCGTTTTTCGAATCGCAGGGGGTTGAGGGCTGGCGGCTCCTGCACGCGGTGCGCGAGCTGATCCCGGCGGAGGCGTTCGTGATCGCGGACGCGAAGCGGGGGGACATCGGAACGACGGCCAAGCACTACGCGAAGTCGCTGTTTGAGGATTTCGCGGCGGACGCGGTGACGGTGAACCCCTTGATGGGGCGAGACAGCGCGGAGCCGTTCCTGGCGTATGAGGATCGGATGACCTACTTCCTCGCGCTGACCTCCAATCCTGGCGCGGCGGACTTCATTCTGCCCGAGCGGTTGTTTGAGCGGATCGCGGCGAGCATCGAATCGTGGGGCAACGGACGGAACGCCGGGCTGGTGGTCGGGGCGACCAAGGGTGCGGAGGATGTGCGTGCGGTTCGCGGCGCGGCGCCGTCCTTGCCGTTCCTGGTGCCGGGGCTGGGCGCTCAGGGCGGGAGCGCGGAGACGGTGATCGGCGCGGGGGCGATGAGCACGGACCACGGCCTTGAGGGCCTGGGGTTGCTGCTGCACTCGACGCGTGGGCTGCTGCCCGGCGCGACCGATGCGGGGCGTGATGTGGCGGAAGTGATCCGCGAGAAGACGAAGGCGTTTGCACGCCAGATTGAACAGGCGGCGACGCCGGTGCTGGCAGGCGGTTCGATGAGCGGAGGGGTGAAGCGATGAGTATTTCTGTGGACCCGGCGATTTCGGTCGAGGTTGAGAAGCTGCTGGAACGGACCGGTGCGCTGTTGACCGGGCATTTCAAGCTCAGCAGTGGTTTGCACTCGGACCGGTACTGCCAGTGCGCGAAGTTGTTTGAAGACCCTGCGGCGGGCGCGATGGTGGCGAAGCTGATGCGAGATTCGCTGCCGCGGAAGTTGCGGGTGGATGTGGTGCTCGCGCCCGCGTTGGGGGGCGTGGTGTGGGGGTATGAATTAGCGCGTGCGCTGGTGGTGCGGTCGATCTTCGCGGAGCGGAAGGACGGCGAGTTTGCGCTGCGGCGCGGGTTCGCACTGGAGCCGGGGGATCGGGTGCTGCTGGCGGAGGATGTGATCACGACCGGCAAGAGCGTGAAGGAACTGCTGCCTCTGGTTGAAGAGGCCGGTGCGGAGGTGGTGGGGTACGCGACGGTGGTGGATCGCAGTCGCGGCGAGTTTGATCCCGGGAAGAACTCGGAGGGCAAGCCGATCGGGGCGTGGGGGCTATGCGAACTGCATTTCAATACATGGACCGAGGAGGAGTGCCCGCTGGTGAAGGCGGGTATCCCGGTGGACAAGCCGGGGAGCCGCCCGGGCTGAACAAGACGACGCTGTGGTTGAGTGAGCAAGAGTGATCGGGCCTGAGCCGCCTTGCGGAGTGAGGAGCCGACCGTGACGACACGCCAGAAGACAGACATGGCCGAGGGAGACCTCGAGCTGAAACCGCTCGGAGAGCAAGCGATGACTGAGACCGTAACCGCTGGATCGCGTGGAGTGGCCAGCGATGAGAGAACCCGGTTGGGCGCGAAACTGGTGCTGGAAGACGGCACGGAGTATCGCGGATGGTCGTTCGGGGCGAAGAAGTCTCGGGCTGGCGAGGTGGTGTTCAACACCGGGATGGTGGGGTATGTCGAATCGCTGACGGACCCGAGCTATCGCGGCCAATTGTTGGTGAGCACTTATCCGCTGGTTGGAAACTACGGTGTGCCGCCTGAAGATCTGGCGGGACCGTTTGGATTGTCAGTGACGCGGGAGTCGTACGAGATTCACGCGTGCGGTCTGGTGGTCTCGGATTACAGCGAGACTTACAGCCACTGGAATGCCGAGCAGTCTCTGGGCGACTGGCTGGAGAGCGAAGGGATTCCGGGCATCAGCGGGATCGACACGCGTGCGTTGACGCAGCGGCTGCGCGAACGGGGCTCGATGCTTGGGAAGATCGAGATCGAGGGTGAGGACGAGATCGAGTATGACGATCCGAACCTGCGGAACCTCGTGGAGGAGGTGTCGCTGACCGAACGCGGTGTGTACGGAAGCGGGGATAAGAAGATCCTGCTGATCGACACCGGCGCGAAGTACAACATCATCCGCTCGCTGGCGTCACGCGGCGCGACGGTGACGAGGGTGGCGTGGGACGCGGATGTGAGCGGGGAACTGGATCAGTACGACGGCGTGATGTTGTCGAACGGCCCGGGCGATCCGACGATGTGCGGCAAGACGGTCGAGACGATCCGGGCGGCGTTGTCGAAGGACATCCCGCTGTTCGGGATCTGCCTCGGGAACCAGTTGCTCTCGCTGGCGATCGGCGCGAAGACCTACAAGTTGAAGTACGGGCATCGTGGGCAGAACCAGCCGGTGGTGGAGTGCGGCACGAACAACTGCTTCGTGACGAGCCAGAACCACGGTTTTGCGGTGGATACTGAATCGCTGCCTGAGGACTGGCGGCCCTGGTTCGAGAACCTGAACGACCGCACGAATGAGGGCATCCGGCACGCCTGGAAGCCGTTCCGTTCGGTGCAGTTCCACCCCGAGGCCTGCCCGGGCCCGGTTGATACGGCGTATCTCTTCGATGAATTCCTTCGCATGCTGAGCAAGTGAGCACCAGACGATGATCACACACACCAAGCCCCGCAAGGTTCTGATTCTCGGTTCGTCGGCGCTCAAGATCGGTGAGGCCGGGGAGTTTGACTACTCGGGTTCGCAGGCGATCAAGGCGTTGAAGCAGGAAGGCATCAAGACCGTCCTGATCAACCCGAACATCGCGACGATCCAGACGAGTGACTATCTGGCGGATGAGGTTTACTTCCTGCCGATCACGCCTGATTTTGTTGAAGAGGTGATCGCCAAGGAGAAGCCGGACAGTCTGCTGCTGTCGTTCGGCGGGCAGACCGCGCTGAACTGCGGCCTGAAACTGTACGACTCGGGCGTGCTCGAGAAGTACGGGGTGCAGGTGCTGGGCACACCGGTCGAGACGATCCGTGACACGGAAGACCGGGAGTTGTTCGTTGATCGGCTGAACGAGGTTGAGGCGAAATCGGCGCGGTCGAAGGCGGCGATGACCGTTCAGGAAGCGGTCGAGGCGGCGGAGACGATCGGGTACCCGGTGATGATTCGCGTGGCGTACGCGCTGGGTGGGCTCGGGTCGGGTGTGTGTCGCACGGAGAAGGAAGTGCGGGATCTGGCGGGGCGCGGGCTTTCGCACACGAACCAGATCCTGATCGAGGAGTACCTCGAGGGCTGGAAAGAGATCGAGTACGAGGTGGTGCGAGACCGGTATGGCAACTGCCTGACGGTCTGCAACATGGAGAACTTCGACCCGCTGGGTATTCACACGGGTGAATCGATCGTGGTGTGCCCGTCGCAGACGCTGAGCAACAGCGAGTACCACAAGCTTCGTGAGATCTCGATCCGGGTGATCCGCCACCTGGGGATTGTGGGTGAGTGCAACATTCAGTTTGCGCTGGATCCCAAGAGCGAGGACTACCGGATCATCGAGGTGAACGCGCGGTTGTCGCGGTCCTCGGCGTTGGCGTCGAAGGCGACGGGGTATCCGTTGGCGTTCGTCGCGGCGAAGCTCGCGCTGGGGTATGGGTTGCACGAACTGAAGAACTCGATCACGCAGGTGACTTCGGCGTTCTTCGAGCCGGCGCTGGATTACTGCGTGGTGAAGATGCCGCGTTGGGACCTGAAGAAGTTCCGCGGTGTGTCGCGGCGGCTTGGTTCGGGGATGAAATCGGTCGGCGAGGTGATGTCGATCGGTCGGACCTTTGAGGAGGCGATCCAGAAGGCCTGTCGCATGCTGGATGTGGGCAAGCACGGCGTGGCGGGGAACGATCCGTATGAGGTGCAGTCGAGTTCGGGAGAGTTGGACGACGATCTGAAGAACCCGACGGACGACCGGATCTTTGCGGTGATCGAGGCGATCCGGCGCGGGTACACGGTGGAGCGGATCCACGAACTCAGTCATATCGACTGCTGGTTCCTCGACAAGCTCGAGTCGATCGTGGCGGTTTCGAAGCGGCTGGAGGCGTTTGAGGAGGACGATCTTCCGAAGGATCTGCTGCTGACGGCCAAGAAGATGGGGTACTCGGACAAGGCGATCGCGCGGTTGACGGGGAGCACGGACGAGAAGGTGCGCGAGCAGCGCATCGCGTTGGGCATCAAGCCGACGGTGCGCCAGATCGACACGCTCGCGGCGGAGTACCCTGCGAAGACGAACTATCTGTATCTGACTTACCACGGCAGCGGGAACGACGGGAAGTTCCCGGTGGAGAACGCGGTGCTGCTGCTCGGGTCGGGGGCGTACCGGATCGGTTGCTCGGTGGAGTTTGACTGGTGCTGCGTGACGGCCGGCCTGACGCTCAAGAAGATGGGCTACAAGGCGGTGATGCTGAACTACAACCCGGAGACCGTCTCGACGGACTACGACGAGTTCCACCAACTCTTCTTCGATGAGATCAGTTACGAAACGGTGCTGGACATCTGCGGGGTGGTGAAGCCCAAGGGCGTGATCGTCTCGATGGGTGGCCAGATCGCCAACAACCTGGCGATGAAGTTGGAGCGGGCCGGTGTGCGGGTGCTCGGCACGACGCCGACCTCGATCGACAGCGCGGAGAACCGCAACACCTTCAGCGCGCTGCTGGATGAACTCAAGATCGACCAGCCGCAGTGGTCGGAACTCTCGACGATTGATGAAGCGCTCGGGTTCGCGGAGAAGGTCGGCTATCCGGTGCTGGTGCGTCCGTCGTATGTGCTCTCGGGCGCGGCGATGGCGGTGGCGAGCAACGACACGGAACTGACGAAGTACCTGAAGGTCGCGGCGAAGGTTTCGCCGGAGTACCCGACGGTGATCTCGAAGTATCTGGAGAACGCGAAGGAGATCGAGTTCGACGCGGTCGCCGACCACGGCGAGATCGTGGCGTACGCGATTTCCGAGCATGTCGAGAACGCGGGTGTGCACTCGGGTGACGCGACGCTGGTGTTCCCGGCGCAGCGGACTTATCTGGAGACGATCCGTCGGATCCGGAGGATCGCGACGCAGATCGCCGAGCGATTGAAGATCACCGGTCCGTTCAACATCCAGTTCATCGCGAAGGACAACCGCGTTCGGGTGATCGAGTGCAACCTGCGGGCTTCGCGTTCGTTCCCGTTTGTGTCGAAGGTGATCAACCAGAACTTCATTGAATTGGCGACCCGGATCATCATGGGGCAGCCCTATGAGAAGCCGGACAAGCGCAGTTTCGAGTTGAACCATGTCGGGGTGAAAGCGCCGCAGTTCAGTTTCACCCGGTTGGACGGCGCGGACCCGACGACGGGTGTCGAGATGGCGTCGACCGGCGAGGTCGGCTGTCTTGGCGGCGACTTCAATGAGGCGTTCATCAAGAGTCTGCTCAGTGTGGGCTACCGGCGGCCGGTACGCTCGATCCTGTTGAGCGTCGGCACGATCGAGAACAAGAGCGGGATGCTCGCCTCGTTCGAGCGGTTCAAGGAACTCGGGATCCGGCTGTACGCGACGGAGGGGACGCACAAGTTCCTGGCAGAGCGCGGCATCGAGTCGGAACGAGCCGAGTGGCCTCTGGAGTCTGAAGATGAAGCCAGCGCGGTCGAACGGCTCCGCAACGGCGAGATTGATCTGGTGATCAACATCCCGTCGGCGGACAAGGAAGACGAGTTGACCAACGGGTATCGGATCCGGCGTGCGGCGATTGACTTCAATGTGCCGCTGATCACGAACCGTCAGATCGGCGAGCGGTTGTCTGAGGCGATGTGGGCGGTCCGCAAGGGTGGGGTCGAGCTCGAGATCAAGAGTTGGCGCGAGTACACCTCGGCGGTCTGAGGCTCATCCGGATCAGGAATGAAAAAGGCCGGCGGGGACACCCGTCGGCCTTTTGCGTTGAGTATGTATTGCTCAGCTCAGTTGCCGAACTCGGCGAGGACGAGGTTGAGGTCGGCCAGATCGACCGAGCCGTCTCCGGTCACATCACCGTCGGAGGTGGTCTGACCGAAGTTCGCGAGGACCATGTTGAGGTCGGCGAGGTCGACGGCACCGTCGCCGTTGGCGTCGCCGGGCACTGACGCGTCTTCGCAGGCGTAGTAGGAGACCCGGAAACCGTCGATCGCGGCTTCGACCAGCGACTGGGGATCGTCGTCGGACGCGATGAAGCGGAGTTTGACGGTGGACGAGCGTGGGATGAAATCGTCGGGGTTGAACGAGTGCTGGAACCAGCCGCCGTTGGACTCGGGCGAGTCGGGCGCGACGACTTCGACATTGACCCAATTCTCGCCGTTGTCGGCGGAGATATCGACGGTGAAGGGGTCGGTGTTCGGACCGGCGCCCGCGGCGTTGGAGAACCATCGCCAGTAGGAGATCTCGTAGTTGGCGTTCGGTGCGGTGGTGAGATCCACGGTGCGTGAGATCAGCGTGGTTTTGCCGTTGTCGACATCGTTTGCGCCGTCGCTGGAGGAGCCGGCAGGCTGCTGGCCGGTGACGAAGCAGAACTGGCCGAAGAGCGCATCGCCGGGTTGTGCGCTCGTGGGGTTGGGATCGACGCGCTCCCAGATCCCGCTGGAGGCATCGTCGTCGGGTGCTCCGACGGTCCAGCCGGTCGGGGAATCGAAATCATCGCTGATCGCGACGGCCTGTTCGGTGGCGACGGTGGCTTGGTAGCCACCGGACGAAGCGGCGTTGGAGGGGAGGGTGGCCGTGGAACCATTCTCGGCGGTCGCCTGGAAGTAGTACTCGACGGTGCTGAGGCACTCGAGTGCGGGGAACGCGGCGCGGTAGACGCCGGATCCGAGGTCGGTCATGGGGTAGGTTTCTGGTCCGTTGCCGCGATCGAGGACGAGCGTGGGGCTGTCGGACACGAGTTGGCCGCCGTTGACTTCGTCGATGGTGACCTCGATGGTCTGCCCGGAGGGGAGCAGGGTTTCGGGTGTGTCGCTGGCGAGTTCGAGTTGGCGTTTGTTGTAGCGGAGGACGAACAGGCCTCGTTCGATGTCGCTGACGATGACGGTTCCGGATTCAAAGAACGGGTAGACGCTCCATGCGCCGTTGAAGTTGGCGGAATCGGAATCGGGGAAGGTGTCGAAGTAGCCGATTTCCTCGGCGTTCATCGGGTCGCTGACATTGAAGATGCGCAGGCCGGAGCGGTAGTTCGCGGCGTACATCAGGTCGTCTTTGATGTACAGGTTGTGGTCGATGGACGAGCGCCCGTTGGTGAAGGTGGTGACCTCCACGGGGTTGCCCAGGTCGGACACATCGAACACGCGCGTGGTGGTGGTGGAACCGAAGCTCTGCTCGTCGAGTTCGTCGTTGAGGAATAGGGTTTTGCCGTCGTCGCTCAGCCATGCCTGATGGGAATAGGCACGGGAGGAGTAGGCGGTCTGGCTGAGCACCACCGGGTTGGACTTGTTTGTGACATCGACGATGGTGAGGCCGGTATCGACGGAGCCGCCGTTGAAGCCGGAGCAGCAGAACGCGATCTCTCGGAAGAACGCGAGTTGTCCGTTGATGGTGACGGTGTCGAAATTTTTGATCTGCGCGTCGTGGACATAGCGGTCGGACCACTGGCCGACGAATTCCGGGGTTGCGGGGTTGGCGAGCGAGTAGATGCGCAGGCCGTTGCTGTCGCCGCCTGTTCGGTAGAGATAGCCGGACTCGGTGTTGATGGCGACATTGTGTGTGGCGGTGGTGCCGCCGGTGGTGACGGTGCCTTGTGAGGTGACCTGTCCGCTGTCGATGTTCTCCATGTCGTAGATGCGGATGCCCTGGCCACCT
>JBICHT010000155.1:0-24434 GCA_043101125.1 Phycisphaerales bacterium JB050 | reverse complement strand
GGAATGGAAGGAACCCTCCGATGCCCCTCTCCTTTACGATGACTTACCGCTTCGAGTCGGATGGCGATGGCACGCTGCTGACGATGGACTCGCGGATCGAGAGCAGCGGCTGCCTGATGAAGCTGCTGGGCAAGTCGATGTACGGGATGTTCAAGAAGGCGATCCGGAAGGACTTTGATGCATTGAATGAGTATCTGAAGTCCCGGCAGGCGGTTTAGTCCACCCATTCCCATGGGCAGCGATCCCGCTCGCTCACAACCACCTCAAGCCCCGTCTCGCCTTTGATCCGCTCGGCGTACAGGCCTATGTAGGGTCGCTCGGTGTTGGTGTGTCCGGCGAGGGCGACGGCGAGGCCTTGCTCGGTCGCGCTGAGCAGTTCGTGGTGGCGCATCTCGCCGGTGACGAAGAGTTGGGCACCCTGGTTGATCGCGCCATTGACCAGGCTCGATCCTGCGCCGGGGCAGCAGGCGATGCGGGTAAGCGGCTGGATCGGATCCCAGCCATCGGGCAGCGCGAGACGGACGCCTGCGATGTCGAGGTTTCGTGCGAGGTGCTTGGCGATGGTGTGTGCGGTGAGCGGGCGGGCGAGGTCGCCGACTCTTCCGGCTCCGATGCTCGGGTCTGGATGCCGCTCGGTGCGGTAGAGATCGAAGGCGGGTTCCTCGTAGGGATGGGATTCGTGGATGGCCTCGACAACCGCGCCGACGCGCGAAGGCGGCACGACGGTTTCGAGGCGGAGTTCGGGGACGCGTTCGAGGCGGCCCGGCTCCCCTACTGCGGGGTTGGTGGAGGCGTTGCCTCGGAAGGTGCCCTCGCCGCTGGAGGCGTAGGTGCAGTGGTCGTAGTCGCCGATGATGCTGGCTCCGGCGCGATGGAGGGCTTCGCGGAGGGCGCCAGCGTGGTCCTCGGGGACGAAGACGACGAGTTTCATGGCGCCTCCCGAGGACACGGGTTCGAGGGCGCGGCGGTTGGTGACGGCTTCGGGGGATGGGTTCTGGGCGGCGCGTTCGATGAGCCAGTCGTTGAGGCCGCCTGGTGCGGCGTCGAGGGCGGAATGGGGCGAGTAGATGCCGGCGACACCGGCGCGGAGGAGTTTGGTGATGGTGCGACCGGCGCGATCAGTCTGGGTGTAGCGCTTGGCGGCGTGGAACAGGGGCGGGTGGTAGGCGATGACGAAACCGGCTCGGCAGGCGATGGCTTCGTCGATGACCGGGTCGGTGAGGTCGAGGGTGAGGAAGACGGGGCCGTCGAGTTCGAGCGACGAATCCCCGACGAGCAGACCGACATTGTCCCAAGATCCGGCGAGGGATTCGGGGGCGACGGAATTCAGGGTCTTGATCAGGTCGGCGACGAGCATGGCGGTCCTCGGTCGGGCGGAACAGGAATGTTGTGCAAAGAGCGTATGAAATCTGTCCCGGTTGCGTCGTGGAGCAGGCGGGAGGGGGGAGCAATCTGGAAATCCCCGAAGTTCGTGCTTCCGTCGGGTCGCCGCGCGCTGTAGATTCCACATATCACGCGGCGAGGATCGCCGCGATATCGGTCGGCCCGCTCTACTCCGGGCGGGTTTCCACGGAAGGGAGCGACGCGGTGATCCGCAAGCACCACGGCCCGGAGAATAAGCCGGGCGTCTCGAGTGAACCTCATACCACCATCCCCGGGAGTTCAGATATCGCCACCAAGACCTTCGTCATCGACACTTCGGTCCTGCTTCACAACCCCTCGGCGATCTTCGTTTTCGAAGAAAACAATGTGGTCATCCCGTTCGCGGTTCTTGAAGAGATCGACAAGTTCAAGGGCGTGTCCAACGATGTTGGGCGGAACGCGCGCCAGTGCATCCGGTACCTGGATGTATTGCGGAATCGGGGGCGTCTGATCGAAGGGGTCCAGCTCTCCGAAGGCATCGAGCCCGCCTCGAACAATCCGGACAAGCGACCGAACGATCCGCCCACGGGGATGCTGCGGATCGACCCGGTCGATCACGAGCGTCCGGCCGCGATCCGGGCGGACACGAACGACAACCGGATTATTGCTTCCGCGCTCGCGTTGAAAGAGAAGGGCGAGCATGTGGTGTTCGTTTCAAAGGACATCAACGCGCGGATCAAGGCGGATGCGCTCGATATCACGGCCGAGGACTTCGAGAACCAGAAGGTCGATGTCGATCATCTGTACCAGGGGTACGCAACGCTCCGCGTCGAAGGCGACAAGATTGACCAGCTCTACTCGGAAAAGATGCTGCCGCTTGACGAACTCAAGGAGGTCCTGAGCTATACCGACGCGGGTGGAACGACTTTTACCACCGAAATCGAACCGAACCAGTTCGTGCTGCTCATCGATGAAGTCGACGAGGGGCACACCGGACTCGGACGACGGCTTGCGGATACGGAACACCTGATCCCGATCAGCAGCCCGCGCAAGCCCGTCTTCGGCATCATGGCGCGCAATGTGCAGCAGACGATGGCGATTGACCTGCTGCTGGACGACGAGGTGAAACTGGTCACTCTGCTGGGCACGGCGGGCACGGGCAAGACGCTGCTCGCGGTCGCGGCTGGCATGGCGAAGGTGTTCAACGAAGAAGCTTACGAGAAGCTGCTTGTGGCGCGTCCGATCATGCCTATGGGGCGAGACATCGGCTACCTGCCCGGCGACAAGGACGAGAAACTGACGGCGTGGATGCAGCCGATCTTCGACAACCTGGCGTACCTCCTGTCCACGCGTGGTCATCCTCTGCAGTCGGCGGAGAGCCACACGACCGAGCAGCGCGTCGCGAAGTTGATCGCCGATGGACGGCTGGTGCTCGAGCCGCTCACCTACATCCGCGGTCGATCGATCCCGCACCAGTTCATGATCGTGGACGAGGCGCAGAACCTCTCGCCGCATGAGGTGAAGACAATCGTGTCGCGCGTGGGCGAAGGAACCAAGATCGTGTTCACGGGCGACATCGAGCAGATCGACAACCCGTACCTGGACTCCTCCTCGAACGGCCTGTCGTACCTCGTGGAGCGAATGAAAGGCGCGAGCGCGGTCGGGCATGTCATGCTGGCGCGTTCGGAACGATCGGAACTGGCTTCGCTGGCGACCTCGCGACTGTAAAAATTCACTGCGTGGCCAAGCCAAAAACACGAAACGGGCGGCATCTCGAGATGCCGCCCGTTTTTCATGCGGTGAGCCGGTGAGATTACTCGGTGACCGGCACGGATTCGATGCGGACCGAGGACTGCTGCTTCTGGGTGAGTTCGAGTTCGCCGAGTGTCCACCGGGTGTCGAGACTCAGCGTGCTGATGCGCCGGGTCACCCGCTGGAGTTCACGATTCCACTGGGTAACGACATTGCCGCTGCTGCCTTCGATCGCGATGGTTGGACGGGCGGGATCGGGCGTGCTGGGACGACGGATATTGGTGACGACTCTGGAGGTCATGGTCGCGACCTCTTCGAGCATGCCCTGGAACTTCCATGTGTAGTCGAGGTCGATGACCGCGACGGGAGGGAGTTCGACGACACGCGAGGTTGCCCAACCGGTGCCGACGCGGCGTGGCTTGCCGTTGAGTTCCTCGATGGTGAACAGCGGTTCGTAGATCTCGCGGATCTGTTCTGCGCTGAAGAACCCGATCTGACGGGGATCGGCGCCGTCGGTCGCGTCGAGGGCCGCCTGGTAGTCCTCGGCACCGAGGACGCTGGTAATCAGTCCATCGGGGGAAATGACGAGCGTGACCACGGTGTTGGCGATCGCAGCGGCAAACGGCGATCCGTACTGCCCACCATCCGCGAGTTGGCCGACTTTGAGTTCGGTTTGCTCATCCCCGTCCGCGATCGTGATGGTGGCGTCGATGACCTTCATCGAAACCGTCGCAACGCCCTCGTCATCCACTCCCTGCACAGTGAAGCGGCTGGTGACATCGTACGAGAGGACCTGCGAGGTGAGATCGCCATCAGCGATTTCCTGCTCGATGCGAAGATTCATCCGAGTCCGATAGGCGAACACATCACCCTCGCCGAGGGCGATATCGAAATCGACCCGCTCGCCGAGCTCCTGCTGGAGGGGCTGGTCGGTCGGGACGGGCTGCGCCTGTGCAGAGCCGGTGACCACAAGGCCGATGGCTGCGATGAGGCCGGTGATGGCGGGAAGACGCCGTGATTCGCGTCGAAAGAACATGGTCTGGTCTCCTCAGTGGTGTGAACGAGCCCGTTCGCCTCGTGGGGACACGAGGTCGGGCGGGGAAACAGTGTAGCGAAGACCGGTGCGGCGTTATTCCCCGGGAGCGGTCACCAAAACGCACACAGCCGGCGGGGGATGCCCGTCGGCTGTGTGGCAGAGAAGGGTCAGATCAAAGCCGCGTCAGCGCCGACGACGACGAGAGGCCATACCCGCGAAGGCGAAGAGCGCGAGAGTGCCGGGCGCGGGGATGCTCACCAGGTCGATGTATTGAGCACTCCCACCGTCGTACACATTCAGGGTCTGGCCGGTGTTGGGGTCGGTGACCCAGACACCGCCGCCGTTGGTCCACATGATGTTGCCGTTGCCGAGTTCGTACACTCCTCGGGCGCCGCCGTCGAGGCCCGCGATGATGCCGAGATCATTGCCGTTTGCGTCGTAGGCGTACACACCTGATGTCGGCGAGAAGCCGGCGGCCAGCACACCACCATTGGCGCGGACAAAGAGTTGCTGTGGGAAGTCGATCCCGCTGACACCGTCGGACGCGTGGAACACGCCGCTGAGAGCGCCGGAGTTGTCGTAAAACTCGAGGTCTTCCTGCCCGATGTTCGAACCGAGCACACGGTCCTGATAGGTCACCAGGTCGAAGAGGCTGCCGTTGGTGGGCGAGAAGCCGCTGACCGAGGCAGTGGCGATGTCCACGCGAACGATCGAGTTTCCATTCGCGCCGTTGTTGGAACCGGCGTTGGTCACCCAAACCTCGTTCCCGACGATCGCCATCCCCTTGATGTTGTCGAGGGCACCGCTGATCGACGAGATGAAACCACCGCCGAGGGTGAAGCGGTCAATGTTGTCATTGAGCTGGTTGCTGACCCAGATCTCGTTGCCGACCTGCAGCGCGTGCTTGGGGGTGCCACCGTTGATGGTGGCGAAGTTCGAGTTGATCAACGAACCATCGAACGGGTTGAAGGTCACGAGGATATCGTTCGACGAATCGGGCACGACCAGGAACTCTCCCGGTCCACCGAACGCTGAGGCGGTCCCTCCGGCAGCCAACGCGACAACCAATACAGCTAGCTTTTTCATGTCTCTCCTCGGTTTCTGGCACAGTGCATGTTGGGCGACGATGAAGCCGCCCGAGCCAGACCCTCGGAAACACTTTGCCTCCCACGAAAGGTCTGGCCCCTCACCGACCAAATGTAAGCCAAGGTTCATCCCATTCAAGGGAATTCTGCGCAGAATCGAAGTGTTCGCGCATTACTGAACCGATCGCATCGCCCGAAACAGGGGGTGATTTGATCGTATTGCTTCACGCCGCGGTCACAATCTTCGATCCTAACTACCTGTTTAGGTGGATTGCTTCGCGTGGATTACATGAAGCGAATGAGCGAGTCTTGTTTCACATCTTGATGCAAGGACTGCACTGCGAACATGTTCGTGCTGCGATGGTTGGCACGCCAGACTCCGCCAAAGCCGCCCTTACCGTGCGTCGAACGCAAAGTGTGAACGCCGATCTGCTGGCCCTATTGGTCGTAGAACACTCGCCGAACCGCTCGTGGTGAAAGCTATCGCCCTGAACGGGGGAGGAGGTCCAGCGCGCCGTTGGTGTCCAGGGAGAACGGGCCGTAGGCGCGTTCCGCGGGGAAGACCGCGTCTTCCATCTGGCTGGGGTCGTCGAGACTGAAGTAGCCGTAGCGGACGCGAACAAAGCCGGTGCCGGCCTCGCGCAGTGATGCCGACTCCTCCGCGCTGAGCACCAGTTTGGCTCCCCAGTCACGGGCCTGCACAGGGATCAGCACATGGCGTTCGGCGACGACTTCCCAGACCGAATTCTCGACCAGCCGGTAGACCGTGTAGGCGACCACTTGAGCATCTGGTTGGCGTGCGCCCAGAGCCCACGACGAGAGCACCAGTCGCTCGGCGTCTGCGTGCGGCGCGAGTTTGAGGCGCCATTGTCCGTCCCGGATCTCGGCGGTTCTTTTGAGTGAACTCGAAGGCCACTGATCGACCTCGACCCCGTCCACCAACAGGGCTTCCATGCTGTACAGACGGTGGTAGTCGTAGGCGATGCGACAGTACCCGTCGGTACCCCACTCCTCGCCCCACGAGTTCTTCACGATGAAGCCGATCTCGTCGTAGCCCACGATGGTCACGGCGTGGCCGCCGTACTCTGTTTCGGGGTACGCACGCTTGCTGAGCCATTCCCCGCTGCGGACGGCCGCGGCGAGATCTTCGCCGGTCTTCATGCACTCGGCCTTGGCCTGGTTGTAAGTCATCCACTGGCCGCCTTTGCGGGCGAACAGTTCCATCATGCCCGGATGGATGATGTCGCGCACGCCACTGGCATCGATGTTGCCCGTCTCATCGAGATTCGTCCACGAGGGTTCGTGAACGCGGTAACTGATGGGGATCACGATACGCCCGGCATCGAGTTCGGCCTTGATGCGGTCGATATCCTGCGCGGCGGCGAGTTGGAGCAGGCCGTCGGCGGCGATTTTGACACGGTACACCCCGACGGCTCGACGGAGCCGGGTTAGGTCTTCTGGGGTGACCTGCGCCAATTCGATGTACCGGCGCACTTCCTCGGGAACCGTGTCGGGCAACTGCAGCGGGTTCGGGTTGTAGGGAAAGAACTCCTCGGGGCAGGTGCCAAGCCCACTGGCCAGGTACGCGTAGGAACCGAGCGCATCGCCGATGGACATGGTCGGGTCCATCCCCAGTGCGCGGCGCCACAGGTCGGTGTTGTTCTGGTGCAGTTTGATCGAGGCGTAGAGGATCTGTTCGCTCAGGTCGGTGGGAACACCGGGAAAGACCTCCATCGCGGCGCACACCGAGAACGCGGCACAGGTACCCCGCCCCCCCTGGTTCTTGACCGAACTCTGTTGGTCGCGGTAATCCACCTGGCCCCATGAACAGGGAGCGAGCACGCTCACCAGAGCGAGGCCAGCAACACATGTAGAAATCGCATTCCGAATCATTGCTCGTTCTCCTGCTGGCTCGCGATTGACTCGCGTGTGTCTTCGATCATGAGTGCAAGGTAGTTGATCAGATCGGTTTCCCGTCGCCCCGCCAGTTCGTCTCCGGCCAGCGCGAGCACCGATGCATCGCTGGAACTCGCGGCGATGGCGCACAGCGCGTCCACTTTTCGGAGCAGCCCCCACGAATCGCCTCGCATGGATTTCGCGATTTCCATCGCACGATCCTGTTGTCCATCTCGCAGCAGAAGGTCCACCACAGCGCGTCTGAGTTCGGTTCCGGCGTATGAGGCGCTCTCCTCGGTGGCCATTGCGCCCCAGCGATCAATGGATTCCGATGGAACCGCGTGGTCCTTGCTGAGTGCGAACCGGATTTTGAGCGTTTCGGCAAGCATCGGCTGGTCCGCCGAGCGCATCGCGCGGACCTCGCGCACGATCATCTCGGACAGGCGATTGTCTTCAAGGGTGTCATTCACATTGGAGAACAGGCGTGCCGCCGCCATCGCACGCTCTTGCGGATCGTTCACCTTGGCCAGATCCGCGAAATCCTCTTCCAGACCTTCGGCATCGGCCTCCACAAGATCGTTCATGCTGCGCCAGAACACATCGTCTTCGTACCGGTTGATGATCGCTCCGACGAGCAGATTCTCGACCGCGTACGCGTCCGGACCGAACCTCCTGCCCTCGATCTCCGCTGAGAAATGTTCCGGATCGAGGCTCTGCGCGATCGAATCGGGCGCATCAGGAGGAGGGCCGAGGAACACATCGCACTCCGGGAGGCCTTCCGCGTTCAGCAACTCGGCGTGCGCCCGGAGCAGGCCCGCGACCGTCCGTGCATCCGCCTGAATGCTCTCGCGACCGGTAAGCAGTTCCCTTGCTCCGCGCTGGACTTGCTCGCGCCAGCCCCGTGCCTCGATCTCCGCGGCATCGATCCACAATGGGCCCGGCTCGGCGAGATCCAAAGCCGCGTTGTACCCTAGCGCGTTGATGAACATGAATTTCACCGGGTCGATCCGGATCAGCCGCTCCGGGTCTTCCAGGAACAGGCGCACCGACTCGGCGTAGTCCTCGCGCGCGTCGTACCGCGCATAGCGGTTCACGAACCGGGCCTCGGGCGCGTGGGCGTACAAGCCTTCCCCCCGTTCATCGCTCACGAGGAGGCGTCCCAAGACCGCCGGGTGTTCCATTCTCACCATGCCGCCGTGGAACCCGTTGAACGGCTCGTTTCGATCGGCACGCACCCAGCCCGAGAGCGTTCCCCACGCCTCCATCCGCGCCGAAGCCGTCATCAGTGGCCCATCGAGTTGGAGCGCGTGCGCCAGTTCGTGAACCATCTGCTGCTCGATATCGAGTGCGCCGATGCTTTCCCCGTGTCTGGCGAGCGATCGCCCGACACCCAGGCGCACGAACCGGTCCAGCACGCGCTCGTCCGCAAACCGGATCGGTCCCTCGATTGGCTCATCGCCCGGCCACCCCTGCACGATCTCGACGAACCGCCCCCATGCCGCGTGGGGATCTCCCCCCTCCTCCAACAGCCCGAGGTCGCGCATCAGCCCGGCGACATCCTCCTGTTCAACCTCTCCGCCGGTCCAACAGCCTTGCTCGGCGAACCCAGCATCCAGCAACACGACCGCGTCGTCGTTCATGCTGTAGTAGGCATAGGCCGCGTCCCCCATCAGGCGTGCCATGAGCGGTGCTTCTTCCGGCATGCCGTAAGAGCGGTTTCGATGGAGATCCACATGTACCAATTGATCCCGGATCGCCTGCGGGTATCGGGCCATGGCCCTGGCGAACGCTGCGCGAGCCTCGGATTCAACCGGCATCGGTGAGGCATCGTGCGCGGAAGAGGCGTCGTGCGCGAAAGTTGTGCAGACCACGCCCAAACTCGCGACAATGATCGCCCCGTATCCAAATCCCAAAGCCATCCAGGCCTCCTCGTCCCCCGCCAGCGCTCGTACGCGTGCGTTCGCCCCAGCCGAACTATACAGATCGGCTTCGGAACCGCTGCGAGAGGATTTCTGTTTCGCTTTGAGCCGCGCTTTCCATTTCCTCTTTGCTGCCCACATCCAACTATGCCCCATAACCATCGCAACCCCGTCGTCCTCATCGGGGGCGTGCTCCTCGCGCTCATCGCGGGGTTCATCAACGCCGCGGCCCTTCGAACTTCGGACATTGCCGTCACCCATGTGACCGGCTCGGTGTCTCGACTGAGCGCCGACCTTGGCGCAGGCGATGCCACCGATCTCCTCCTTGTGCTCCCGCTGGTCGCAAGTTTTATTGCCGGGGCGATCCTGGCGGGGCTGATCGTTGGGCGCGACACCCTCCGGCTCGGTCGCCACTACGGCGTGGCCATGCTGACGGAAGGGGCCCTGCTGACGGCTTCCGCCTTCACGCTTCATGCCGGTCACCCGGGGGGGATCTTCATGGCGGCGGGGGCCGCCGGGCTTCAGAACGGCATGGCGTCAACCTACGGCGGGTTGATCATCCGGACGACGCATGTCACCGGTATATCAACTGATATCGGTTTTCTTATCGGACGCTGGATCACTCATCGCGATGTCGAGCCCTGGAAGTTCGGCCTTCTCTTCGCGCTGTTCGGAGCATTCTTCGCCGGTGGACTGGTGGGATGGGCCGCTAGCGGGCAGATGGAGGCCCTGTCCCTGCTCGCCCCGGCGGGAACACTGCTCCTCATGGGCTGTATCTACCTCGTCTGGCGGTCTGCACACTTCAGTGAAGGCGGCGATCCGGCGACCGGTTGATCTGTGACACGTGATTGCCTGTGGCAGGCGGTTCGCCGCCGATGAATCCGCCTCAACGACACCACCGCTGATCTGTCCGCCCCATTCCCGATTCAGCGAATGGAAATTCAGCCCGTTTCTCCCGAGGATCAGGCCTTACACGAAGTCCACACAATGGCGAATCCCGTTGCTGTCGGGCAACCTCCAAATTCGACAAAAATCCTGAAAATAAGGTAAAATACGCGTTGCCCCGGGCCTCGCCCGGGAACGGTCCGTCACCCCCTCCAGAGGCCCCCGGCGCACATGGCAGACGACTCCAACATCGGTCCCGAAATCGACTCCGGCGAGACCCCCGAACCATCCGGGCTCGGGCGTGTCCTCGACCTTCAGATCGAGGCTGAACTCAAGGATTCCTACCTCACCTACGCCATGTCCACCATCATGGACCGGGCCCTGCCCGATGTCCGTGACGGGCTCAAACCCTCGCAGCGGCGCATCCTCGTCGCGATGCACGACCTCAACCTCCGTCCCGGCAAAAAGCACATCAAATGCGCCAAGATCGCCGGCGATACCTCGGGTAACTACCACCCGCACGGCGAGGGCGTGATCTACCCCACCCTGGTCGGTATGGCCCAGAAGTGGAAGATGTCGGTCCCGCTGATCGACTCACAGGGCAACTTCGGCTCGATCGACGGCGACCCCCCCGCCGCCATGCGATACACCGAGGCCCGCATGCACCACGCCGCGGTGGACATGCTCGAGGACATCAAACTCGACACCGTCGACTACCAGCCCAACTACGACGACCGGCTCATGGAGCCGATGGTCCTGCCGGGCAAGTTCCCCAACCTGATCATCAACGGTGGCGTGGGCATCGCGGTGGGCATGGCTACCAGCCTGCTCCCCCACAACCCCTCTGAAGTCTTCGACGGCATCACACGCGTGATCGACAACCCGGAGATCTCGCTCGCTGAGTTGATGTCCGACGAAACCGACGCGGATGGCAACATCACGCGTCTTGGCATCAAGGGACCGGACTTCCCCACCGGGGGCATCATCCGCGGGCGGGCCGGCATCGGTGCGGGCTACTCCACCGGACGCGGCAAGCTGATCGTGCGTGGCAAGGTCCATGTTGAGGACCTCAAAAACGGCAAACAGCAGATCGTCATCGACGAGATCCCCTACCAACTCATCCAGTCCACACTCGTCGAGCGGATCGTCAGCGCGATCAAGGACGAACGGATCAAGGACATCGTCGATGTCCGCAACGAATCCGGACGCGACGCCCAGACCCGCATCGTCTGCGAACTCCGCAAGGGCACCGATCCGGCGGTGGTCGAGAACCAGCTCTACCAGTTCACGCCGCTGCAGTCGACGATCTCGATCATGAACATCGCGCTGGTCAACCGCCAGCCTCGAACGATGTCGATCAAGGAACTGATCCAGCACCACATCGAACACCGCATCGATGTCATCGAGCGCCGTACGCGTCACCTGCTGCACGAAGCCAAGAAGCGGGCGCATGTGCTGGAAGGCATGATCTACGCCGTCAGCGATATCGACGAGGTGATCAAGCTCATCCGCTCTTCGAAGACGCGTGAAGAAGCCATCAAGAAGCTGATGGCTCGGCGTTTCCGCATCCCCACAGACCACCCGTTTGCGCCGCAGATCCCAGCCCGACTCATGAAGATTGCCTCTTCCGAGCGCGGCATCGCCATGACCCGTGTGCAGGCCGAAGCGATCGGCTCCATGCGACTGATCCAACTCGTCGGCCTCGAAATCGAGAAGATCACCGCCGACTACCGCAAGGTCGTCAGCGAGATCGAGGACTACGAGGCCATCCTCGCCGATCGCGGACGCGTGCTGACCATCATCAAGGACGACATCGCACAGATGCGCGAGCGCTACGACCGCCCGCGTCGCACCTCCATCGAGGAATCAGCCGACGACATCGACTTCGCCGACCTCATCCAGGAGCACTCGGTCGCCGTCACCATCTCCCACGAGGGCTATGTCAAGCGCAATCCACTCGACACCTACAAGGCTCAGGGACGCGGCGGGCGTGGCATCCAGGGCGGCAAGCTCGCCAAGGACGAAGACTTCCTGGAACACCTGTTCATCGCCTCCACCCACGACGACCTGCTCTGCTTCACCGACTCCGGGCGTGTCTTCAAGATGAAGGTTTACGAGATCCCCGAGCTCTCGCGCACCAGCAAGGGACGCTCGATCGTCAACCTGATCGATTTGAAGCCGGGCGAGAAGTGCGTCGCATACCTCCCCATCTCGGACTTCGAAAAGGGTGAAGACTTCCTTGTCTTCGCAACCGCCCAGGCCAAGGTCAAACGCTCATCGCTCAAGCTCTACCAGAATGTGAACCGCTCGGGCCTGATTGCGATCAACCTCAATGAGGGTGATGAACTCGTCGGCGTGGCCTGCACCACCGGCCACGACCACCTGCTGCTCGGCACCGCCAACGGCATGTCCATCCGCTTCGAGGAAGACGATGCCCGCGCGATGGGCCGCTCCTCCGCCGGTGTGAAGGGCATCGACCTCGCCGACGGGGATCGGGTCGTCGGTCTCGTGAAGATCCAGATGAACGACTCCGGCGACGCCACCGATTCCGTGCGCGGCGATGTCGACCTGCTCACCGTCACCGAGAACGGATACGGCAAGCGGACCGACCTGAAGGAGTACCTCGTCGCCTCCGAGAAGGACGACGGCTCGATCGAATACCGCACGCAGTCCCGAGGCGGTAAGGGGCGTCGTGACATCAAGACCACCGCCCGTAACGGCAAGGTCGTGTGCGTCAAGGCCGTCATCGATCACGAGGACATCGTCTTCGTCACTCGCAGCGGGATGATTGTCCGAACCCAGAGCGAGGAAATCCGACGCATCGGGCGGAACACCGCCGGGGTGCGTCTGGTGAACATCAAGGCCGGGGACAGCGTCGTCAGCGCTGCGGTCACGCCACGGGATGAGGAAGACGAATAACTCTTCTTCCACACGAGATGTCTCGCGATTATCGGACCCCGGACCGACTTTGGGATTGCTCCTGATTCTTCGTCGATACCTGCCACATGCCGGCAGGTTCGGCTGTACGACCTGATGCTCCGCAGCGTTTTCGCCCGGAGTGCCACGACCTTTATGGTGGGTCGCGGCTTGTTGTTCAGGATTGTCGTGAATCCGATAGGAGTATGTATCAATGGGATGGACCCGCACCGCACACGCTGCCCGCGCGATGGCAGCAGGACTCGCACTCGGCCTCGGAGCAGCCTCGAACGCTTCGGCACAGAATTTTCCACCCTTCGAACAGGTCTCGGACGGCTACACCAAGGTGGTCTCGACCACCGATGGCGCCGCGCCCATGTACACCCTCTGGGTGCGTGATCGCGACGGCCAGATCCTGGCCGAACTGCCCCGTAACTTCGAAGGGCGCAACTTCATCCTGAACACCACCATCAAGTCTGGTGACCTCATGGCTGGTCTTCAGGGTGGCTCTCGCTATGTCCATTGGAAGCAATACGACAACCGGCTGGCTCTGATCGAGCCGGAACTCCAGACCCGTTCCAGCGGCGATGCCGAGTCCAAGGCCTCCATCGAGCGCCACTTCACCGATCGTGTCTGGCTGGATGTCCCGATCGTCGCGATGGGCCCGGGCGGCGGCCCGGTCATCGATCTTGACGCTCTGTTCGTCAACGGCGCGCGCAACTTCTTCGGCAACAACGCCAATGGCCTCAACCCGAACCTCACCACGATCGCCAAGGCCAAGGCCTTCCCCAACAATGTCGAAGTCGTCGTGGAGGGACCGATCGCAGGCGGCCAACTTCGTTCGTTCGCTTACTCGCTGATCACCCCCCCGAGCGGAAACGGCTTCAAGCCGCGCCTTGCCGACAACCGCGTCGGTTACTTCACCACCTTCTATCGCGACCTGGGCTCCTACAACTCGGACGAGAAGTGGGTGCGCTACGCCAACCGGTGGCACCTTGAGAAGCGTGACCCGTCGCTGAAACTCAGCCCGCCCAAGGAACCGATCGTCTTCTACATCGAGCACACCGTTCCGGTGCGCTACCGCCCATATGTCCGTGACGGCATCCTCCAGTGGAACAAGGCCTTCGAGCAGGTGGGTATCCGCGACGCGATTGAAGTCCGCTACCAGGACATGGCGACCGGACTGAACATGGATATCGACCCCGAGGACGCCCGGTACAACTTCATCGTGTGGCAATCCAACGATCGCGGCCTCGCCGTCGGCCCCAGCCGCGTTCACCCCGAGACCGGCCAGATCTTCGACGCCGATGTCGTGCTCGGTGACGGCTGGCTGCGCGTGTTCGCGATGGACTGGGAGAATGTCATGAGTTCGATGCTCATGGAGGGCATGACCCCCGAGACCCTTGCGTGGCTGGACACCCGCCCGCAATACGACCCCCGGGTTCGCCTCGCCCCGCCGGAGGAACGCGAAGCGATGATCGCCGAGCGACAAGCACACCTGGCCCGCATCGCCGCGGGACTCGAGGAGCGCGAGAGCGCGCCGTACCTTGGCACGCACTGGAACTTCCTGGGCGAGGACGGCCATTCGCTGATGAGCAACGGTGAGCATCGCCTCGACATGGCCTGCTCGGCCGCGATGGGCATGGCGTATTCCATGACCATGATGCGCACCCACCTCGAACTCACCGGCGTCCTCGACGAACTCCGCAATGGAGACGGATCGGATGGCAATGTCATCGACGGCCTTCCGGAAGAGTATGTCGGTCCGCTCCTCGCGCACCTCGTCGCGCACGAAGTCGGTCACACGCTCGGCCTGCGTCACAACTTCAAGGGCTCCAGCGTCTACACCATGGATGAGATCAATTCCGAAGAACTCAAGGGCGTCAAGCCTTGGGCGAACTCGGTCATGGATTACTCCCCGCTCAACATCAATCTGGACGAAGACGGCGTGCAGGGCGATTTCGCTCCGATCGGCATCGGCGACTACGACATGTGGGCCATCGAATACGGCTACACCTTCGGGGATCCGAAGGAAGTGGCCAAGCGCAACACCGAACCCGGTCTGCAGTACGGCAGCGATGAGGACACCTTCGGTCCCGATCCCTTTGCCCGCCGGTATGACCTCAGCGCCAACCCGCTCGACTACGCCAAGGACAAAATGGAACTGGCCCGGTTCTACCGCGACAATCTCCTCGACGAATTCGTCAAGGACGGCGACAACTGGTCCAAGGCCCGTCGCGGCTACCAACTCTCGCTCAGCGAGCAGTCGGGCGCTCTCGGCATCATGGCCAACTGGATCGGTGGCTCGTATGTCAGCCGCAACCAGAAGGGCGATCCGAACGCGGTCGATCCGATCATCCCGGTCGAGGCCGAGAAGCAGCGCGAAGCGCTCCAGTTTGTGGTGCAGAACTCGTTCTACGACGAGGCCTTCGGCCTGACCCCCGAACTGCTCCGCCACATGACGACCGAGTCATGGTTCGATCCGGGCAACCGCCTCGAAGAGCCGAACTGGCCGATCCACGATCGCATCCTGGGCCTTCAAGCCTCGATGCTGACCGCGATCCTGAACCCGACCACGCTCAGTCGTGTGTACGACAACGAATTCATCGTCGAGCCCGGCGATGACGCGTTGACGCTGCACGAGGTCGTCACCACCGTGACCGACGCGATCTGGGAAGAGCTCGACGGTGATATCGCCAAGCGCTACACCGTCCGCGAACCGATGATCTCGAGCATGCGTCGCAACCTGCAGGCCGAGCACCTCGATCGCCTGATCGACCTCAGCATGCCCGGCGGCATGTTCGGAGCGGCGGCACGCCCGATCTCGACCCTCTCCCGGATGGCCCTCAATGATCTGCAGGAGCAGGTCGACGGCATCCTCGAAGGCTCGTCGGCGAATCGCCTCGATCCCTACACCCGCGCTCACCTGATGGAAGTCTCATCGAAGATCGAGAAGGCCCTCGATGCCGACTACATCTACAACGCGAGCGCTATGGGCGGCGGCAACTTGCTGATGTCGCTCTTCGGGAACCAGCCGTCCGGCCAGTAACCCCGAAACCTGATTCGCACCATCTCCGCGACTGAAGCGGATTTCACGACGCGGGCCGTTCCTTCATGGAGCGGCCCGTTTTTCATGACTGGCGGTACCGAGTGCTGAGAGCGTCTCGCTCGCTGTACCACTCGCGATAGCCTGTACACACTGTTCGACTGCACGAGCGAGCGTCTCCGCCACGCCCCCCACCACCAGCGCCGCGGCAGCGTTCAGAACCGCGATGTCCGTCTTCGGACCCGGCTCACCGGCGAGGACCGACCGGATGACCGCCGCGGCATCTTCCAGATCGGTCGCCTGAAGATCCTCAAGCGATGCCCGTTCGATCCCAACGCTTCGAGGATCAAACGACTCGATCTCGACCTCTCCATTCCGCACATGAGCGATCGTCGTGGTGGTGGTCGTCGTGATTTCGTCCAGACCGTCGTCGCCGCGAACCACCATCGCTCGCTCAGTGCCGAGCGCGGCGAGCGTGTGCGCTACCGCCTCGAGCCGGTCGGCGTCATACACACCCAGCAACTGCCGGCGAGCACCGGCCGGGTTGGTCAGCGGTCCGAGCAGGTTGAACACCGTCGGGAACCCCAGCGCCTTGCGCGGCCCCGCGGCGTGGCGCATCGCCGGATGATGGTGGATCGCGAAACAGAAGCAGATGCCCGCTTCCTCCAGGCACCGTGCCTGCTGCTCGGGGGTGGCGTCGATGTTGATGCCCAGTTGCTTGAGCACCTCGGCCGAGCCCCGCCCGGTCCGCGAACGGTTGCCATGCTTGGCGACCAGCAGCCGGCGCTCACCATCGGCGTTTGCCGCGGCCGCCGCGATGAGCGCCGCCGCAGTCGAGATATTGAATGTCTTGGGTGCCCCCCCGGTGCCGCAGGTATCGATCAAACGGGGTCGCAGCGACTCGTCGATCGGGACCGGCGTGACATGCTCGCGCATGACCGCTGCCGCCCCGATGAGTTCATCGGTGGTCACGCCTCGCGACTGGATCATCGCCAGAGCCGCGCCGATCTGGGCCAGGTCTGTCTCACCGGACAGGATCGCGCGGAACAGTTCACTCGACTGCTCGCGAGAGAGGGTGTTGCCGGAGACGAGGTTGCGAAGGGCTTCGTGCATCGGTGAAATCTAGCGACTGCGAAGACATCAGGTCGGCGACGATCCGGAAGCAGGCAATTCCTATACTCATCGCCTAGGAATCAGTCCGTGCCTGTACGAACATCATCGGTCGATCGCGGCCGGAACTCCGACCGCACGCCACCGCCCGGAGGAATCGCCTTGAAAACACCCGAAGGCTGGCGAATCCGCGACGGAGTCCTCGATCTGACCTCGCCTCGGATCATGGGCATCCTCAACATCACACCCAACTCCTTCTCCGATGGCGGACGCTACCTCGATCCGGCTTCGGCCCTCGATCAGGCGCGTGCCCTGGTTGAATCCGGTGCGCACATCCTCGATATCGGCGGGGAGTCCACCCGACCGGGTGCAGAGCGCGTGGATTCCACGGAGCAGATCAAGCGCGTCATCCCCGTCATCGAGTCCATCCGCTCTGCCGGGCTCGGCACCCCGATCAGTATCGATACGACCCGGGTTGAAGTTGCCCAAGCCGCGATCGAAGCGGGTGCCTCGATCATCAACGACATCGCCGCGGGGACAGAAAGCGAGGGAATGCTGAGTCTCGCCGCCGAGACCGGTGCGGGCCTTGTGCTGATGCACCGCCGGATGCAGAAAGACGCCCCGGGCGGGACCAGCACATACCCCACCACCCCGGACTACCCGGGGGGTGTGGTCGGGGTCGTTCGTGAATACCTCAAGGATCGTGCGGAGGCCGCCATCGCCGCAGGCGTGGCTCAGGAGACGATTGTGCTCGACCCCGGCCTTGGTTTTGGCAAAAGCGTGGAGCAGAACTACCAGCTCATCGCCCGAACCGGCGAACTGATGGAACTCGGGTTCCCGATCCTGAGTGCCGCCAGCCGCAAGAGCTTCATCGGATCCGCGACCGGTGTCGAGGACCCCGCCAAACGCGTCGCGGGGAGCCTGAGCGTGTCTGTCGCCCACTTCCGAATGGGTGTCCGCCTCTTTCGGGTGCACGACCCATTGGACCACGCCCAGGCACTCGCGGTGGCCGCCGCCATCGAGGCTGGGAACAATTCCTGACCGGTCGGTGTTCGTCTGGTCGCAGGCCTGTTTTTCTACCTTTTTCACGACGGGAGTCGGGCTGCGGCGGTCGTTTGTCGCTGCTACACTCCGGTTTCTACACACACGAATCGCGTGGCGTTTTCCTCCCCCCGCCCGCAGAGTCAGAAGGGAAGTCACCCATGGCCGCAGAGAATGTGCACGAATTCACCGACGCGAACTTCAAGCAGGAAGTCGAGTCCGCGGATACCCCTGTCCTGGTCGATTTCTGGGCCGAGTGGTGCATGCCCTGCCGGATGCTCTCTCCCACCATCGACAAGCTCGCCAGCGAACACGAAGGCAAGATCAAGGTTGGCAAAGTGAACATCGACCAGAACCAGCAGGTCTCGGTCAACCACGGCATCAACGCCATCCCGACCGTGCTCATCTTCAAGGGCGGCGAAGTCGTCAAGCGCTTCGTCGGCATCACCTCCGAAGGTGACCTCGCCGCGGCGATCGAAGAAGTTTCCGCCTGATCCACCAGGCGTTTAGTCTGTCTCCATCGAACCCGTTTCCGCTCGCGCGGGAGCGGGTTTTTCATTGGCCTCTGGACGACGCAGCCAACCACCCATGCGGGGCTGGTCCGACTTCAGACACACCCACGCCAGCAGCCCAAACCCGGCCACGATCATGAGGGCGCTCAGTGACTGCCCGCGGCTCAAGCCGGGAAAAAACCCGCTCACGCCGACATCGGGCAGACGGTAGAACTCCGTGAAGATCCGACCCGCGCCGTACACGATCAGGAACCACGAGCCGATCACCCCCGGTTTGCGTGCTCTCCAGGAGATCGCCCACAACACCACGAATAGCACCACGCCCTCGAAAAACGCCTGATACAACTGCGAAGGGTGACGCGCATTCAGCAGCGGCTCGAGCTGCTCACTCACCACCGACACGCCCTGCTGGATGCTCTGGGTCACAAAGCCCGACACCGCGTGGACACGCTCAACTTCCGTGAGCGACGCCGCGTCTTCGGGTTGGAGATACGCGATGGTCAGTTCGTTCATCGCGGCCCGGGTGTCGGGGTTCACGCCCTCGTACCACTCCAGGGTTCGCTGGCCCAATTCCTGCGGGAATTTGACCGCCCACCACGGAGCCTCTTCCCACGGGCGGGCGACGATCCGACCCAGCAGTTCGCCGTTCACGAAGTTCGCGATCCGTCCCAGCATCAGCCCCACCGGGGCCACCAGCGCCATCATGTCGGCCACATGCAGCATGGGCAGTTTGTGAACCCGAGCGATCCACCAGCATGCCAGAATGACGCCGACCATCCCGCCGTGGCTGGCCATACCGCCCTTGTTGATGGCCAGCACGCCCCAGAACGGCACCGAACTCGTGAACTCGGTGATCAGGTGCGGGTTGTAGAAGATCACGCTCCCGAGCCGCCCACCGACCAGCACACCGATCACGAGGGCCAGCAGCGCATCAAGGACAGCCTGAGCGGGGATTCGGAGCATCCCCCGCATGGCCATGGCCCGAAGCATGAAATACGCGATGACGAACCCCGCGATGTACGACAACCCGTACCAGCGGACCGGTCCGAACGCGATCGGGTCGATGTCGTGCAACCAAGCGGCAAGCGTGTGTATCGGCATGTCCGTGCGGACCTCCTTCCACGCATGCTATCGGCATCACAAGGCCTCGCGGTCCTACACTGGGCGCATGCTCGCCGAACTTGCCGACCAGCCCGCCCTGCTTGTCCCGCTTCAGGTCCTGCTCCTGACCGTGCCTGGGATCGTTCTCGCGACTGTGTTCCGTGCCATCGGCATGCCTGGGGGGCGCGGCTCCGCAGCGATCGGCGCGGGCATCCTCGCCGGTATCCTCTGTGGCTCGCTCGTGCTGGGCAGCGTCGCGCCCGAGGTGTACAGCCCCATGCTGCGCGGCTCATTGCAAGAACAGGATGCCCTGCTGGAGGTCGAACAGGATATCGCTGCTGAGAAAACTGCCGCCTTGGCGGTGCTCCGGGCGACCGGTGTCAGCGAAATCGCCGAAGACGAGATCCTCGTTGAAATCGATCGCAAGTACGAACCGCGTCTCACGGCGGCCCAGGAGACGCTCGCCGACTCCCAACGCCGCCACACGAATCGCCTGTCGGTGATCCTCGCCGTACTCGCCGGGCTGGTATTCGCCAGTGGCTACTTCCGACGCACGCGTACCGAGATCGCCGACCTCCCCGCGGGCTCGCGACCACGCGTAGGCGAATCGGCGGTCCCCAAAGTGCTCGGACCCTTCCCGCCCCCGCCGGTGGAGCTGCTCATGCTCGTTATGGCCGCGGCTCCGACCGCCATCTTCGCGCGCTGGTTGCTCGGAGTTGATGTGCCAATCGCGATTGCGCTCGGATTGGTGCTGGCGGTCCCGGGAGCAACGGTCCGTCGGCGCACCCAGGCACTCTCGGGCGGATGGGCCTTCCTGATCGCCGCACTCCTCATCAGCGTCTGCTCGATCATGGCCTACGGTCAGGGCAGCGCTTCGACCGCATTGATCGGCACGGCCCTGCTGGCTTCGGTCCTGCTGCTCGCGATCGACAACTCGCTCCTGAAAACGCGTCGAGCCGAAAAGCGGTTCCACGATGTGCTGTTTTACGCCATCCTGCTCCCTGCACTCGCGGGAGCGATCGCGACGGTCGTGGACCTGCAGGCTCTGATCTCAACCGGCTCGTTCTGGATCGCCCTTGCGATCGGACTCATCGCCAGCGGCGACGGACGCTGGATCGGCTACTGGCTGGCGATCCGCTTCTTCGCCGAGCCCCCGGCCAGCGCGAGACCTTCCTCCACCGCCAACAGTGTCATTTCGGCCGGATCGGCGACCATGCAACTCGTCCTCGCGGTCCTGGCCTTCCGAGCCGTGCCCGAAGCCGGGGCACTGCTGTTCGGCGTGCTCTGCGGCTCGGGCCTGCTGGAACTCTCGCGAACACTCCGCGCACGGATCGCCCGAACCGCAGACGATATGCTTGCACCGGGTCACGACCCGACCAACTGACTCCGATGGAGAACACCATGCCCATGCCAATCCGGATCCTGCTCGCTCCAGCCCTTGCCTGTTCGCTCTGCCTCGCCGTCCTCGGTGGCTGCGCAGGCGGGAATCGGTCGGTCGCGATCGATCCGCAGACAGGGCGCAACGCGAACGATGTCGAAGCCGCCCGTCTGGCTGAGGAACAACGCCTCGCCGAACTCCCGCCCGGCCTCAAGGCCCCGGAACAGGTCCGAGACCTCAAAGTCTTCTCCGGAACCGGGCTTGAGATGACCTGGAGCGGTCTGGTCGCGCGTGCCGCTGCTTCTGATGTCGTGCTCATCGGTGAACTGCATGGCCACCCAATGGGCCTCGATGCTGCGGCCACCCTCTTCGATGATCTGCTCGAACTCCGCCCCACCACCACGGCTCTGGCGATGGAATTCTTCGAACGCGATGAGCAGCTCCACCTCGATGACCTCATGACCGGCGTGATCGATCATGAGCAATTCATGAAAACCACCGGGCGCGAGAGTCTGCAGCGCTACCCCGAGGGCCACCGTCGCATGGTGCTGGCCGCACTCGAGCGGGACCGCCCGATCATCGCCGCCAACGCGCCGCGCCGGTATGTCCGCCTCGCACGCCTGGAAGGGTTTGAGCACCTCGAAACACTCTTCCCCGCGCAGCAGGAGCAGTTCGTTATCCCCCAAAATATCACCCAAGGCGATTACAAAGACCGTTTCTTCGATCTCATGGGCGGCATGCGGGGCCACTCCGAGGAAGAGGTCCCGGAGGGCGAAGACGACCCGATGATCCTGTCGTTCTTCCGCAGCCAGAATGTCTGGGATGCGACGATGGCCGATTCCATCGTTCGCGCGCACGATGCCGGCAGTTACCCCGTGGTGCTCGTGGTGGGACAGTTCCACACGGACCATGAGGGCGGTACCACATCACGCGTGCGCGAATTGCGACCGGGAGCGCGCGTCATGACCGTCAGCGTGCAACCGGTGTGGTCACTCGAACTGCGTGAGGAAGACTTCAACCGGGCGGATGCGGTGATCTATGTCGGGCCGTCGGACGAGTGATGGCGCTCTAAAACACCAATAGACATCCCACGATCCACAGGATCGCGATCAGCATCAGCACCGCCGTGTAGCCCACGATATCCCGTGCCTTCACGCCGGTGATCGCCAGCAGCGGCAGTGCCCCGAACGGCTGGAGCATGTTGGTGATCTGATCGCCGTAGGCCAGTGCCATCACCATTTTTCCGGGGTCCACACCGGTGCTCAGGGCCGACTCGATCACGATCGGTCCCTGCACCCCCCACTGCCCGCCTCCGGAAGGCACGAAAATGTTGACCAACCCCGCGTTGAAGAAGGTCAGGACCGGCAGCGTCGTCTCGCTGGCTCCCGCAGCCATCTTCTCGGCAATCAGAGCGGTCAGCCCCGAGGCCCCCATCATCGCGGCGATGCCCGCGTACAGCGGGAACTGGATGATGACGCCCGCGCAGCCCTTCGCGCCGTCCTCGATCGCTCGCATGTAACTCATCGGCGAGGCGTGCAGCAGGAGGCCGATCATGAACATCGTGAGGTTCAGCGTGTTCGGCGTCAGATTCATCAGCCCGGAGACCCGCTTGCCATCCGGACCCACGGCCCCGCCGATCGGGATCCACTCGCGCAGCGTCTCGCTGAGTTCCGCGGTCACGCCAGGCAGGAAATACCCGAACGCCCACAGCCCGATCAGCAACGCGAGCGCCCAGTTGATGACCGGCGTGTCTTCGAGCAGTTTCGGGATCAGTGCCTTGCGTGATTCGGTCCGCGAAGGTGCTGTGTCCACATCATCGGGATCGAAATCGGTCGCCGCGTGCTTACCGACCGCGACGAAGTGATCCATAGGCTCGATGTGATCATCGATCGCCGCGGCAGAGAAGTCGTCCGCATTCCGGCGCGTGCGCGGCATGAGTAGTGCCATCACGACCGGACAGAGAATGATGAGCCCGCCGGTCGTCACCAGGTTCATCGGACTGAACAGGGTCTGCTTGAGCGAGATCGCCGCGAGACCCAGCGCGGGATCGATCACCTCGGCCAGTTGCGCATCGGTTGAAACCTTGAGCGGAGCGGTGCCGGAAAACCCGCCGTGCCACACCATCATGCCGACATATCCCGCCGCGACCAGCACCGGGTAATGCACCCGGATCCCCCGGCGGACCATGACCCGACCGACATCGCGAGCGAGGAGCGCGCCTCCAACCAGACCGACCGCCCACTGGAACACCCCGAGGCTGACCGTGACCAGAGCGATGAGCGCCGCGGCCTGAGGCCCGGTCCTCGGCAGATGGGCCAGAGCGTTGATCACGCCTGACACCGGCTTGCTGGCGGCGATGGCGTGACCGGTCACGAGGATTAGGCACATCTGCATGCCGAAGCCGAGATAACGCCAGATCCCGGTCTTCTCATCCGCCCAGGCTGCGGTGATCTCAGCCGGAGTGCGGTCAGAGAACCCGATGGTGAGTCCAAGCGTAAGAAAGGTCAGCAGAATGGCCAGAACGAATGGGTCCGGCGCGGTAACCCTGAAAAATGCACTGAGACGGCGTCCGATGGCTTCGAGCATGAGCACAGCATACTTGCCGACATCCCTGCTTTGGTCGCAATCTCCCAGTAGAGCATGCGTCTTGGCTGGACTCACACCCCCGATCGGGCCGACAAGCAAGGCGGGGCTGGTGTACCTTGTGCTCTGATCGTTTCCGCTCACCCGAATCGGCGATCAGAACGCCCCGGAGCGACTCCTCCCTATGAATGAAACGATGCGCAGCACTCATACCGATCGAATCTGCCGAGTCCACCACCTCACCTCCAGTGCGCTTGCGCTGACGCTGGGCGCGATCCTCGGTCTTTCGGGTGGCTGCTCTTGGGTTTCCGGATCCAACGATTCGGATGGATTGACCCGTGCCGAACGCGAATCAGCCCCCAACCAGAACGCCGACGAGACCATGAGCGAAGCCCAGCGTGCTCGCGAACTGGGCGACACCGAGACCGCGCTCGCCCTTCTTGAGCAGGCGATCGCCCGGAACCCGGAACTGACCGTCGCCCACCTCGAAATGGGCAATATCCTGCGCGAGCAGGGCGACCTGGTCTCTGCGGAGCGTTCGTTCGGACGGGCCGCGAACCTCGAACCCCGCAACTTCGACGCCCAGTACAACCACGCCGATGTGCTTCACGCGCTCGGCCGGCTAGTCGATGCGGTCCGGGTCTATCTTCGTGCACTGGCGATCCGCCCCAACGATGCCGCAGCCAATCGCGGGCTCGCCGCGGCGTACCTCGAACAGGACCGCCCCGATTGGGCACTTCCGTACGCTGAACAAGCCGTACGCTCGGACCCGCAGGACGGCGCGGCCCGCGCAAACCTCGGCGCGACCTACT
>JBICHT010000154.1:0-15791 GCA_043101125.1 Phycisphaerales bacterium JB050 | reverse complement strand
TAGCGTCGTTTGGGAGCCATCCGTGCCCTCCTTGCCGGAGGCGGGGTCCGTCGCCTCCTTGAGCGACAAGGTTCGCACGACGATTCGGGAAGCGCAACCGATCATGCGCCGAACAAGGGAGCCGTCAGACAGGACCTAGTTGTAGTCTAGTCGCTCGGCATTGACATGCGGATAGTCTCGATAATAACCGCAGTCGTCATCGCGTTCACTGAGCGGAAGTCCGGCGGCAATGAGCATCTCTCCCACCTGGCGTCCCACCGAGATCGCACGAAGTTTTGTCAGGTACGGAGTGATGAGGATGAGGCCCCTGTTTGGATTCACCAAGCCATGGTGTGATGAATCTGCATCCTCAGATTTCCAAAACCACACCGCCACGGTCCAATCATGGCAGTCGAAACCTCTCATGCCGGAGGCCTGCCCGGTACTCCAATCGACGGTTTCGACTCGCGAAAGTTCGATGCAGTCGTATTCGTAGTCTCGTCCCCGGAGCTCGAATCCGTGCCGGAGCTTCGGAGTGCCACCGAGGGGTTTGTAGATTTCGACAAAGGCCTTTCTTGCGAATATGCCGAGGCATTGAATGTATGCGCGTTCAACACCCCCAACGCTGACGATCCCACCGATCACCCACATTAGGACGAAGCAGATCCAGAGTGCCGAGCACACGATTGCGATAGTTGAAAGAGATGCGATGTGTATAAGGTTGTACGCAGCGACGCCAACGAAGAACGCAATGAAAATAGCAAGAATGGTGAGGCAGCCCGCCCCTCCTTCCGGCGGAAGTTCCACACGCATACCATTGCTCGGTTGATCATGCATTGCGAGAGGGGTTTGCCTTGACCGTAATACAGTTCGGGATCGGAACCAGTGGCACCAATTAAGCGTCGGCTCCAATTTTCAAACGTTTCGTCGCCACCTCCACAGCCCGCTCATCCCGGTCGCTCCCGACCGCTCTTCGGCCCAGTTTCTGAGCCGCGACGAGTGTTGTCCCTGACCCGCAGCACGGATCCAGCACGAGGCCGCCCGGCGGGCAGCACGCGCCGACGAGCATCTCCAGCAGCGCAAGCGGCTTCTGGGTCGGCCAGCCGACGCGCTCGGCGGCCATGTTGTTGATGGACGGGATGTCCAGCACATCGGTGGCCTTTTTCATCTGGCCGGCCATACGCCTGCTCGTCGCGGGCACCATCGGCGGCTCGAACCAGTGGGCGTCCGGCATGCGCGAGTAGAACAGGATGTCGTCGTGCTTGCGCGCGAACCGACGCGGCGAGGAGCCGCCGAGTCCGTACGACCACACAAGGTGATTCACGAAGCAGTCTTCGCCGAGCAGTTCTTCGAGCAGCACACGCACCCGGTGACTGGTGCGCCAGTCCACATGCAGCAGGATGGAGCCGGTCGGTTTGATCAGGTCGATCGTCGGTTCCAGACGCTCGCGCAGCCAGGCGTGGTACGCGTCTGTCGTCGGCCAAGCATCGGCGAAGTCGCCGCTGCTCGCGGCCTGCTTCTTGCCGGTGTTAAAGGGTGGGTCCGCATAGAGCAGGTCGACTGCTGGAGCGTCGTCAGTACGCAGGCCGATCGCCGCGGCGTGGGTGGTAACTCCGTCGAGCCAGTCGAGATGATGGACGCTAGCGTTCACTGCCCCGGCGTCAGGTTACCGGTGCGGTCGATCTCGATGAGGTACATCGACGGCAGCAGGTAGTTTCGGCCGTCGTAGATGTACACCGTGCCCGAGACGGTGAAGCGGAGGCGGGGGCCGTAGCGCTCGGCCAGGGTTTCCATGGCCTGAAGACTCAGGCAAGGCATGACCTCCATCGGGGTGTCGAGTGTGGCGCCGTCGTTGGAGATGGTTTCTGCGTCGGTGTCGTTGTCGAAGGTCATCATCCAGTTGCCGCCTGGGGCGCGAACGAGTCGACCGGTTCGGGCCGTGATCTGAACACCCTCGCGGATGAGGCGGGCGGGGGTTTCGGAGTCGGATTCGCCGTCGCCGGTTTCCTCGGAGGCGGGGCCGCGGGGTACGCGGACATCGGCGGGGCGGTCGAGTTGTTCGAGTTGCTCAATGGATTCATCGAGTGTGGGTTCGGCCTCGGTGTCGGCGAAAAGGTCCTCGAAGCCCTCGAGCGCAGGATCGTCGGTCCGTTCGTCCACACCGGGGGCGATCACCTCGCGATCGCCGACCGCCACGGTGGTGTAGAAGGTGGGCAGCAGGTAGTTGCGGTTGCTGTAGACGAGCACCCGTCCGCTGACCCGGAAAGTGATCGGCTTGTCGGAGGCTTCGACGAGGCGCTGCATCTCGGTGAGGCGCAGGCCGGGCTGGACGACCATGGGCTTGAGCCGGGTTTCCTCGCCTGAGTCGTCGTCGGACGGGGCGGGATCGAACACAAACGCCCAACCGCCGCCCTTCAGCGGGCGGAGCAGGCCTTGGTATTCGCTGATGAACGCGCCCTCGCGGATCAGGCCGCGTCCGGTCGGGACGAGGTCTTGTCGGACGATGTTGCCGGGCACGGAGGGCCCGGAGCGCGGGGCCGGATCGACGACGACCGGTTGATCATCGTCTGGGGTGGACTGGGCGACGACCGGCCCGGTTAGGGCAGCGATGAGAAGAAGCGGGGTGGTCAGTCGTGGGGGCATGGCGGCTCCGGCGAAACGGGAGTTCAGCGAACACAGAGATTATCGGCCAGATCCGTTTCGGGGGCCTGCGTGGGGTAGAAAGTTGATTTCTGGTGGTGTGTGACGGGTCTGAATTCTTGCCGCTGATCAAGGCGTGGGGTAGGGTATGCGGTCCTGACCGGTGGCGTGCCCGAGTGGTCTAAGGGGGCGGATTGCAAATCCGTTTGGCGAAAGCCTCCCGTGGGTTCGAATCCCACCGCCACCTCTACCGGTTCGCACCATCGCGCCCTGCGGAGTTCTTCTGAGCACCGCGGGGCGTCTCGGTTTTTGGGGTTGAGGGATCACTTGATGCGGTCGGCTCGCGGCGGGATCAGTTGCCGCAGGGCGAGGTCCCGAACAGGGCCAGCAGAGTGGTCAGATCGTCGAAGTCGATTTCGCCGTTGGCGTTCAGGTCGCCAGGTGCCATCGTGGCGACGGGCTGGCCATAGCGGGCGAGGATCGCGTTGAGGTCGGCGAGATCGACCTGCCCGTTCGAGTCGAGGTCGGCCAGGCAGGGCGAGGTCACGACCAGCGTCTGGTTTGGGAGCACATCGGTGAGGACGGTTTCGGTCCCGGAGGTCCAGCGGACGCGGACTTCCTCGATGACGGCATCGTCACCCAAGCCGAAGTGGGCGTGCATGTCGTTCTGGGTCTTGTAGCCGGAGTTCGGGATGATCTCACGCCGGAAGGTGCCGAGGTTCGAGACCACCGTAACGGTCGCGTTGTAGGCATCGCGAGGGGCGTGTTCGGAAAGGACCCGGACCTTGAGCCAGTCGCGCTGGGCACCATCGTTGTTGATGTAGACGCTCAGCGGGCGCCCCGGGGACGACACGACCAGATCCATGGCGCCATCGTTGTTCAGGTCTCCGGTCGCGGCGCAGAAGGTGAAATCGGTCGACCCACCAGCCACGCCATACAGCCCGGCCATATCGTTGCACGGGAAGACACCGTCGTGCGAGAACAATTCGTTGGGGCCGCCGGTGTTGCAGACATAGAGTTCGAGATAGCCGTCGTTCTCGACATCGAGAAACTGCGATGCCCAGCCGTATGAAGCGCTGATCGTGCCGGTGTCCGCGGCGAGATCGAGGAAAGTGCCATCGGGCTGGGCGACGAGGAGCGCATTCCCGTCGTAGACATTCGTGACATAGATGTCCTGTCGCAGGTCGTTATTCAGATCGCCGATGGTGACCGTCATTCCATCGATGCAGAGGAACGCGTTAGTTTCTTCTGAGACATCCGTGAAGGTGGTGCCGTCGTTTTGGTACAGGCGGCTCGGATAGGTGCAACCGCTGTTGCCTTTGTCGTTGGCGAGGTACAGATCGACCAGCCCGTCCCCGTTGTAATCCAGGAAATTGCCTTGAAAACTAGGCGATCCGGGGCTGTCGACGCCCATCTCCGCGGCGACATCGGTAAAGGTTCCATCGCCGTTGTTCCGGTACAAGCGGTTGTTTTGGGTGGCCGGGCCGTTCCCTGAGAAATAGGTTCCGGTTCGGTTGGCCAAGTACAGGTCGAGCCATCCGTCGCGGTTGAAATCCATCCATGCCAAGCCACAGCCTGCCCCGGCGTCGCCGAGGCCCGCGCTCTGGGTGACATTGGTCCAGTTCCAATCCCCATCGTTGCGGAGCAGAACATCGGGGGCTCCGTAGACCGAGAGGTAGAGATCGAGGTCACCGTCGTTGTCAAAATCAGCCGCAGAGACTCCGGAATACAGAGCCGCGGGGATCTGATCATCCAACCCCGGTGAAAGCGAACGCTCGGTGAAGAATCCCGAGCCGTCGTTTTCCCAGATTCGAATCGAGTTGCCCGCATCCCCGAGCGCAACGAGGTCGAGCGCGCCGGAGTTGTTGAGGTCTGCGAGGCCGACGCCGTATCCAAAGATGGAAGAGGTCAGCGGTCGAACTGAAAAATCTATGCCGCGATAAACCGCTTCTTGTGTGAAGGGTATGGGTGGCGGGTCGGCACGAAGAACAGGTTCACAAGCGGCTGCGGCGCACACGACGAGCGCAACCATACCTTGATGGCGTCGTGACATACTCAAACTCCCCACGAGGCCCGGCACCCGAGAACCGGTCGGCTGACGCTCGTTATGGACGATTGTCCATGGTCACCAAGTTACAAGATGCCGGACTATTTTCAAGCACAAAGTTGGGAAACAGGTGTCGGACCAAACGCGCGGCATGCACGCGAGGCGAGACCTGTCGAGCGATCACTCGTTCGATCAGACGACACAGACGCCGGACTGAAGGCTCGGATGTGCGTGATCGAGGTGGTGACATGTGCAAAAAACACAGTTTTTTCTTGAACTCGCAAAAGAATGTGAGACATTATTCCTAACTCGTGGGGATTCCCGGATATCCCTGCCCGCGTGTCGGCCCTGTTGCATTCCTGTGCACCGGCCGCGGGATCGTGGAATGAGGAGCTCAAGGTCTCCGGGAGGCTTCGAGCGACACGACGCAAGAAGATTGCACGCGGCTTATGTCGTGGTGCTGTGGTTGCGCGTATGTGTAACAGGGAGATCATGATGTATGAACAGAGTTTTCGTCGCGGGTGGTCACGCCCGCAACTGTCTCGTGTCGTGCGGCCGTTCGTCGCAGCCGGGGTTATGGCGTGCGCTACGCTGAGCGCGTCCGGGTTGTTGGTGGCGTCCGGAACCGCGTATGCGGGTGACCAGATTCCCGAGCATTCGGTGGCGAGGCTTTGGAACGATGTCCTGCTCGATGCCATTCGGCGCGATACACCAAGGCCCGGCGTGCATGCCAGAAATCTGTGGCACACCTCGCTGGTCATGTATGACGCGTGGTGCGCTTACCAGAGCGAGTGCGATCATTATCTTATTGAGGAGCATGGCGAACTGAACGGTGATGTCCAGGCGAAGCGCGAGGAGGCGATCAGTTACGCCGCGTACCGTCTGTTGACACATCGCTTCAAGAACAGCCCGGGTGCGAAAGAGACTCTGGCAGAGTTCGATATGCTCATGGCCGACCTCGGCTATCCCACGGAGAACGAGACGACGGTCGGCAATTCACCGGCGGCGATCGGAAACCGGATTGCGCAGAACATGATCGCCTGGGGGCTGACGGATGGCTCTCGTGAATCGACCGACTATGACTACCCGGCTTACGCGCCGGTGAACCCGGAAATGCCGCACAACCTCCCGGGGACGAACGGGATGATCGATCCGAACCGCTGGCAGCCGCTGGCGTTCGAGTATCTCGTGCTGCAAAACGGGATCGTGATCGGGGCGTCGATCCAGGAATTCATCGGTCCGCACTGGGGTTCTGTGTCGCCGTTCGCACTGCGGGAGCGTCACAAGAGTGACAACGGTCTCTACTTCGATCCTGGGCCGCCCCCGAGGATCAATGAAGAGGGTGACGCGGACTACCGGCAGAGCGCGATCCAACTGATCGAGATGAGCACGATGCTGGATCCTGCGGAATCCGATTTCATGGATATCGGTCCGGCGACGCACCATAACAACCCGCTCGGAACGAACGACGGAGAGGGGTACGGCATCAACCCGGTCACGGGCCAGCCGTATGCGCCGGTGATGTGCTTGAGTGCGGACTATTACCGTTGCCTGGCGGAGTTCTGGGCAGACGGTCCGGCATCGGAAACACCCCCCGGTCACTGGAACACGATTTACAACAACTATGTTGCGGATCATCCGCTCACCGAGCGTCGCCTCTGGGGCGAAGGCGATCCGCTCGATCCGCTTGAGTACGACATCAAGACCTACTTCGCGCTGAACGGCGCGGTGCATGACGCGGCGGTCGCCGCGTGGGGTGCCAAGGGCTTCTACGATTCGTCGAGGCCGATCTCGATGATCCGGTACATGTGTGAGCGTGGGCAGTCGAGTGATCCGGATGGACCGTCGTACCACCCTGAAGGGATTCCGCTGGTCGAGGGGCTGGTGGAGGTGATCACTGAGGAGACCGCGGCGGAAGGCGGTCGGCACCATCATCTCATCAACAGCCTCATGCTCGATCAGTTCGGTGATCCGATCATGACACCCGATGGGGAGTTCATGTACTACGGCGAGGTCGGCGACATCGCTATTCGCTCGTGGCTCGGCACGCCGGACGATCCGGACACAGAGTGGGGTGGCGTTGGTTGGATTCTGGGTGTGGACTGGAAGCCGTACCAGCTCTCCACCTTCGTGACGCCGGCCTTCGCGGGTTACCTGTCGGGACACAGCACCTTTAGTCGTTCGGCGGCGGAAGTGCTCAGCGCGATCACCGGGAGCGAATACTTCCCCGGTGGGCTTGCGGAGTATGTGGTCCAGGAAGGATGGCTGCACTTCGAATACGGACCGAGCGAAGATGTCAGACTGACTTGGGCCAGATACTACGACGCATCGGACGAGGCAGGCATCAGCCGTCTCTACGGCGGCATCCACCCCACCTTTGACGATTTGCCAGCCAGGCGGTTGGGGTCGAAAGTGGGCATCGCCTCCGCGGAACTCGCTCGGCGCTACTTCAACGGCCAGATCTCATGCCCGGAAGACATCAGCAATACCGGCGAGGTTGGTATGGAGGACCTGACCATCGTGCTCGCGAACTTTGGGCTTGAGGCCGGGTACACCTCCGGTGATGTGAACGATGATGGGGTTGTCGACCTCCGCGATCTGAACCGGGTTCTCGCTCGTTACGGGCAGAGCTGCGACTGATCGCCTGAGGAATGTGTGAATCGCCTGGACACAGGCATGCCCGGCGCGAGTTCACTCTCGCGCCGGTTTTCTTTTTGAGGAGTCGTGGGGCCGGGTGATCAGTCCTGCGGAACGAGCGAAGCGACCAGCCGATCCTCGCGACTTGAGACCACCACGCCACCGGGCTTTTCGACGGTGATGCCGAGTGCAGCCACATTCGTCGCGCGAATCTTCGGATCGATCGGGACGATCACTCGCTCGCTGGAGGCGATGTCGAACACGCCACCATCGATGGGGTGTTCGTGGTCGGCGGAGACCAGCCAGAGCTGGTACTGCTCAAGCTTCGGATCGTTCACCGGCATGTGCTCGAAGACCATGTAGCCCTGTTGGAGCGATTCGTTCCAGACGAAGCGACCCGAGACATCGCTGGCGGCAGGACGGGGGTCGGTGTCCGGCGCGAGCGTGCCCGCAGGCCAGGCGAACCATTCGGCGGAAACGGTGTCGGGTTCTGCCTCAAGGGCCGCGAGTTTCTGACCGACGGTCTGCTCGATACCGGATTGGCTGGCGGGTGTCTGGTCGATCGGTCGCATCCAGCCGATGGCGGCAACGGTGATCGCGGCGGCTGCGGCGAGCCAGCCTGCGGCGTTGAGCATGGTCCGTTTGCCAGTGCTGTTCCGATTCAGGGGCAGGGGACGGGGCGGATCAGTCACAGCGCCATGCTTTGCGTCAGCGAGCTGTGCGGCAGAAGAGGGAGCCACCGGACCGGCTTTCAGGGGCGCTTCGTTGGCCATCGTTCGCAGTTTGGTACGAAGCGAATCCGGCATGTTCTGTGATTCGAGTTCGGCGTACGCAACGGCGATCTGAGCCGCGGCGAGTTCGTATTCGTCGGGTTCGCGCCAGTTGTTGGGGTCTGTCTCGCCTTCACCGAGGGCGCGATCGGTCAGAAGCATCTGCTCCTGCGTCGGCTCGAAGTGGTCGTCGTGTGAGTTCTGGTTGTCGTTCATGACAACACCTCCCTTCCCGGGAAGAGGCGGATACCTCCATTTGAGCCGCTGGATGAACCGGTCGAGGCGCTCTGGCGATTGGCCAGAAGATCTCGGAGCCTGATCAGGCCGCGACGGGCGTGGGTTTTCACCGTGCCCAAGGGCATACCAGTGGCTTCTGCGATCCTTTCGTGCGTGAGACCGTGAAAGATGGAGAGCCGCAGCACACGCTGCTGATCGTTGCTGAGTTTATGGAGTTCCTGAGAAGCCGCTTGGGCTTGCTCGCTGAGTTCGGTCTGGCTCGACTCGGCTTCGCGTTCGGCGATGGTGTCTTCGAACATCGCTTCACGCTTGGGTTGACGCGCTTCGCGACGCCGTCGGTCGATCAGGCGACGCCTGGCGATCATCGCGATGAATGTTGTTTCGGAAGCAACGGATGGATCGAAGCGGGCCGCGGATTTCCAGACATCGAGGAAGATGTCCTGTGTGGCGTCTTCGGCGTCTGCATCGCTTTGGGTGAACTTGCGGGCCAGGGACCAGACGAGACCGCCGTAGCGATCGATGCAGTCCTGCATGCTTGCACGGTTGCCGGACGCGACCATTGGCAGCAGGTTGTCGGTCGCGGATTGCCGTGTCGTCACATTCACTCTGGTCATCATAGCAATCCGTGAGCGAGTACCGAGTTGGATTGTGGCGATCGTCATAGAAAGCGGCGAACGAGCTTTCGATCGCTCGCCGAGGCTGCGGTCAGAAGTTTCAGAGGGCAGGCATCATGGGATCAGCACGGCATCGATGACATGGATAACGCCGTTGGCGGCTTCGATATCGACCTTGGCGACTGTGGCTTCGTTGATCATCACGCCGTTGGCATCAGCGCTGATGGAGATCGTTTGGCCACCTAGGGTTTTTGCGGAGTTGAGTTTTACGACCTGATCGGAGTACACCCGACCGGAGATCACGTGGTACTTCAAGATACTCTGCAGCGTGGCGAGGTTCTCTGGCTTCAGCAGATTCTCAACAGTGCCCTTGGGCAGAGCGGAGAACGCGGCGTCGGTCGGCGCGAGAATCGTGAAGGGGCCATCGCCGATGAGGGTCGAGGTCAGACCTGCCGCGTCGATGGCAGCGAGCAGGGTTGTGAACTGCTTGGCATCCTTGGCGACCTCGACCACTGTCTTCGTTTCTGGGAGGAGCACGGTGTCGATGACATGGATCACACCGTTCGAAGCCTGAATATCAACCGCGGTAACGGTGGATTTGCCGTCGAGTTTCACCTTCTCGGAGTTGATGGTGATGTCGATGCGTTGGCCGTTGAGGGTTTCGGCGAACTTCAGGCCGGTGACCTTCTCCGAACCGACGCTCCCTTTGACCACGTGGTACTTCAGGATCGCCTGGAGTTTGGCTTTGTTCTCCGGCTTGAGGAGTTCTTCAACGGTGCCCTTCGGCAGTTTGCTAAAGGCCTCATCGGTGGGTGCGAACACGGTGAAGGGGCCTTCGCCCTTGAGGGCATCGGCGAGTCCAGCGGCTTTGAGCGCCGCGGCCAAGGTGTTGAAGGTGCCTGCCGCAACCGCCGTATCAACAATGTCCTGAGCCGGCATTTCGTAAGAGGCGTTCAGTGTGTTGGGCGATTTCGTGGTGGGGCAAGTGCTGTCACCGTTGCCCGCGAGGAGTACGGAAGAAAAGGCGGTCACTCCGAATGCGGAGCTGGCAATAAGGATTGTGGTGAGTCGTTTCATGATGAACCTCGTGAAGTGATCGTGAGTGTGAGTGTGAGTGGCCTCTTGTCGCCACGAATCGAGAGAAGTTGATTTCACAGACCGGTGGGTGCAGAACGATCGCGCAGTCGCAGCGGGCAGGACAAATCCTTAGTGAGACTCAGACTCAATTATTTCCGGGAAACAATCAGGTGTTGTGCTGCGCTAGGCACGGAGCGTTCGGCATCCGGGGTTGTTTTCGCCGCGTATGCAATACAGATTCAGTGTTCAGAACAAAGTTTGCGGAGGTGGAGCGCGCGGTCATCTGCGGCACCCTCAGGTAGGGGATTTCCACCGGTTGAGTCCATTTTGTGAATTCAATTCGGGGTTCTCCGCGATATCGTTCCTTGGGTTCTTTTTAGTTGACCCAACCACTTATTCCGGGAAGTGGCTCTATGGCCCAGAAAGGAATCTATGAATGCTGAGCAGCAGACGGTGTATGTAGTAGACGATGATGCAGCGATGCACAAAATCCTGAGGAGGCTCGTCGGATCCGTCGGTTTGAGAGTCGAGACATTTGGTTCAGCGTCCGAGTTCCTTGATGTCGCGTCCCCTCACACGGTCGGATGCGCGATATTGGATGTCCGCATGCCGGGCATGAGTGGTCTCGATTTGCAGAGGGAACTTCGAGAGCGAAGGGTCTGGCTGCCGGTGATCGTCGTAAGCGGTCACGCGGATGTGTCTATGGCCGTTCGTGCGATGAAGGGGGGCGCATACGACTTCATCGAGAAGCCGTTCAATGATCATGAGCTTTTAGAAAAGGTGCAGAAGGCACTCGAGTTTGGCGAGCAGGTGCGTCAAACCGAGCAGCGCCGACAACTGATTGACGATCGCATCGCCACCCTGACGCCGCGCGAACGACAGGTGATGGAGATGGTCGTGAACGGCATGGCCAACAAGCAGGTCGCCGCGGAGCTCGGTCTGAGTGAGAAGACCATCGAGGTCCATCGCAAGCATGTGATGGACAAGATGCAGGCTGGCAATGTCGCGGATCTGATCCGCATGGCGATGCGGGCCTCCACGATCCAGGCCATCGATTGAGGGTGCGGTCATTTGGGCGGCTAGGGGGGCGTTTCTGGGATGAAACGCCCTCATCCGCACGGTTTCTCCCGGAAATGGGCGGGGAACTTCACGGATTAGGCCTGCTTGAAGTCGGAATGGGGTGATACTGTGGATGTGCGGCGATCGCCGCCTCACTGTCCCATTTTCCTCCCCGGAGGCCTGATCCATGAAGCGTTCTGAACCTGTTTCTCTACGGCGGGGTCTGCTCGCCAGCGGTGTTGTTGCCCTCGGGCTGGTCCTCGGTGGCATGGCCGCCGCCCCGCGCAGTTTCGAAAACGATTCCAACTGGCTGGACGACCGGCTGCCCGAGGCCGAGCGCGAACTCATGCAGGAAACCGTTGGCTACGCTTTCCCCGGCTTCGATGAGTACGCGGATGATCTTGAGTGGCTGGCCAACGAACCCGATGCCGCGTCGCTCGAAGGCAAGATTCTGATCCTGCAATCCTTCACCAGTGCTGATGTGGAGCGTCGCTCGGTGCTTCGGCGGGCGGAGAACCTGGCGCGCCGGACCGCGGAGCATGCCGTGTTCATCGCGGTACACACCCCGGAAAACGCGGAGCAGGCTGAACGCTTCAGTGCCCGTTCTCGGATCCCGGTCGTGCTGGATACCACCGGCCGGTTCTGCGACGACATGGGGTTCTGGAAGACTCCGGCGGCGACCGTGATCGATGCCTCGGGAACGATCCGCATGGTCGGTGCGAATGTGCTGCAGGCCGCCCGTTTCGTGCCCGAGATCGCCCAGGAGAGTGCCGAAGGCGAGGCACCAAAGTTGCTCAGTCGCGACGAGCGCGATGAGGAGAAGGGCGACAAGCCCGCGGCGACACCGAAGGACACCAAGTTCCCCGAGGCTCCGGCGGTGCGCGGTGCGAACGATTTGCGCGACAAACCCGGTCCGGCTCTTGAGGTCCAGAAGTACCTGACCAAAAAGCCTGACACCGAAGGCAAGGTCGTCATGGTCGAGTTCTGGGCGACCTGGTGCGGGCCGTGCATCGCCGGTATCCCGCACCTGAACGAGTTGCAAAGCGAGTTCCGCGATGACCTGGTCATCATCGGTGTGTCCGCAGAGGATGAGGGCAAGGTCAACGAGTTCCGCAGCGACCGCAACAAACCAAAGTTCGAGTACACCGTTGCGATCGATCCGCAACGCCGCATGATCAATGTCGTCGGCACCCGCGGCATCCCGCACTGCATCGTCATGAGCAGCGACGGTATCGTTCGTTGGCAGGGGCACCCCGCCGGCCTGCAGAGCGACACCATGAAGAAGATCATCGAGGCCAACAAGGCCCTCGGCGCTTCGGGTGGTGATGGCTCGATGCGTTGGGTGAAGGACAACGAAGAGGACACGGACTGATCAGTCTGGTCTGGCCCGCAGCCTCTCAGACTTGCTGCTGACCGTGAACCCGAACACCGAGACGGTTTCCCATGTTTCCTCGTGCAGCGGCTCCCCGGAGCCGCTGTTTGTGTTTTGGATGATCCGGTCGGTGCGACGGCGTACGGTCGAAGACCCGAGGCGGATCTCCAGGATGGAGCGGAGGAGCAGTTCCGTGTCGCCGGTGGGCAAGATGCGCTCGCCAAGCAGTTCGAGTATCCAGTCCGCGCGACCAGTCTTGCCGCTCTCGACTTCGCGGACATTGGTGCTGCTGGTGTGCTGGGATGCCAGAGTGGTGGGGCAGAGGATCAGAGGCGGGTCGAACACCAGTTCGATCCCGCGCTCGAGGTTCTGCGTACGCAAGAGGACGACGGAGCCGGACTCGACACTCAGCCAGCGGACACTCATGGGGATAGGTGGTCCCTCGCGGCGCACGAGGTCACGAGCCATGGCGAATGCGTTGTTCTCGGGATTGGGCCCGGCATGCTCGTGGATGGCCGATTCAGATTCGTCCCGAGCCTCCCGCAGGTACACCCGCGTGCCGCCGTTTGGGTTCCAGAGGTCGCCGTAGATCAATGCGGCGGGGACCGGTTTGGTGGCTGGTTCAAAGTCCTCGCTGAGCAGGGAAGACTCGGCGTGGTGGACGCAGCCGCCAAGGGCGACGCCGATGAGCATCACGACGGGGAGGAGGGAGGAGCGGTGCATGAGCCGAAGCGTAGCAGCCTCGGCTGGCGGTGACCCCGGCGGTTCGGCTAGTCTGGTTCCATGAGCAGATGCCTCAGGATCATCGCGATGGCGGGCGTAGGAGCACTGGCGGGCATCGCCGGGTGCGCCGACGACCTGCCTCTGGCCGGTGCGAACACCTCGCAGGCCGACAGCGTCCTCACGCTGTTCGCCCCACCCAGTCCGGCCGAGGCCGCGGCGATGGCGGTGAACGAGTACAGCGCCGATGAGCGTCAGCACGGAACACTGCTGCTGGCCAATGCACCGTGGGGTAGTTCCGAGGTGTATGTCCGCCTGTACCGCCTGAACCTCGAAGACGAGGACGCGGCGGTTCGCACCGCGGCGGTCCGGGCCATTGGTTTGCACGGCTCGCCGGACGATGCTCCCAGGGTCGCCGAGATGATGGTCAGCGATCCCGATCGGCTTGTCCGCTGGGAGGCGGCACGCACATTGCAGCGTCTGCACAACTCGGGCGTGATCGGGGACCTCATCCAAGCGGCGGATATTCGGAACGAACAGGAAGTCTCGGTGCGCGAAGCCGCGGCGGTCGCGCTCGGGCAGTACGCCGAACAGCGCGTGCTCGATGTGCTGATCCTCGCACTCGATGATCCTGACCTGACCGTGAACGCGGCGGCTCGGTCGTCGCTCCGCACCCTGACGGGTCAAGATTTCGGTTACCTGCCCCGTCCGTGGGTGGATTTCGTGCGGGGCAATCCCGAGCCGTTTGCCGGGAGACTGGCGTACACCTACCCGGCGTATTCCCGTGACCGGCTGTGGTTTGAGTGGTTCAACCCGTTCTTTGAACTGCCGAATGAGATTTCAGCCGCGCCAGTCGGCATGACCGGAGAAGAGCTCCGTCGCGAACGTCGCGACGATGCTGACGATCCGGACAGATAAGGCCGACATAGGGATATGCGAGCACTGCGATACACAGGGGCATCCGGAGATGGCGGGTCATCGGTGCGCCTGTTCTCGGACGCTCCTGTTCCGAAGCCGGCACCGGGTGAGGCGTTGATTCGCCCGCTGCGTGTCGGGGTGTGTTCGACGGATCTGGAGATTGCTCGCGGCTACATGGACGAGGATCGCGGAGGCGAACCGATCACGCTCGGGCACGAGTTCGTGGGTGTGGTTGAAGAATTCAACGCGGTCACACCGGTGCAGCAGGAACTCGCCAAGCGGCTCAAGGGCAAGCGCGTGGTCGGTTCCATCAACGCGGTGTGCGGCGAGTGCGATCTGTGCCGGGCGGGCCTGAGCAACCATTGTCGCGCCCGGACGGTGCTGGGTATTGCCGGGCGGGATGGCTGCTTCGCGGAGCGGTTCTGCCTGCCGATCGTGAACCTTGTGGCGGTGCCGGACTCGGTGGACGATGACCGGGCGGTGTTCGCCGAGCCGCTGGCCGCGGCCCTGCATGCCGCCCATCAACTCCATTTCGAGGGTAAGCCGTACATCACGGTGCTCGGCGACGGTCGGCTCGGGCTGCTGTGCGTGCAGGTGATGAGCCGACTCAACGCGAGCGTGCGCCTGATTGGCAAGCACGAGAAGAAAGTCACGATGTGCGAGAAGTGGGGCATCAAGCACCGGATGCTGCGCGACATCGGTCGTCGCGCGGATCAGGACATCGTGGTGGACTGCACCGGCTCACCCGATGGCCTTCGGACCGCGATGCAACTCGTGCGCCCGCGTGGCACGATCCTGATGAAGAGCACCTTTGCGCCGAGGGCGGATGATCCGGTTGATCTGTCCCCGCTGGTGGTGAACGAGATCGAGTTGGTCGGCTCGCGCTGCGGCTCCATGAATGAAGCGGTGCGTGTGCTGGAGGAGCAGCAGGTGGATGTGGTGAGCCTGATCACCAGTCGTTTCGCGTTCGAGGACGGCGCGAAAGCGATGGATGCGGCGGCCCGCTCGGATCAGATCAAGGTCTTGATGGATCTCTGATTCCGTGGGGCATCGGCTTAGCCGACTTGCACCACACCCATCGCGACCAGCGAGCCCAGCACGATGCACAATGCGATGCGGTACCAGCCGAAGGCGCTGAGGCCGTGCTTGGTGAGGAAGGCGACGAGCCACTTGATCGCCAGTGCCGCCGAGACAGTCGCGACGATCAGGCCGAGAACGACCGGCATCGCGCCGAGTGACTCGAACATGTTCGGTTCACCGTTTTCATGGGCCTCGTAGAGGTTCTTGGCGAGTTTGTAGACGCAGGCGCCGCCGAGCGTGGGCAGGCCGAGCAGGAAGCTGAATTCCGCCGCGGCCCGGGGCTTGAGGCCGATGAGCGTGCCTCCGGCGATGGTCATCATGGAGCGTGAGGTGCCCGGCCACATGGCGATGCACTGGAGGAAACCGATGGTGAGGGCGTGCTTCCAGGTCAGGTCATCGACCTCCATGCGGAAGCGGGACTGCTCTTCGGGGACGCCTTGGGCGGCTTCCTCCTTGAGGTGTTGCCCTCGCCAGCGGTCGAGCCAGATCATCCAGACCGCTCCCGCGAGCAGGGCGGCGAGGACCGGCCAGGTCGAGAAGAGGTACTTCTCGATGGTGCTGTCGTGCAGTACGCCGATCATCGCAGCTGGATGGAAGCCGACGATGAGGTTGTTCTGCAGGCGTAGCCCCGCTGAGTCCTT
>JBICHT010000153.1:0-11569 GCA_043101125.1 Phycisphaerales bacterium JB050 | reverse complement strand
GACTCGTACCGCCACATCATCGAAGGCGGCAAGGTGCTCTTCACGCCCAACCTCAACACCCTCGGCGCCAAACTCCTGTTTTACGCACCCCACCCCCCGTATCAGCCGGTCAGCCAGCGCGTCCGCGATCTCACCGAGGCCATCCGCGCCCAAGGCCCCGCCGCAACCGCGCGCGATGCCCTGCCATACACTCCATAAAGCAAACTGACCCGTAGAAAGGACACCCGTCCATGAAACGCTCCACCACACTCATCGCCCTGCTCGCCGCCGGTGCCCTCGCGACCCTCGGGGCGTGCCAGAAGACCCTCGATCCCTCGCCAAACGCCGGCCTACTCGATCCGGTCCCCGCGCCCGCCAACAACCCGCAGGTTTCCCTCGGCAGCAAGGAACTCGAACAGATCCTCGGTTTCGAGCCCGGCATCAGCGAGCGGCGCAACGGCCTGCTCCATGTCGCGGTCCCGATGCGCAACCTCACCAACAACCGCTACACCCTCGACTACCGCTTCGTCTTCTACGACGAGAACGGCATGGAGCTCATGCCGCAGATGGGCTACCAGGAGATCATCCTCGATCCCAAAGAGCAGCGCCGCCCCGCGACCAACGCACCCGACGGGCGCGCCGTCGCCTACCGCCTGCATGTGAAGTGGGCCAACCGCTGATCGCTCCGGTTCATCGGCGCCGCTGCCACGCCTCGCGCAACCAGGGCAGGTCGTCGATCACCCGCTCGGCCTGATCCTCCGCGTACCGCAGCAGCGCACGCGCGTCGACACCGTCTTCCCGGTATCGCCCGGTCAAACTCAGTTCCACCAGCGCAGCACCCGCGCTGGCGTGTGACCGCGCCCTTCGGATCACCAGCGCCGATTCCATCGCCGCCCGACCCGCGCCACCCCCGACGCGATGCGCCGTCCCACGAGCCAGTTCCGCCAGCACACCAACCACCGTCGTTTCCGCTTCGATGCTCCGCAGCAGCGACTCCGCACGCTGGGCGTTGTCGTCCTCCAGCGCCGCGACCACCTCCGCCATCGTCTGTTCCACCCGCTCGAGCCCGATCGCTCCGCTCAACCCGATCTGCCCCTCACCAGCAAACCACTCGAACTCGGGCAGCGCATCCAGCGACGCCATCCCACCCTCCTGGAGCACCAACAGGTCCGACGCGATCAGCACCGTCTGTCTGATTGTCTCCAGCGTGTCTTGCGCGTTCAACGCCTCGGGATCGTTCGTCGGAACCGTCCCCGTGTGCTGCGCAATCAATTCCATCGCCAGGCGCACCCGCAACGCCCCCAGTCGCGCCTCGACCAGCGCCTTCAACTGCCTCACCCACTCTGGTGCGTGATCTCCCGATCCCGCCAAGGCTTCACCGCCCGGCAGTTCCCGGTACCGCGCCAGGGTGCGCACAATCGGCAGCACCCGTGCCCCCGCCTCCCGATACCCCTTCCGATCACCCATCAGCCGCAGGTCCGCACGCAGCGCCTCCAGCGCAGCCGCGGCACCCGGTGTTCCCGCACCATCCAATTCGTCCTGCAGCGTGTCCACATCCAACAACGCTTCCAGCGACTCCAGTACCTCCGCGTGCCCAACCAGCGCGCTCACCACCTGGGGCGAGGCGATCAGTTCCGCATCACCCACAATCGCCGCCACGGCATCGATCGCCGCCACCCGCGCATCCTGTTCCTGTGGCAGCAGAAACCGCCACGCATACTGCAACTGGGGCGACACCCGACCCGCTGCCGGCAGTTCCGACCCGCGCACCACCAGCCCGACCGACCGGTCCACCGGCAGCACCACCAGGTCCAGCATCTCCGCATCAAACGGGTCACGCAGCCGATCCAGCATCGCGCCCAGCACCGGTTCAATCCGACGCGCCGTGTCACCCTCCAGATCCTGGCAGCGCTTCACCATGCTCCCGACGCGGGCCAGCGCTTCCAGCATCAGCACCGCTTCGGTCGGTCGGCGTTCCGCCCCATCATCAAACAGGCACCGCTCGAGCGCACCCGGCAACCGATTGAACGCCGCCCGCACCACAAAGCGGTCCCCCGGCAGTTCCCAGAACTCCACCACACCCGCGATCGCGCTCAACCCGCGCTCCGCTTCGGTTTCCAGCGCCGGCACCGCACGAACCGACTCCAGCAGGTCGACCAATTCCAGCAGGCGCGACGCCGACGGACCAAGCCGGTCCTGCGCCGACGCGATCCGAGTCCGTAACCCGTCCGGATCATCCGCCCCTTCGCCTTCGCGCTCCCCCAAGCGCGCCGGCTGCTCCAACTCCGCCCCGAGTGCCTCGTGCGCGAGTTCCGCCAGGATCGCGAGTTTCTTCTCCATCGTCGTGAGCGCGTTGGTTTGATCCACGCCATCGAACCGCGCCAACATTTCCCGCAGCCGCTGACGCATCACCGGATCCGCGTTCGAGTCGTGTCCGATCCGTTCCGCTTCACGAATCACGCGCCGATACGAATTCAGGTGTCGTCCGATCGTCCGTGCCGCGAGTTCCTCGATGGGGTCGCCGCTGCGCGCGAGGACCGCCGCCAGACTCACGATCGCCCGCTCCCATTCACTTGCCGAGGCCTCGGCCTCCGCCATGAACCGCACCGTCAGCGCATCATCGGTGTTCACCGGCGGCCGAGGCACCGGCCCGAGGTCCAGCGTCTGCGCACCGCTCGACCCGGCAAGCACCAGCAGCGCTGCAGCGCCTGCTCTGGCCCATGTTGTGCTTCTACCGGCCACGCAAACCCTCCAGCACACGAGCGTACACCGCTTCCATCTCGTCCACCATCCGCTGCGCCCCGTACGCCACGCGACAGTGTGCCCGACCCTGCTCTCCGAGCTGCCGACGCAGCCCCTCATCCCCGATCAGCCGCTCCAGTGCTCCCCGCAGCCCCTCCGGATCCCCCGGCTTCACCAGCAGCCCGGTCTGACCGTCCATGCACACTTCCGGCGTCCCGTCCACATCCGTCGCGATCACCGCGAGGCCGCTGAGCATCCCTTGCACCACCGCCCGGGGCAGGCCCTCTCGAGAACTCGGATGCACGAGCACATCCATCAGTTTCATCAACCCCGGCACATTCCGCGGCGGCACCATCCCCGTCATCACCACCCGGTCCCGCAAACCCATCGCATCCAGCTGCGATTCCATCGCCTCGCGCAGCCACCCATCGCCCACCCACAGCAGTTTCACCTCCGGGTGCTCGCGCATCAGCGGAGCACAGGCCTCCACCAGATCCCCGTGCCCCTTCAGATCGCTGATCCGCGACACCGTCCCGATCACCAGATCCTCAGCCCCCAGCCCGAGCGCGTCCCGTCCCCTCGCCCGCTCGCCATTCGAGATCGGCTCTAGATACGCCCCGGTCTCCATCCCGCTCCGCACGGTCACATACTGCTCCCGCCGACCGATGCCCGCCTCCAGAAACTGCTTCGTCATCGCGTCGCACACGCTCGCAATCGCGTGGCACCGCTTGGCCGCCATCCGCTCCGCCGCGATGTACACCGCGTTCCGCCACTTCTTTTCATACCGGTGAAACGGCGGGCCGTGCACCGTGTGCACCACGCCCAGTTTCCCCTCGCGCCCGCCCGCCTTCCACGCCGCCATCCGCCCCAGAATCCCCGCCTTGCTCGAGTGCGTGTGCACGATGTCGGGCTTCAGTTCCCGGATCAGCGCCGTCAACTGCTTCAGACACCGCCGATCCCGCACGGGCGACAACTCACGAACCAGATCGGGAACCTCGTGATGACAAATCACGCGCTCTGTGCTCGAACGCCAACTCGTGACGCGCTCCAGCATTGACCCCTCCGGCCCGTAGATCGGCCCGTACGCCAGATGCACGCTGTGCCCCAGTTCCGTCTGCCCCTCGCACAGCAGCACCACATGCTCCTGCGAACCCCCGAGGATCAGGCGCGTCGAGATGTGCAGGATGCGCATCAACTCAACCACCAGGATCAGTTATTGCTTGCCGCGAGCGGTTAAAAAATGCTCCGGCCATGAATCCGAGAGCGGCTGCAAAAGGCATACACAGCAACGAGCCAATGAACGCGAGTTGCATATCAACATCGTATTCCCGACCGGTCGTGGATCGGTATTCGTTCATCGCGGTCCGGGCGATGTCATCGTCGATAAGTTTCAGAAGACTCAGAAACCCGATGTGCAGACCAAGCAGGAGAACGAGTGCGATGCACAGCCACATTCTCCATCTTCGCTTAACTCCTGCGGTCGCCGCCATACCCAATGCAACCAACACGAACGGGATGGAGGCCAGCAGCAGGTCGCTCGGCTGGCCGACCTTGTCCAGCACCTCGGCAAGCGTCAGGATCATCGCCCCGCCCTCACCCACTCCGGCGCGTCCCCCAGCACCCCGTCCGGCTCCGGGTACTGAGCCCACATCAGGCACAGCCCCTCCGGCGGCAGCGTCGGACCCGCCGCCCGACGATCCTTCGCCTCCAGAATCGCCGGGATATCACCGGGCTTCGTCTTGCCGATCCCCACCTCCACCAGCGTCCCCGCCAGAATCCGCACCATGTTGTAGAGGAAGCCGTCCCCCGCAACATCAATGTGCAGGTTCCGTTCGTCCGTCCGCGTCACCGAGCAGTGGAACAGCGTCCTCACCGTGCTCTCGCGCCCGTGGTGCGTCGAAGCGATCGACTCGAAGTCATGTTTCCCCACCAGGTGCCGCGCCGCCTCGTCCATCGCCTCGTGATCCACTTCCCGGCGCAGGTGGTACACCTCCCGGCGCTCCCACAGCGGGCGGACCGGCGAGGCGTAGATCCGGTAGCGGTAGCCCTTGCGGATGCAGTCGGTGGTGGGGTCGAAGTCGTCCCGCGTCCGCTCGCAGGCCGTCACCAGCACATCCTCGGGCAGGCGGCTGTTGATCGCGAGCATCAGTTTCTCGTCCGGAGGCCCGATCCGCTCGTCGCTGGTCGTGAATGCCACCGTCTGGCACCGGGCATGTACCCCCGAGTCCGTGCGGCTGGCCCCCTGCACCTGCACCGGCTCCCGGATCACCTCGCGCACCGCCGCCCGCACCACGGACTGCACCGTCCGAAGCTCCCTGCGGGGCTTCTGGCCGGTTTCTGGGTCCGGCTCGGCCCCCTCGACGGGCTGGAACTGCTGCTGCCAGCCGTGGAAATCGGTCCCGTCGTACGCAATGGTCAGGCGATATCGCAAGATGAGCAGGGTATCCGATGGCGATCAGAGGCGGAATCGGTCTGGGGTAGGGCAAAAAAGCCGCAATCGTGCCTTTTTGCAGAAAACCTCATCAAAGTCCGGAACCACAGGGGGTTAGTCCGCGAAAGTCATGGTGGGAGAGAGAGGCCCGCCTGCTCCCGCCCGAAGGATCGCCAGCAATGAGTTCCCGCTGGCAACCATCCCCAGGGACGGAGCATCCGGGTCGAAGCACTCGCCGGCTGAGACCGGAGAGGGGGTGGTCGGCCTCCCTCCGATCGTAGGAGGCCGATGAGACGCGGGGCACGCCGTGTTCGAGAGGCGCGGCGTGTCCGTTCATTCCTCCACCCGGAGGGAGTGGCTTGGGGGGCACTCCTTTTCCGGGACGCACAGAGCCCGCATCCGGCACAGGGATGCGGGCTTTTTCATGCGCGAGTTGTCTCTGGGTGCGTGATCCACGCGAAGCGTCGCCCACGAGGTCTCGAGCCGGTTCCAGCACCGTCTACCGAGCGCCCTTCCGCAAAGACACACGAGCCCAGATCGCCATCGCCACCCCGCCCCAGAACAAGATGATGGCCAGCAGCAGATAACCACCGAGCGATGACGGCTGCGAGCCGCGCCCACCGCGACTACCGGGCGCGACGAAGATCCCCCAGAGAGCCGAGAGACCGAGCAGCACGCCCAAAGTCACCAGGGCCAACCCGACCCACCGCGCGATCCAGATCCACCGGATCAAACCCCGATCCGCCTCATCCCGCAACGAGGGACTCGCACCGAGTTGGGGGTGAATGCCCTCAAGACTCAGTCCGCACTCCGGACAGGCCGATTCCTCAAGACCCGCAAGCGGGTAGAGGCAGCGTGGGCAGTCGCCCGATCGACCGAACGGCATCCAGATCGAGCCCACTCGCGGCGCGATGAAAATCACAAAGATACCGCCTGTGCAGCAGCAGAAGCCGGCGTATCCCAACACGCGAAGCAGGCTCAGCCAGCCCGCGAATCCACCGGGCCTGCTGTACGGGTACCCGGCTACGCGATTCTGTTGCGAAAGCAGCGACTCCACCCCGGCGGCCGCGACCCAACCGAGCAAAAGCATCAATCCCAACGCGACAAAGACCGCGCCGATCAACCGAAGCCCAATCACGGCTCGGTGACGCGCGGAAAGTACACGATCAACCCTGCTCATGCCCTCATCCTTTCATGGCCAGCCCTGCGCCCATACACAGTGTCGCACACGAGACCTCAAAGGACATCGGTCCAACCTATCCGCCGGGTCGATTCATCTTGGCCGCCAGCGATGTGAGCAGCAGGAAACAGAGCAGCGTCGCGACCCCGACGAACGCGACGATGAACCCGGACCCGGAGGTAAAACCCGTTCTTCCGGGCGACGCAAACTCGGTCGCCAGCCCAACGACGATGAGCAGCGCAGAAACGCCGATCCCGCCGATCCCGATTCCGAAAAGAACTTTCGCCCTTTCCGTGGTCGCCGAATACTCGAAGCCGCGCTCGCCATCCATTTCAGAGATCTGGGCAATAAGCTCTTCGGGCAACGGCAACCCACATTCGGGGCACCGGCACTCCTGCGAACCCACAAGCCGGTAACGACAGCGTGGGCAGGACGCCATGAACCGCAGGGGCACGAACACGCGGCTCAGCGGCGCCGCAAAGACAAAGACCGCGATACCGGCGAAGGAAGTCACGAAGAAAGAGATCACCGTGGACAGGTGGAAGCTGTGGGGGCTGCCCCCGTTGTTGATCCAATCGGTGATCCAGTACACGATGGGTGCAAGAGAGTTCAGCCATAGAAACACAACGAAAATTCTGAGCAGGGCAGTAATCAGCAGCCGAGTCTGAACGATCGAGGCAATCGATGGAATCACAACTCCTCCTCCTCGCGTAACGGCGTGAGCCGCCGCGGTAACCGGCAGGTGGCAGGTGGCTTGGTCAACGCTGCGCGCGGCCCACAGGGATCCGCCCTCACAGGCCAACTCCTACGCCTCAATGCCCGAACAGGTTCACCTGACCGAACATACCCACTTCCTCGAAGTGGGCCAGCGCGTCCTGCACCGATCCGAAGATCTTCGTCGCCGTCTCGGTAATGAACGGCGACGGGTTCTTCTTCGGCTTCCACACGATGTACACCTCCTTGGTGTGCTCGAACGCGTGCTGCAGTTCCCGCTCCACGCCCGATGACAACGCGGGCACCCCGCCCGGCAGTTCCGGCACCAGACTCACGATCATGTCCGACTGGTCGATCAGCTTGAAGTCGCGCATGTAGATCTGGCCATCGATATCCCCCGCGATATCCAAGACCTCGCGCACCTTCACCCGCAGAGGCGGCATGTCGCGCGATCCACCATACGCGTGCGGCTCGTAGGTCAGGAAGTCCTGCCCCTCCTTCGCCGCGGCGATCGCCTGATCCAGCAGCAACTTCTCGTCCACATCCGCCGGATCAAAGGTCACGAAGTGCTTCGCCAGCGCCGCCCGGAAGTCCTCGATCTCCTTGAGCACATCCGGCATGTCCACCACATGGCTCATCGGGAAACTCGGGTACACCTTCTTCAACTCCGGACGCGTGATCAGCCGGAACATCGTCGGCGTCGTGGTCACATGACGACCGCGGCTGACGATGTAAAACGGCTTGTGCAACGCCTGCGCGATAATCTCCGTCGCCAGGATCTCTTCTTCACGCCACACCATGCAGTCCTTCAAGGTCGCATCGATGTCGTGTTCCTTGTGCAGCCGGTGGTGAACCACCTCGATGTTGTCCACCAGGCAGATGAGCAGGTCCGGGTCGAACCGCTGGATCTGGTCCAGGTCGAACGCCGGGAACAGCCCGTGACGCCACCGGAAGGTCGCGTGCGTGTTCACCATCACATGATCGTGGTTCGGTGCCTCGGCGATGATGTCCTTCATCGCCGCACGCCGAAGCGAGTTCAATCGCGACCACGGCAGGTCGAGGATCCGCCCCGGCCGGATGTCCCGTCCCTCGGCGTACATCATGTCGCCGATGTTGAACAACTTCACCGACTCGCCGTTTTGCCCGGCAAAGTCCGCGACACCCTCCAGGTAACTCTTCTTGTCCATGCCAACCTGGCCGGTCACGATCGCGCGCATAACTTCATTCTCAATCCGGTGAAGGAATCGTCTCGCCCGCGGTCCACCACCGCACCGCCGAGCTTTCATGGCCGCGGCCCACCACGACCTGCGACACCTCCGATCCTAGCAGATGCCCGCTTCCCAGACCCGATACCGCCGGTATCGGACCCATCAAAACCGTCGCTCACATCTCCAGCCGGGCCAGCAGGCCCGCCTTCACCGCCGGCCAGTCCTCGGGCGTGATCGCGTACATCACCGTGTGCCGCACCGAGCCGTCGGGCATCACCATGTGGTTCCGAAGCACGCCCTCGAACACCGCACCGATCTTCTCAATCGCCCTCCGGCTCGCCAGGTTCTCGTGGTGCGTCTTGAGTTGCACGCGGATCGCGCTGCCCCGCTCCACCGAGCCCGCACCAAACACATCCGTCTCGAACGCCATCGTCAGCATCGCCAACTTCATCGCCGGGTTCGTCTGCGTGCCGCGCCGATCCGGCGCGATCCAGGTCGAGCCGATCTCCAGCCCCCGGTGCGCCGGGCGCACATCCAGATAACTGCTGCACGCCACCACACGCCCCGTGTGTCGATCCACGATGGCGAACCCGCGACGGTCCGCTCCCGCCAGATACCCCGCCAGGAACCGCTCCATCGCGTCCACCGTCACCGGTCCGACACCATCCGTGCCGACCGAGTCCGGCCTCGTCGGGAACCAGCGGAATGTCGTCTGGTCCGCGCACGCCACCAGAGCCGGCGCATGAGCCACACTCAGCGGCTCCAGCATCACCGGCAGCGCGCCGAGCAGTTCCTCAGCCGCAGCGGGTACGGGCGACGGCGCCCCGGGCCGTGTCACTCGGCCCCCGACAGGTCAAACCGGAACACCCGGAACGGCTCCGCAGGCGGCCACGCCGACCCCGGCCCCGCACGCCCCGGCATCCGGTGGATCTGCGCCGTCGTCACATACAGCACATCACGCACCGCGTCGTAACTGAACGAATCCGGCCACGCCATCCGCGCCGAACTCCACAGCGTGCGGATCTCCCCCGTCGGCGTGCGATACATCACCGCATCGTGCTCAAGCGCACTGAAATACAGGTTCCCCCGGCCGTCGAACGCCATCCCGTCGGTCACCACCGTGCGACCCATGTTCTCGATCTCCGCCGCGATCTGCGAGTCGTCCATCTCGAAGTCCGACAGCACCCGCGTCGGCACCCGGTACAGCGTCTTGCCCGTCAGTGCCTGCCAGTACAGGTGCCGCCCGTCCGGCGACAGCGCGATCCCGTCCGAGTGGATCTGCGGCGCCTTGCCCGTGTCCGCGTTCACAAACGCCCGACCCCCGATGATCGGCGTGAAATCCGGCTCCGCCATCGTCGCGGGATGCCCGTCCAGCACCCGACGCGCCTCGCCCGTATCCAGATTCACCACAACAAGCCCGCCAACCCCCGAATCGGTGAGGTACGCCCGCTCGTAGCGCGAATCGATCCGCACATCGTTCAGGTAACTCTTCTCCGTCGCGACGCTCGCATCGAACGCATAGGTCCGCTCCACCCGCCCTGTGCTCGGGTTCACCATCACCAGCTTCGCCGCACCCTCCAGCACACCCCCGAAGCCGGGGTTGCCCGTGTCCAGGATCCAGATCCGGCCCCTCCGGTCGGTGTGCACCGCCTGCACCGCGATCAACTTCTCGCGCCGTTCCATCAGGCTCAGTTCGTTCGGGTCGCCGACGGTGTTCATCGCCCGGTCCGGCCACGCCACCCGCGTCACCGAGCCATCGCTGCCGATCCGCACCCGCTCCACGGCGTTCGTATACGCCTCCGTCCAGCGCGGGTAGTTCACCACCACATCACCAGACGACCCGATCCACGCCACCCCCGTCCACTGCCGATCCGGCGACTCGGCCACCACCACCGGCTCCATCGCGGGGTCCGCAACCACGCCGCCACCGCTGACGCACCCCAGCAGCCCCAGAACCAGTGTCGACGAAGCAAAAACAGCCATCAGGCGAGACGCGGTCTTCAGACGAGCCATACGCGGGTTCTCCATGCAAAAAGGCAGAGCGTCAGCGAGGGAGCAGCGGGGGGAGCATCATCGGGCCATTCGCCCGCGAGTGTGACACCCAGCCCCCGCACGGCTATCGTACACGCTCAAAACCACCGGCCGACCGGTCGTATTTCTGTTCAACCAAAGCCCACCCCAGCGCAGGAGACGCCCTCCATGTCCGTACTCATCGATGCCAACACCAAAGTCATCTGCCAGGGCATCACCGGTTCCTTCGGCGCGCTCCACACCAAAGGCTGCTACGACTACGGCACCAAGATGGTCGGCGGCGTCACCCCCGGCAAGGGCGGCACCAAAGACGCCAACGGCCTGCCCATCTTCGACACCGTCCAGGGCGCCGTCGACGCCACCGGCGCCGACGCCACCATGATCTTCGTCCCGCCCGCCTTCACCGCCGACGCCATCCTCGAAGCCATCGACGCCGGCATCCGCGTCATCTGCGCCATCACCGAGGGCGTCCCGGTCCAGGACATGGTCAAGGTCCGCAAGGTGCTCGACGACCACAACGCCTCCGCCCCCGCCGACCAGAAGATCTACCTCGTCGGCCCCAACTGCCCCGGCGTCATCACCCCCGGCCCCAAGACCGGCTCCGGCACCTCCAACACCGACCCCTACACCAACGCCGGCTGCAAAATCGGCATCATGCCCGGCTACATCAACACCCACCGCTCCGAGTCCAAGCTCGGCAAGAATGTCGGCATCGTCTCCCGCTCCGGAACCCTCACCTACGAGGCCGTCTGGCAGACCTCCAACCTCGGCCTCGGCCAGTCCACCTGCATCGGCATCGGCGGCGACCCCGTCCGAGGCCTCGGCTTCATCGACTGCCTCGAACTCTTCGAGAACGACCCCGACACCGACGCCATCCTCATGATCGGCGAGATCGGCGGCACCGACGAAGAAGCCGCCGCCGAGTGGTACAAGGCCAACGGCTCCAAGCCCATCGCCGGCTTCATCGCCGGACGCACCGCCCCCCCCGGCAAACGCATGGGCCACGCCGGCGCGATCATCTCCGGCGGCTCCGGCACCGCCGACGCCAAAATCACCAAAATGACCGAATGCGGCTTCGAAATCGCCGAAACCCCCGCCGACATGGGCGGAGCCGTAGCCCGGGCAATGAAGCTGGAGGCGGTGGGGGTTTGATAAGAGCCCGAAGCGCGAGCTCCGGATACTTCTTGCTGGCTTCCCGGAGTTCCGGTGTCCGAAACTGCTAGGCCGTGTCTGACGGCTCGATGAGCCGAAGATACCTATCGATGAACGCCAGCTTGATCATCG
>JBICHT010000152.1:0-26889 GCA_043101125.1 Phycisphaerales bacterium JB050 | reverse complement strand
AGTCGTTCGCCGCGTCGGTGATCGATTCGGCTATGCGCATGACATATCTCGAGGCGCTGGCTTTGATAGACGGCTATCGGGTAGAAGCGAGGAAAGTCGCCAAGTCAGACACCGAGTACACCGACAAGTTGGTGCGGACCGTGAAGGAGATGGACACGCTGGCGAGGCGGATCTGGCGCCGGCGCCACGAGGCGGGCATGATCCATCTCGACCTGCCCGAGGTCGAACTGCTCTACGACGATGAAGGGCACATGATCGACGCGGAGCCCGAAGACGACGCGTACACGCACACGATCATCGAAATGTTCATGGTCGAGGCGAACGAGGCGCTCGCGCGACTGTTCGAGGATCTGAACATCCCGATCCTTCGACGCGTCCACCCCGAACCGGTGCCGGGCCAGCAGGAGAACCTGCGCGAGTTCGTGAAGGTCGCGGGCTACCGGATCCCGAAGACGCCGACGCGTGAGGACCTGCAATCGCTGCTGGATGCGACCAAGGGCAGTCCCGCGGCCCCGGCGGTCCACATGGCGGTGCTGCGGACGCTGACGCGAGCGGAATACTCGCCCGCGCTGATCGGGCACTTCGCCCTGGCGTCGAGCGGGTACGCCCACTTCACCAGCCCGATCCGGCGTTACCCCGACCTGACGGTCCATCGCGCGCTGACGAAGTACCTCGAACTGACGGCCAACGGGACGAAAACGCCCAAGGGCGAGAAGGAGCGGGATGCGCTGGCGAAGAAGTTGCGCGAGTCGGACGCCTGCCCCGATGAAGCGACGCTGAAGCAGATCGCGACGGTGTGCAACCGCACCGAAGAACGCGCGACCGGAGCCGAGCGCGAACTGCGACAGTTCCTGGTGCTGCAGTTCCTGGAGCGCGAGCACCTTGGCGACTCGATGCCCGGCGTGGTGACGGGTGTTTCGCCCGCGGGTGTGTTCGTGCGACTCGACAAATACCTCGCCGAGGGGATGTGCAAGGCCGACGAACTGCCGGTCGGCGGGGAAGACGACAAGAAGAAGGGCGGCAAGAACTTCTACAAGAAGGCCGTCTGGCGGATCGACAAGAAGAGCGGTGCGCTGGTGGAGATCAACTCCGGGCGATCGTTCGCGATGGGCGATCGTGTGGAAGTGACCATCGCGGAAGTGAACCTCTCCTCGCGCCAATTCGACCTGCTGATCACCGACGGGTCCAAGCGCGATGTCGGCAAAGTCAAGAAAGTCACTGCGGGCAAGCGTGACTACGCCGGTTTGCACGGCGACGCGGCTTCTCCGCAGGGCCTCGCGGCGGGTCTGCGCCTGGGCGATGTCGAACCGATGAAGCCCAAGAAGACCGGGGCCGAGAAGCGAGCCCAGCGCAGCAAGTCACGCGACAAGCGCAAGAGCGATCATCGCAGCGACCGCAAGGACAAGGGCAAGCGCCAGTAGTTCGGTCCAGAGAGACAATTAGTCGAGATCGATGCGGAAGGCGTAGACCATGTGCTGGGCATCGGGCTGGCGACGGTTGTTGGTCGTGACGACCAGAACGAGCCGTCCGCCACGCCGATCGGCGATCTCTGGACCGATGGCGAGTCCGAGCGCAGCACTCTGCGGCGCGGCTGCCAGTCGATCGGCGAGGGCTGCTGAAAGATCGGCGACTTCGCGGCGGTTCAGGACCGGGAACGGCTGGCTCCGCTGCGTGGTGCTGCCGTTGATGGCGACGAGTTGCAGCGTTCGTCGCCCCGCTTCATCGACCATGGTTTCCAGGGCGTACACCGGATGCCGATCACGCCAGCCTGACCCGGGGATGGTCGCCATCGCAGCGATCTCCGTCTCGGGGGTTGGCACGGGGTAGAAGAAGGTCTGCGGGGATTGCTCGGCATCGACGAGGTAGGCGAGCACGCGGGGCATGCTGGAACCGGATGGCTCGTCGATCGTGAGCGGAGCGCCGAGGGCGACCCAGAGGCGGTCTCCCACCTGCTCGGGGACCAGGGCCAAGGCCTTGAAGGCACCATCGAAGCGGTAGTGGTCGGTGATGTCCTGCGGGAGTTTCAGCGTGCGGCTGTCACCAGTGCGCAGGTCCTCGATCACGATCGTGGGGTCGCGCTCGAACGCCCAGAATCGTTGGTGGTTTCTCGTGGCGGTGCGACGGATCGCCACGGCTTCGGCGTCCTGAGCGCCACCCGGCACGGGCCATTCGCGCCCGAGCCATGCGCTGAAGTCACCTGCGACCCACGCGTTCCCCTTGCTTTCTGGGCGAGGGTCGTAACTGGTGCGCAGCGTGTAAGCGATGGGATCTGGCTGGCGGTTGCTCACGACCAACCATGCCTGAGCGACCGGATCGTAGGTGAGGCCGCTGAAACCGCCGACCGGGTTGCCGGTCATCGGGTGCAGAGGGTTTATCGTCGAGACGCCGAGCAATCGGGCGGATTTGCGGCCCCCCGGATCCTCCGAAACGGAGGTGCAGGCCCCCAGCCCGCTGGCGATCCAAACGAAGAAGATTATGCCTATAAAACGATAGACAATGTTCATGCGAGCCCCGCCCTTATGGTCTTGCCGCAGCGCCAAGGAAACCCTTCCGGAATCAGTTCCGGCCGGTCATTCAGCCAGCCCACCAACCATTGGTATGCATCGACCAGACGAGGACCGGGCCGGTTGAAGATGTGGTTGCCATCCACGATAGCAAAATCGCCCCTCTGCACGGCCTGAAGGCCCGTAAACCACGGCTGAGAGAGGAGATTATCGGTCTCTTGTGCCGCCTGATCGAGTGTCAATCCACACGGACAGATGATGATCCGGTCCCAGCCGCCGGCGCCGGTCTCGGTCTGTCGCTCGATGGCTTGGATGGCCTCGATGGGGACCTGCACGCTGTGTCCGGCTTTGCGGTAGGCCTGTTGGGGACCAATTCCCTCTCCAGAACCAGGAACCGGCATAGTCGGATTGAGCGGATGGCTGCCCCCGGCGCGCTCGATGAGTTGCGGAGTCCAATGGCTAGCGCAGAAGACCGGGTCGGTCCATTCGAGGAAGAGGACGGTCTGGAGGGGGCCGAAGGTGGTGACGAATTCGGAGGCTCTGTAATAGCGTTCGCGGAGTTCGACGACGACCTGCTCCGCACGCTCACGAAGGCCGAGTGCCGCGCCGATGGTGAGGATGTCGTCGAAGACGGCTTCGAAGGTGTCCGGGTTGAGGCTGATGACCACCGGTTCAATCCCGGTCTGGTCGGCGACTTGGCGGGCGGCGCCGCGTACGCTGTTCAGATCGATCGAGCAGACGGCGCAGAGATCCTGCGTGAGGATGAGATCGGGCTTGAGGGACCGCAGCCGGTCGGTATCGAGGTGGTACAAACTCGCGGCATCGCCATCGGCGAGCGCCTGGCGGACCTGTTGGTCCACCCGGCGAGATGCGTCCGGCGACGATGCGTCATAGACGGTTTTCTGGCTGGTGAGCACTGGAAGGTGCTCCAGACCGGTCGGCCAGTCGCACTCGTGCGATCTGCCGACGAGGCGATCCTGTGCGCTTAGGAGGCAGACGATTTCCGTCGCCGAGGGGAGCAGACTCACGACCCGAGAGGGAGAGCAAGATGTGGGAGAGATGGACATCGCTGGTGCATGCTATCCGCGGGGGACACGGGTGTGCGGTTGAAAAAACCGGTGAAGACGCGTTGAAATGGCCGATCGAGAGTGTTTCGCGAGGGTCCGCGAATGCGGGTATCGTGCGGGCCCGCCACGCGAGGCGGGAGCTGCCCGGTGAGCAAGGAGTGCGCATGTTGAAGATGATGGATTCATCTCCCAGGACCAGTCACACAGCCCTTCCCAGAACCGCCCAGGTTACGAATCGGCGTCTCCGTGTCGCGGTGATCCTGAGCGTGCTCGCGGGGTCGATCCTCTCGGCTGCCCCGGTTCTGGCGCAGAGCGGTACCCCCCGACCCGAGGCGGAAATCGAAGCCGATGCCAAGGCGAGGCTGCGCGATCGGCAGGAGCGGATGCGTCAGCAGTACCTGCAGAGCAAGCTTGAACTGGAAAACCTCCAGGCCCTGCAGCGTGAACTCCAGCCCGGCGAGGAACTCAGCCGGGGCCAGTTGGCGCGTCTTCAAAGTCTGGAGCGGACGGTTCGGGAACTCGAGCGGCAGGGGATCGACGATCTCGCTGATGGGAATTTAGAGGTTCGGAACGACCCGGGTCTGGGTTTCCAGATCGACGATCCGGACGAGATGATCAGTCTCGACTTCACCGAACCGGTCGCCCTCAGCGCCTTCGTGGACTTCGTCTCCCGCACGCTGCAGGTGAACATCACGATCACCGGGGGAGTTGCGGACGACCCGATCACCTTCAAGGCCCCGGTGCAGGTCCGCGCGGGCGATCTGCCGGTCCTGCTATCCACGCTGCTGAGCGATCGGGGCGCAGCACTGGTTGATGGCGAACTCGGGTGGTATCGAGTGGTTCCCGCCGATCGGATCACCGTAAATATCGGGAAGGATGGCCTGTCGACCACGCGGATCGTGGCGACCCCGATGGTGCGACCATCGTCCCTGCTGCAACTCATGGCCGAAGTGTTCCCCCCTCCGGGTGGGATCAAGTTCAGTGCAGTCGATGAGCTCGGCGTGGCGGTCCTGACCGGCGGCTCGACCCAGCTCGCGCAGGCCGAGCGTCTGATCGCCGAGATTATCGACGAGCGTGCCTCGATGAAGCTGCACCGCATCCCGCTGGTGCATGTCAGCGCGGACTTCGCCCGGCAGCGGATCATCGATCTCGACGGCGTGGTTAATCAGATCGCGGTCACAGTTCAGCGCCCCAGCCAGCCAGGGCAACCCGCGACTGGTAGCCTGACCAATCTCGGCTCGTTCCTTTATGTGGACGCGGGCAACGCGTTGCTCTTTCGCGGCAACGAGCGTGACTTCGAGCGGGTGAAGGAGCTGGCCGAGGTGGTGGACATCGTCTCGCCCCTGCTCGCCCGTCGGTATGTCGCCGGCTCGCTGGTGACGCAGGTGGCCAAGGCTGGTGAGCAGCTTGGTCTCGGGGCGATCACCAGTGCCGATGAGGGCTCGCAGCAATTCACCCCCGGAGCGCTCAATCGCTCGAGCGCTGGACTCGGGAACCAGGCCACGCCTTCGCAGTTCGGCAGTTCGCGCTTCGTCGTTGATCCCAACAGCGGATCATTCGTGTACCACGGCACTCCGGAACAGCACGAGCGCGTCGAAGCCCTGGTCAAGGACTTTCGCGATCAGGCCATCGATACCGGTGAAGAGATCCGGGTATACAAACTGATCTACGCGTCTGCGGGAGGGGGTGACGCGAATGGCGGGAGCAACTCGACCGGAGGGAGCAGCAGCCTCTCGCTGAGCGACGGGAACACCACGCAGCCCACCGGCCCGGGCATCGCGGAACTGCTTGAGGCACTGATCAATAACGAAGATGACCAGGCCACCGGGCGGTTCCTCCCCAGCGGTTCGGGCACGGCGAGTGTGGTCAACACCGATGTGATCAACGACATTCTCGCCCAACCGGAACCGAACCTGAACGAGTTGGATCAGGTGCTCGCCTCGGATAGTGGAGGAACGCGTCTCTCGGCGACCTCTGACAACACGCGCATCGTGGCCGACTCGGCCCGCAACCAACTTATCATCCGAGCGCCGGTGAAGGTCCACGAGCAACTTGAACAGATCATCAAGCAACTCGACCGCCCGCGCAGGCAGGTGCTGGTGGAAGTGCAGATCGTGTCGCTGACCACGACGGATGAATTCAATTTCGCGGCCGATGTACAGATCAACGCTGGCGACTTCTCGTTTCTGAGTGCCCTCGGCGTGACCACACCGGGCACCAGCATCTCGACACCCGTCGGTGTCGGCGCAGCCTCGGGATCGGGTCTGACGACCGGCGTGATCCGCAGTGACTTTGTGCCGATCGCGATCAACGCGCTGCAGAGCATCGGCGAAGCACGGATCGTATCGACGCCCCAGATCCTGGTGAACGACAACCAGGAAGGCAACATCCGTTCGGTGCGGGAAGAGCCCACCGAGGTGACCAACCAGACCACAGGCGCCCCGACCACAACTTCACAGGGCCCTTCGGTTGAAGCCGGTACGGAGTTGATCGTCCGTCCGCAGATCGCTGGTGACAACTCCGTTTCATTGAATTTCGCAATCGAGGTCTCGTCTTTCGATGTGTCTGCCCGACGCGGCAACCTGACCCCGCCGAAGCAGACCGAGGCCTACAACAGTGTGGTCTCCGTGCCGTCCAACAGCACGATCATCGTCGGTGGGTTCCGGTTCGACGAAATGTCCGAGGCGATCGACAAAATCCCGTTGCTCGGTGACATCCCGCTCCTCGGCGAGTTTTTCAAGTCGAGATCGACACGTGATCAGTCGCGTGTGATCTATGTGTTCATCACGCCGACGGTGATCTCGGAGACCGGCCAGCGCGACCTGCGGCTCATAACCGAAGGCCCGCTGAAAGACTCTGAAGCGAAGACCGGTCGCCACGAACTCCGACCGGCCCTGATCCCCCTGCGCACCGTCGATCTGGGCGCGATCCGTCCCGACTTGGTCGAAGCGGGTGTGCTCGGAACGCCCCGAGGCAAGAGGAACTGAGCGGCGCATGGCCAAGCCCGAAGCATCACAACCCGCTCCCGCTCCTGAGACGGCACCGAATTCGAACGCTTCGCTTGGTCGGCTGTCGCGCATGCTCGCGCCGATGCCGATCAAGCCGGAGCAGCTGTCTCGTTTCGGCACGCTCCCCGGAGCCGACGAGGAGCCGTGGGATGTCATGCTCGCAGCGATGGCGCTCGACGAGCAGACCGCGCTCGAAACCCTGGCCCAGCGTCTGGACATCCCCTTCGAGCCGGAGCCCAAGAGCCACGACTCGGCTGAGGTGTTCTACGAGCGTGTGCCCGGTGCCGCGGCCCGTCGCCACCATGTCGCGGGGCTTCGCGCCTCGGATTCCGGTTCGGGGGCACTGATCGTGGCGACGGCCCAGCCGCTGCAGCCAGCGGTGTTCAGCATGCTTGAGCGGGTGCTCGGCATGCCCGTCGAGATCGTGCTTGCGCCTCGTGCGGCGGTGGGCGACCTGATCAACCGAGGCTACGAGCAGAAACAGGACCTGGTCACGGAGATCGTCGAGGACATCCCGCTGGATGAATCGGCGATCGAGTCTGCGGCGAGTTCGCTCTCTGGCGCGACCGATCTCATGTCGCTGGCCCGGCAGACCCCGGTGATCCGGCTGGTGAACATGATCCTGTTCGAGGCGTTGCGCCGGCGCGCGAGCGATGTGCACATTCAACCACTGGAAAACACGCTGCTGATCCGGTTCCGCATTGATGGCATGCTCGTCGACGCGTTCAGCCCCCCGCTGACGCTCGCGCCCGCGATCAACTCGCGTCTGAAGGTCATGGCCGAACTGGACATCGCGAACCGGCACTCGCCGCAGGACGGCCAGACGACAGTCCGCATCGGCTCGCGCAAGATTGATATTCGCCTGTCGTGCATTCCGACGATCTACGGCGAGCGGCTCGTTCTGCGTCTGCTCGACCAGAGCCAGACCCAACTGGATCTCTCGGCGGTCGGCGTGACCGAGGAGATGCAGGAAGAACTGGGCGAGTTGATCAGCCGGCCCAACGGCATGATCCTCGTCACGGGCCCGACGGGTTCGGGCAAGACGACCACGCTGTACGCCGCGATGGAGCGGATTGATCGGACCACGCGCAATGTGATGACCATCGAGGACCCGGTCGAGTACCACCTCGAAAATGTCGCGCAGATGCAGGTGAATGTGAAACGGGGCGTGACCTTCGCGGCCGGGCTTCGCAGCCTGCTGCGTCAGGACCCCGATGTGATCCTTGTCGGGGAGATCCGCGACGAGGAAACCGCGCAGCTCGCGGTGCAGGCTTCTCTGACGGGCCACCTGGTGCTCGCGACGCTGCACACGAACGATGCGCCGAGCGCGATCAGTCGCCTGCAGGATATCGGTGTGGAGCCGTACCTGATCAGTTCCTCGTTGCTGGCGGTGATCGCGCAGCGCTTGTGCCGACGCCTGGCCCCTCCGGGATCGGAAACGGAGTATCGCGGGCGCGTCGCGATCTACGAGATCATGCGCATGACCGATGAGATCCGGCGTCTCGCTCAGAAAACCGCCGATGCACAGGCGATCCGCGAGGTCGCCATCGCGGGTGGCATGAAACCGATGCTCGACGACGGGATGGAGAAAGTCCGTCGCGGCCTGACCACGGAACTCGAACTGCGGCGCGTCCTCGCCTGATCGCGATACACACGACCGATGGCACCCACCAACACCTACTTCTATTCGGCTATGAAGCTCACCGGGGGCAAAGCTCGCGGTATTCGGGCAGCCCGCGATGAATCGGCGCTGAGCGACGAACTCCGCAAGTCTGGCCTGTTGTTGTTGCGTGCAAAGAAGGTGCCCGATGTGTTCTCGGGGATGGCCTCCGGAACGAGTCGCGGTCGCCTGCCGCTTGCCGACGAGGCTGCACTGAACAACCAGCTCCATGTGCTGCTGTCACGCGGCGTGCCGCTGGTCGAGGCACTCGAGGTCGGTGCGGATGTGGTGTCGGACCGCTCGGTCCCACGCGTCAACGAGCTGCGAGAATTGGTCGCGGGGGGAGCCTCGTTCGCCAAGGCCTGTCGCGATGTCGGCGGGTTCGATGAGGTGGCGATCTCGGTGTACAAGGCTGCGGAGCGCACCGGAGATCTCGCCGGGGCTGCTGGCCGACTTGCGCAGGCCGCCGAACGCCGGCTGGCGATCCGGGGCAAGGCCACCACCGTGATGATTTATCCGGTGATCGTGACCATGGTCTCGATCGCGCTGCTGTTCGCGCTGCTGGTATTTGTGGTTCCGTCGATGGCAGAATCCGTCCGAGCGGCGGGTGATGCCAGCGCGCCGCAATTGCCGTGGATCAGCGTGGTGGTGTTCGGGCTTGGGGAGTGGATGGCCAACAACCTGCTGCAGTTCATCATGGGCGCGGTGGTGGTGCTGTGCATCCTGGTCGTGCTGCGAAAATCGGTGATCGCAGGGCTCGTGAAGGTCTCGAGCAAGATCCCGGCGGTTGCTTCGATGCTGATGGCCGCCGAACTCACCCGGTTCTTCAGCGTGCTCGCGGCGATGACCAAGTCCGGCGTGCCGTTGGCGGAAGCCCTCGACACATCCACCGGGTCGATCTCCGACAACAAACTGCGAAATCAGCTCGACCAGACTCGCAAGTCACTGGTCGAGGGCGGCACGCTGCGGACACTCATTGAAAAAATCGACGCCCTGCCGCTGGCGACACGCAAGTTGCTGATCGCCGCGGAGCGTTCGGGGGACCTGGATCAGGCCTTTGACGCGTTGAGCGTGAACATGGCCGAGGAGCTCGACACGCGGTCCTCTCGCCTGCTCGCACTGATGGAGCCGGCGGTGATTCTGGCAATGTTTTCCGTTCTCGGACCGATGGTGGTGGCGATCGCCCTGCCGATGATCAAGCTCAACCAGGGGGGGTGAGAAGCGTGCCCGCGATTGAATCCGGTCCTTGAAGGGGGCACAAAATCTGCAACACCGGTGCAGACCGGCGATACAAGAGAAGGCTGTCCCAACCACCGGGGGGTGGGGCTGGACACCGGGCCCTGGGCGGGCAAAGTTGCGTATCCCACTCCCCTGCCCGCACCCGGCGAATCTCCGGGCAAACCCCGCCAATGAGACAGGCATCGCAGGGGTCTTATAATCCTCAGCAGTCCAGCACACGAGGGAGAACCACACCATGAAGAGCAGTACCGCCAACCCGACCCGACGCCTCAACCGACGCGCCTTCACGATCATCGAACTGATGGTGGTGCTGTTGCTGATCGGCGTGCTGATGGGCATCGCGGCGATCAACCTCCCCGGTGTCCTCAACCGTGGCAAAGCGAGCGCCACCAAGGCCTCACAGGGTGTCATCGCTGGCGCGCTGTCCGAGTACAGCATGTCCCACTCTGGCACCTACCCGGACAGCCTGCAGGTTCTCGTGGAGCAGGAATACCTCAGCAAGATGAGCGACATCAATGACTCGTGGGACATGCCGATGCAGCTCATCGCGCCTTCACAGGTCAACGGCGTGGATGTGGAATTCGAGATCCGCAGCGCCGGCAAAGACAAGGTGCTCGGCACCACCGACGACATCGTTTACTACCACGGCATGGACAATAACTGAGCCGCCGGGCCGGGACTGCCCATGACATTCATCAATCACCAAACGAGACGACGCAGAGGAATCACGATCCTCGAAGTGATCGTCTCGCTGGTGCTGATGGTCGGGATCGGGTCGATGGTGCTCAGCGCGTTCGGCTACCTCGAACGAGCCGCGGCCCGCGACCGGATCCGGCTCGCGGCGTACGAGGCCGCGCACCGGATCGTGCTGCAGTTCATTGATGATCCGGACACGATCCGTGGCTTGCTCGATTCCTCAGGACGCTCGAAGGATCCAGTCTTCGTCAACGGAGAGGAATTCGGATTCAAACTGACCGAGGACTTGCTGGTCACCGAGAACAACGAGGCCGGGGGCGTGGTCGGTACGGTTCAGTCCGAGTTCGATCTGGAGACCCTGCTCTCGAACAAGCTGAAGCTCATTCATGTTGAGGTTTCGCTCAACGAGCGGAAGGCCGGGTTCTCTCCCATGCAGCAGATCGCCAGTATCGATCGGATCTACAACATCATGAACAATCCAGAGACGCTGCTGAAATTCCTGCGCGATCAGACCGCGGAAATGCGCGACAACGAATGATCCACCCTCGCTGCACAACGCGACACGGCTTCACGGTGCTGGAACTGATGGTGGCGCTGGCGCTGTCGAGCCTTGTGGTGCTCAGCGCGATCGGGATCACCGGGATGATCTCCAGCTCCGATCGCGTCACCAAGAACTATATGAACGACACGGCGAACCTCTCGCAGACGCAGTTCGTCGTGCGTCGGGCGCTGCAGAACCTCGTCGCTGCGAAGCCGCTCCCACCACCGGGAGAAGACGATCCGATCGCGGAACTCGATGCTGATGGTGACTTCGGAGGTGAGGAAGACCTGCCCGAGGCCGACAGCGGCTCCGACTCCATCCTCGACTCACTCTTCGGCGGGCTCGACGATGGTCTCCCTATCGAGTTGGCCATCGCCGATACGAGCAAGCCGCCGAATTTCGAGCTGTACTACGAACGAGTGATCTACCCGCCAACGGGCCAGGAAATCTCGCTGCCCCGCTTTGAAATCGTCACCAGCATCTGGCCGGTTCCCCGCAAGGAGATCCCGATCAGCCAGATCGACGACCCCCGCCAGAAGCGGGAGGAACTGGCGGCGAAGATCCGGGGCACGATCCGGGGAGTGTTCGAGTTGCTCTACCTTGAAGACGGCTTCGCGCTCGTGTACACGCCGATCGAGCCTCCGGGTGACCCCTACATCCTCGGACGGCGCTTCGTGGACCTGATGTGGGAAGTGCTCCCCAAGGACGCCGGTGCCGACGGCTGGCAGACTGTGCACGCCTGTTACCTTGAAGACGAATACCCCAGCGCGGTGCGTCTCCGCCTGAGGACCGACACCGGCGCGACCGCCGACTGGCTCTTCGAAACGATCGTGCTCACGGAGGGCCAGTGATGCGCCATCGAGACGGGCACGCCGCGCGCGGCTTCACGATGCTGCTGGTTATCGGGGTGATGGCGATCGCCACGACGGTCATCGCGTTCAACCTCAAGCGGCTGAACTTCCGCGCCGGGGTGGTCCAACGCCAGATCGAGCAATACGAACTGCACCACGAGATCCAGGGCGTGCGCGATATCGTCACGCTCTGGCTGTCCAACCCGGCGGTCCGCAACGATCTCACCGAATACTCCGGCTCGGAAGAGCCCGCCCACACGGTGACCATGGCCGACGGCCTCACGGTGCGGATCTTCGTGCGAGACGGCCAGGGCACGCTGCTGGCGAACCTCGCCAATACCGAGGATATCGCCCAGCAGGAGATGATGATTCAGGCCCTCTCGAAATTGCCGGCCGATCGGCCCGACCTCATTCGACGCAGCGGCCCCATGACCATGTCTTTTTACGCCATGCCCGCCGAAGTCATCGAGGCCATCGCCCCGAGCCCCGAAATCGCCTCGGCGATGATCAACCTCCAGAGCGATCCCGAGGTCACCCGGGCGAACCTGAGCACCAAAGTGCTGGAACTGGGCGGGGAGATGGCTGAGTTCCAGCGGATCCGACCGCTGATCACCTTCTCCTCGGAGGTCTGGGGACTGGATGTTGTTGCATTTGATCCTGCCGCACCTGAAGCCGAAGACCAGTATCGCCTGTATACCGTATTGGCACAGGTCAGCGGACCGCTCCCGGTCATCTACGAATGGAGACCGATCGAGTACGAAGAGTTTCAGCGTCTGCGCCAACACGCAACGGGCTCAGCCCGGTAACCTGCTCATGAATCCCACCCGATGCACCGGGCATCGGGGCAGTTGTTGATTTCGAGCAGCATCGGAGGCTCTCGACTCATGGCCATGAGCGAAACAGGACGGTTGCTCACGCCGCTCAGCGTCGCGGGCGGACTCGCGCTGGCCGTGGGAGTGTGGTTTATGCCACTTCCGGATCCCAGCGGGCCAGCCCCGATGGATGAGAACTACCGGATGCCGTCGCAAGGCAACGGCCCGACCGTCGTCGCGATCGGCAAGACCGGGCCTCACGACTGGCTCGCCCTGAAGGATCCTTTCTACGAGCTTCGCGACCCAGTCGTGATCCCCCCACCACCAGACGATGATCGCGACCCAGAGCCTGTGAGGCCTCCGATCTCAGTTCGATACCTCGGCTTCGTCGAAACCAGTCAGGACCGAGTCGCCGCCCTGCTCGATATCGAGGGCACACAGCGTTTCGTGAGCGTCGGACAGGTGGTCAGCATCCCCAACCGCAGCGATCTGCGCGTTACCGAGATCACGCCCGAAAAGGTCGTGTACGAAGTCGGTGAAGCTTCCTTCACCGCCACTCGGGAAACCCGCGGCGATTCGCCGAGCACGCGAACGCCGGGATCCCAGCCCGCTTCGCCGATGCGACCGGATATGCGCCCCGATGAGGACCGACTCCGAGGTATCGTCCCCGGAGGGCCGCCACGATGAGCCATCCCTGTGTACTCCTGAGCGCCGATCTCTCAAGCGTGATGCTGATCACCGACTCGTCCAGCGAAGTCTGGAGCGCACCGTCGCTCCCGGAATCGCCGGACGCCATGGTGCTGCGTTCGCGCATCAATGAGGCCGACACCTGGACGGCGAAGCAGCCCGCGGTCCGACGCAAACTGAACGCGGCGGTGCTCGACATCACCGACACCACCTGTCGATGGGTGCAGAGCCCCTCCGCCGCCGCGCCGGTGGTCGCCGCGACCCTGCGCAACCAAACCGAGGAATGGGCGAACTCCCTGCCGCTCGGCGGCATCGAGCCGATCATAGATGAACTGCCCAAGGAGCGATCCTTCGAGTTCATCCGCAGCCGCCTTGAAACCCGTAAGTCGGGCGATCGCACCGACCAGACCTTCGAGCCGACGAATACCGCAGCGACCGAAACCGGTGCACGGATGGCCGTGCTCATCATGCCCGACGCGCTCGTCCGGCTCTGGCTGGACCGCATGGACCGCTCGGGCGTCGGAGTTGATGCGGTCCTGAGTCTGTGGCACGCCCTCGCGTTGTCCTGGGGGCAGAGCGGGGACTCGAACACTGTCCGCGCGATCGTGATGGTCGAGAGCGAATCTCGTGTGGTGTGGGCCTGGGCCAGTGGCACGCGCCTGATCGTCGGCGGATCGCTGCATCTCGAGCGCCCAGACAACAGCGGCGCAGCGCCTTCCCATGCGCATCGCGCCGAAGCCGCGGCCCAACGCATTTCGCTCGACTGGGTCTCCTGGTCGGCGCAGCTCGGCGTTGCCCCCGACGAGATCATGATGGTCGCCGAAGCGTCCGATGGCCTCGCCGAGCAACTCCTATCCTCGCTGGGCAAGCGATGGGAGGGCATCACCACCCGCCAGACCCGCTCGGATCATCCGCTTCGCGAGACCGTGGCCAGAGCCGGTGCCGCCATCCGCTCGATCCCCGTCGCCGAGCGAGGCCCTCGCACCTGGATGAGTCGCCTCTCCACGCGCCCGAGCCGCGCCACGCGCCGACGCTACTTGGCCACCGGGCTCGCGATGATCCTGATCGCGGCTGGCATCGTGGGCCTCGGCCACCGTCTCGGCGTGGAAGGAGACCGGCGCCACGAGATCGGCACCACGATCCGCCAGCAGAATGTCGAAATGGCCCTGAATGCCGTCCCCTCGCTTGACCCCAAAAAGGGACAGATCCCCTGGCAACTGACCCTCTACCGAAATGAGCTCCAGGATGTCGAACCGTTCCGCAACCCTCCCGCTCCCCGCCCGATCTACGAGGACATGCTTGCGCTGCTGGAGTTCCTCCGAACCGAGTACCCCGAGTCCAAGATCCGGTTTCTGAAATTCAGCCAATCGAGCACCAACAACGCGAACAGCCTGGAAATCGAATTCCCCGACTTCGAGACCAGAACCAATGCGATTTCTGATCTCGAGAACGGACCGTTCCGCACCAAATGGGCGAGGACCGGAAACCTGAACATGAGTTCGCCGCTCCTGAAACTCGAAGGGCAATGGCAGGAGGACACGCCGTGAACTCCCCCAACAGACCCGCCGGATCAGAACCCTACATCGTGGCGATGGCCAACCAGGCCGACCGCTCGAACCGGCCGACCCGCGTACTTGTGATTGCTTCTGCGGTCATTCTCGCGGCGATCGTGTACGCCCTCTTTGGCCTGGGCGAGTTCACCGAGGGCAACGCACGCATCCGCGAGCAATCCCTGCAACGCCAGTCGATCACGAACCTCATCAAAGAGATCAAATCGCTCCGTGACAGCAACCCTGATCTCGCGGCTCTTTACCCGCCCGCCGACCTCATCCCGAATACGCTCCGCCAGGCCAAAGACATCGCCTTCGGTGGCCACCCAGAAGATAGAGCTCAACCTAGTGACCTCATCGTTTCCGAAGTAAAACAGGAGCCGACCGAAACCACCCAGAGACTGCTCAACACCGCGAAGGTCCAGATCAGTGCTCGGGGCGGCAAAAACTTCCTCATAGAAGATCTACTGCTATATATCGATACCGCGATCAAAACCGACCCGAAGGGCCTGCTCTTCCTGAGCGAGTTCGCGGTTCGCACGACCGAACGAGGATGGCGACTCGATGGGCTCGAATTCCGTCGTTACAACATTAAACGATAGCGCTGCTGACACACAGCATTGACAACGACCGGCCGGAGATCACCGACTGATGACACCCAGATACACCCATACCCTGACCGCTGCTGCACTCGTGTGCATCGTGTCCATCTTCGGTGGTTGCGCGAGTTCTTCGCCGTCTTCGCCGTCTGCCGAACGGGCCAAAAGCATCGCGCAGGATGCCTCAGAGCAAATCGCCCGCATGCAGGCCGAGGATGCCCGTCGTCTGCGAGAGGCACTGGCACTCGGTGAAGAGGGCGACCGCGCCTTCGCCGAAGCCATCGCGCTCAGCGAACGAGGCAAGGATGATCAATCACGCGAGGCGTTCGCCGATGCGGTGAATTTCTACTCGCAGGCCGTATCCACTTACGACGAGTTCTTTGCGCTCTGGAACAACCTCGGAACCGCCCTTGCCGCACTCGACCGCTACCAGCAGGCCGAAGAGGCGTACATCCGAGCCTCAAACATCAATCATTCGGATCCTCGCCCCTGGTACAACCGTGGACTGCTCTGGCGGAATCGCGGCTACCCGGCCGATGCCAAGCGCTACTTCGAGCAGGCCCTGGAGCGTGACCCGCGTTACCTCGACGCGCTCTGGGGGGTGATCAAGGCCGATATCACCCTCGGCGAGGAATCCCACCAGACCCTGGAACTCATCCGGAAGACGCTCTTCCTCGAAACGAATCCGGAGCATCGCCAGTTCCTCGAACTCGAGCGGGGACGGATTCGCAGCAAACTGGGTATCTCCGAGAGCAGCCCTCGCCAGACTCCCGAGCCTTCCTCCCCACCCGCCGAGAACGGGAACTAAGCGACCCATTTCCGGGATTTGGCCTACTCGGACCACCTTCCGGTTGACCGCTTTACCAAAGGGGTTCAAGATCACTTCATACCCTTCGCCCCGCGACCGATGGTCGGCTCTATCCTTCTGCTCTGATCCCGGCACCAGGGGGCTGACCTCGGGGCCTCGCCGATTCGTTGCCGCCGTCTACAGGAATTCCAGAAGATGACCCGACACACCAGTTCCGCTCGCCTCCTCGTCTTCCTTAGCGGCCTCGCCCTCACCGCACCAGGTGCTCTGGCTCAGGACAGCGTCGCAAACACACCGGGAGATTCCGATGCCCTCTCGGCCTACGCCGAGCAGCATGTCCGGTACGCCGTGGACCTCGTCGGATTCACATCCAGTTGGGGCAACGGCTTCGCGATCGCTCCGATCCTCAAGGCCTCACGCGATATCGACCCGTTCTTCCCGACGCAGGTCACCGGCTCGGCGGCGGTATCACCCAATCAACTCACCGGAACCAGCCCGCTGGTCTCGGAGTACGCCATATGGACAACCGCCGGTGCCGGCGTCAACTCGGATGAGAACTCCGCGCCCGGCTCGGTCAGCGTCAACACTTTCGATGCGCAATTCGCGGTCGCCCTCAGCGATTTCTCCACCAACGCCTCGAATGTGATTGGTGCCATCGTCGGTCGCTCTGCGGCTGAGCCTGCTCGCCTGTTCGTCGATCGCACGGTCGCGCTCATCAGCCGTCCGAGCGCCTCGCTGACAGATCTGGCCACGCTCTCGCTGGGTTCGGTCGATGCGTCGGGCACCGTGCTGCTCCGGGCCGATGACTTCAACACCTCCAGCACCAGCGCGGTCCTCGGCGAGAGCATCCTCCGGATCGACACCGCCGCTCGCAGCAACTCGCTCAACGCCATTTTCAGCGGCGGCGGGTCCAACGCGGTCTCCGACGCTGGCTCGACCATGTTCGTGCTCAACAACGACACCGTCACCCTCAACACCCCCGGCGCGATCCCGAACCCCACGCCCGGCAACGCCACCGCCGTGGTCTTCGACTTTGCCGGTGATTATCGCCCCAACGGCGGGCCTGCCGAGCCTCACATCGATTCCGGCGTGGAGGCCCATCGCGGCAACCCGTCGTTCTCCGTCGCCACCCCACTTGGCGGCGTCGGCACGGTGGCCTCGATCGCCCGCTTCGCCTCTCAACCCACCGCGATCAACCTCTTCGGCGTGGACGCCGCGGGCTCGGTGACCGGCACCGCCTCCGCGGTCCTGCCCTCGCCGCTGGTAGCGGGTTCGTTCAGCGCGACCAATGCCCGCTTCAACCAGTACCTGAGCCAGACCTCGTTCCGAGGCCCCAACGGCCAGGTCGGCGTCGGCGTCGACCCGGTGTCGGGCGATGCCATCGTGGCCGCGACCGCGACCGACTCGGCCGAAGGCGATTTGGTGGCCGTGGCCCGGATCGGGTCCGAGACCACCTGGACGGTCGCAGCTCACGCCGGGATGCCCGTACTCGATGGCCCCGGCGGATCGATCGTCGGCAACCTCATTGCCGGTTCGCAACCGATCTCCATCTCGGCCCCTGCGGTGGACCTGTTCGGGAATGTCTACTTCCTGAGCGCCTACCAGCCGTCATCGGGCTCCGAGACGGTGGGCCTGTTCAAGGCGGTCTTCAACGGCGCGGGCTACGAACTGGAACTGCTGCTCGCCGAGGGTGACTCGTTCACGGGCGCCAACTCCGCCACCGATTACACGATCACCGACCTGCAACTCGCCGACAGCGATTCGCTGGCCTCGGGCGCCTTCCACGCCGGGAGCATCATCCAGCAGACCGTCGCGGGTTTCGCAGGGACCGAGGCCTCCGACCCCGGTGCGTTCGGCGGACTGATCGTGAACGCCGAGATCACCTACGACCGCAACGGAACCCCCGAGCCCTACAACGCGACTCTGTTCGTCGGTCCTGCGACGGGTGCGGTGGCCTGCCAGGGCGACGCGAACGCGGACAACGCGGTTGATCTGGCTGATCTGAACCTCGTGCTGGCGAACTTCGGTCAAACCACCTCAACCGGTGATGTGACCGGCGATGGCCAAGTGAACCTGGCTGACCTGAACCTCGTGCTGGCAAACTTCGGGGTGTGCAATCCCCGATAATCGGCGGTTCTGCCCCACTGGGGCGTTTCGGAAAGCCCGCGGCGTTAAGGTTGGGTTCAGTTCGCTCCCAACCACCGATTTCCAAGGCGGTTGCGCGCCAAATTCGTTGTAGCCCAAAGTCGGTTCAGGTATACTCTCGCACTTTGAGGAACCCGCGCGGGCAAGGCCGCCCGCGCCACGCGGCGACGCCTTTCCGGACACGGCAGTCCGCAGCGTTCCGACCCGAGAAACCCGACGAATGAAACAAGCGAAAATCGCGATTATTGTGGTCTGTCTGCTCGTGGGTGGGTTTTTGGTCTTCAAGACCATCACAAGCGGCCCCCGCACCCTTGATAACGCTTCTCGGGTCATCAACATCGTGACCGGTGAAATCAAGGTGATGGATCGCGACGAAATGATGGTGATCCCCTATCCCGATGCCGAGGGCCGGCGCGTCATCCTGCCCGCCGTACGCAATGACGAGAACAACTGGTCCGTCGCCGAGCGATTCAGGGCGTCCATTCCGAAAATCATGGATGACGAGAACCTCTCAGAGGCCGACCTCGCGATCGACCTCGCTTCGTTCAGCATCAAGAAGTAACCGAACACCTCGCACCTAAGATTCGATTTCAGTAGATAGGAACCCGTCATGAAGCAAAACCTTGCGCCATCGAAACGCGGCTTTACCCTCATCGAACTGCTGGTCGTGGTCGCGGTGATCGCGCTACTGATCGGGATCCTGCTTCCGGCTCTCGGCGCCGCGCGAGCATCCTCGTACACCGCGGTATCCTCCTCGACCCAGCGGAACTTCCTGTACGGAATGACCGCCTACACCGCATCGAACGATGGCTGGATCCCGGGTGTCAATTCTTCCGGGCGCAAAATCTGGGATCGTGCATCCGACGACACGATGCTCGATGAGCTCGACCGCGATTCAAGCCTCCCGGTTCAGGCTTGGGACTGGCTTACCCCCTGTCTCGACGGCGAAAATCTCCCGACTGATCGTGAGGCTCGATTCGCATACCTGTTTGACGAACTCGCGGACCCCGCCCAGCGCGAGACCACGATCAGCTACAACGAGTTTGGCGGCGTCGGTGTTTCAGAGATGGAGAACTATCTCCTCGAGCGCAACCAAGGCTCTCTGACCGCCATGTCCTATCTCATGCCAAACTCTTTCCAGTACTACGGTGCGATCCGAGTGCCCGGCGGCGGCTCCGCCCCGGTGCCCCCCGGCTTCATTCGTGAAAAGAACGGGATCGGTTTTCATTCGGCTGCAGCAAACGAAATCGCCCGCCCGCCGGCGAGCTATGTGCCACGGATTGCGAACATCCAGGGTGCCTCACGGAAGATCATGAACGCCAGCGGCACCCGCTACATCCCTGCTGAAGGCGACGCGGATGCCGGAATCATCTCAACCGACTTCAGTCTGCGGGGTGGCTTGTACCAGGGATCTGCGTTCCAGGATTACGGTGCCATTCATGCTGATTCACCAGCCTACGGGTACGAACGCACTGGTGGTTTGGTGGAGAACATCACTTACCGTCACTCGGGCAGGATCGTGGCTACTTTCTTCGATGGCAGCACGACGACCATCACCCGTCAGGAGTCCTACGACCCGTCGTACTGGTTCCCACGCGGCAGCATCTTGGGCACAGGGGACATTGTGCTCGAAGCCGAGAATTATGTGAACGACGACCGGGCGATTAACTGAGTGAGAAATCCTCCCTGAAACAGGGTCCACCCGCGTTTATTCAGCTTCCATCAACCCGGGGTTAACCCCGGGTTGTTGTTTTTTGACCCAACCCTCGCATTTTGACGGATTTGCTGTAGTCTGTACCGGTGCCCAGGTTGCGTAACTGCTTCCGAGGCATCGAGTTCGGGCAATTTGACACTGTCCGAAAATCGTTTGGAACCGTCGACCGCCGTGCTCCGAATAGCGGAGTGTGAATATCTCGCTAAACTGAAACCGAGCGGCCGACCGCCCACATTCGATTATCCCGCCTCCATCGTGGGGCCAAACTGGGTCGTGAAAGGACGAATACAGACATGATCAACGGTTCCCCCAAGTTGCGCCAGACGCCCCGCCAGAGCGGAGGTTTCACGCTCATCGAGCTGCTCGTGGTCGTCGCGGTCATCGCGCTGCTCATCGGCATTCTCCTCCCCGCCCTCGGCCAGGCCCGACGCTCGGCACAGAAGGCGCAAGGTGCCAACATCCAGCGTCAGCTCGTGATCGGCATGATCACCTATTCCAATTCGAACAACAACGAAGTTCCCGGCATGAACACCAGTGCCAAGAACTACGACGGCTCGACGAGCACTGATGATCTCAGCGAAGACTCTGAGCTGCCGATCACCATGTACGACTGGATGTCTCCGGCGCTCGATGCCGACGACACCCCCGAATCATGGGCTGAACGCGCGTACTACCTCTTCGATCGATTCCAGGATCCCTCGATGACCGAGGTGCTCCAGTCGAGCCAGGTTACCTCACCCGATTCCAATCTCGGCACCCTGATCGACGATAACGGCGGTATGCCAACCTCAAGCTACCTCATGCCGATGTCGTGGCAGACTGCTGGTGCTGACTTGGGATCCAGCGGCCTGATCACACAAGTCTCTCAGGAAGCCGATGTCTTCCAGGTTCCCGCGACCTACCGTCCCCGCCTCGACCAGTTCGGCGGCTCGGCCCGCAAGGTGGCCCTTGCCGATGGCGTACCTGGTGTCAACAGCCCGACACTCAGCCTGGACCTCACGATCTACAACGACGGCAGCAGTATCCCGAACACCAACGGCTTCGTCACCCTGCCCCCCTGCGTCCCGCCCCTTGGTGGCGGCGATGCCTACGACCCCGATGCGGACCTCAATCGCCTCAGTTACCGCCAGCCCGGCAACACGATGAACATCACCCGTTGGGACGGTTCGGGTTCCGAACTCAACGAGCAGCAGTCCAAGGATCCCAGCCTGTGGTACCCGCCCCAGACCCTGTATCTGGGCAATGCTCAGCCGGAGGTCGAAACCGACTACGGCTACGAATCAGGTGATTACATCAACTGAGCCCCTGACACCGCTTCACAGACACGACCGCTCCTTCCGGAGCGGTTTTTCATTTTTGGAACTTTCTGATCATCACCGCGCCGACTCCAACAGGTCTGACATTCCCCCCCGAATGATCGAAGGAGCGCATGATGCCCACCCGGAACCAATCACTCACCGACCACCACAAGAAACGCGGCTTCACACTCATTGAGCTACTCGTCGTCGTCGCGGTCATCGCGCTGCTGGTGGGCATCCTGCTGCCGGCGCTTGGCCACGCGCGGAAATCTGCTCAGCGGGCAGGAGGGGCATCCATCCAGCGCCAGCTTTACATCGGTATGGCAGCGCACGCCGCGGGGAACAACCAGGAAATCCCCGGAAAAACGACAACCTCTCGGGTTCTGACGGACGATCGCATCGCCGACGGGCTCAATCAGGCCGACCTGCCCCTCACCGAGTGGGACTGGATCACCCCTTCGATCGAAGAACTGCCCGAGTCATGGGCGGAGCGGGCGTTCCATATTTTCAACGAGTTCGCCGATCCCGCGATGGCAGAAACCACGACCCCGGAGATCGTGTTCGGCAGCAGCGGCTTCGTCGAGGATCTGCAATCGCTCGTCGCGAAAAACGGCGGCATGCCCGCGCCGAGTTATCAGATGCCCGCCGTATGGCAGGTATATGTCGATCGCGACCTCGACCACTTCGGCATTCGGCCTTTCGCACGCCGCTTCGACCGCATCGTCGGTTCATCCCGCAAAGTAGCCATCGCCGATGGCACGCCTCACAAATCCTGCCAACCCGAAGAAGTCGGCAATCTCTCGCTCAACCTAACCGTAAGAACGAGCCCAGAGGTCCCGCTGAACAACGGGTTCATCCAGCTCCCACCCGTTCATGTGGAATCCGAGGCGTACAGCCCGGATTCGCCGTTCGTACACCGCATGAGCTACCGCCACCCCGGCCAATCGATGAACGCGATGTACTGGGACGGTCACTCGGCCCAACTCACGGTTCAGGAATCTCTGGACCCGGCTCTCTGGTATCCCAGGGGGACCGAGTACCTCGGCGGAGCACGCCCGGAGGTCGAAGAGGATTATGGCTACAAGCCCGGCGACTTCGTGAACTAGGCGGTGATCGCTTTGATCACCCCCTGAGCAGACCGAGTTTTCACAGGCAGTAGCCATGAGAGCGGGAACACGCGCCCCCCTGTAGGTGGATTAGCAAATTGCTGGTGCGGCTGAGTATCCAGCGATTTGATCACGCGAGTCAAGGACGGCAACGCTCTGCCGAAAATCCAAACGAACGATGGCTATGAGCCAAGCGATTCGATCAAATAAGACATTGAAAACCGCTTCACAGACACGACCGCTCCTTCTGGAGCGGTTTTTCCTTTGTGGAACTTTCTGGTGATCACCGCGCCTACCAACAGGTCTGTCATTTTCCCCCCCGAATGATCAAAGGAGCGCATGATGCCCACCCGAAACCGGTCACTCACGAACCATCACCAGACCCGTGGCTTCACCCTCATCGAATTGCTCGTTGTCGTGGCGGTCATCGCGCTGCTGGTGGGCATCATGCTGCCAGCGATCGGCCACGCACGCAGATCGGCGCAGCGCGCTGGCGGCGCATCCACACAGCGACAGTTATTCATTGGAGTGAGCAGTTACGCCAGTTCGAATCGCTTCGACATCCCCGGCGTGAGCACATGCAGGGGGGCCGTTGATATCCCGTCGGCACGGGAGCTGCTGAACTCCGAGGATTACCCCCTCACGCCCTTCGATTGGATCTCGCCGAGCATTGACGATCTCCCCGATCCATGGGAAGAGCGGATGTACTACATTTTCAACGAGTTTGCAGACCCCGCACTCGACGCGACGCTCACGCCAGAGATGGTCACTGGAATACCCCAGTACCCAATCGACAAACTCCGAGCTCTCATCGCCCTCAGAGGCGACATGACCGCTCCGAGCTACCAGATGCCGGTCGTGTGGCAGGCTGATGCTATAGACGACCAGCTTATTTTCCGCGTTCAGCCGTTCCCCCGGCGTCTCGATCGTGTCGCAGGCTCATCGCGCAAGATCGCGATCGCAGACGCCACCGCGCACGAATCGAATTCTGTGAATCCGGGCAATTACAGCATCCATTACGGCTGCATGCATCTTTGTGAGGAAGGTGACCTGCGGATGGATAATGGTTTTCTTCAGTTCCCGCCAATGAACCCTGAAACAGAGGCGTACACCCCTGAATCGCCGCTGCTTGACCAGTACAGTTATCGGCATCCCGGCAAGACGATGAATGTCATGCACTGGGACGGCCACTCGGCCCAACTCACCGTCAAGGAATCCCTGGACCCGGCGCTGTGGTACCCCAGAGGGACCGAGTACCTCGGCGGTGCGCACCCGCTGGTCGAGGAACTGTACGACTACGCCCCGGGAGACTTCATCGATTGAGCCGCGAAGGCCTCTCGATTTCCTCCTGTAAAACTGGATAAACCTGCCCCCTCTCCATGGGGGCAGGTTTGTTGTAAATGCCGGGTGAAAATCAGCATTTCGCTTGCCTCGAACAGGCACTTGGATCGACTTTCCCGGATTCTGTGCTACTCTTCTTAACCTCGTGAACCCGCGCGGTTTTTGCGCGATCCGTTCGCCCTCAATACCCCGATCCACAGTCCCCGAGAGAGAGAATCCACCATGAAGATGCAATCCGCTGTGCGGACCACCGCTGTAGCCGCCCTCGTTTCCTGCGCTGGTCTCGCGATCGCCTCGAACGAAACCGCCTATGTCCCGGGAGCCGGTGCGGACCCGATCGTCCAGTCCACCGCAGCTCTGGCCGGCCAGTACTCCGCGACCGTTGGCTCCGAAGCCGTGTACGGCACCGGGGGCTTCAACGCCACCGTCTCCGTGCCCGTCCTGCTCGACCGTGACGACATCCTGCTGAACACCCCGGTCGCCTGGAACAGCCCTATCGGTGCGGCCGGCTTTATCACCACCTTCGGCGCCGGCTCGAACGGCACCGGCATGGGTGTCGTGCTCTCCTACAACGCCAGTGGCAACGCGGTCATCATCAACGAGGGCGCGAGCAACCGCTCAAACTCTCCGGGTGAAATCCTCGACAACGGCACTTGGCTGTTCCGCGCGAACTTCGGCGGCTCTCCCAACCAGAACAACATCGAGTACTTCCAGAACGCCGAGACCCGCCTCCCCGGCTCCGGTGTGAAGCCCGCTCCGAACGGCACCAAGGTCTTCGCCGCCAACGAAGGCATCGACGGCACTTCCGGCTCGGCCTTCCTCGCGATCCCGACCGGCATCAGCCGTCCCGGCGGGTTCTACCTCGGCCAGACCAACTTCAACACCAGCGCCTCGGGCGTCACCATCGGCACCAATGTCTGGAGCGTGAACAACGGTGCGACAGAACAGGTCGGCGCGCCTGATTTCATCTGGGAGCAAGCGTTCGGCCCTATCGCGGTCGCTCCGGACGGCACCCCCGCCAGCACCGGAAACCTGCGTCAGACCAAGCCGCAGTTCTTCCGTGTCGATGGCTGCGAGGACACCTTCATCGTCTTCGGCGTCGGCTACACCGGCACTCCGTTTGGCGGCGGCGATTTCGGTGCACGCTTCTTCGTGGTCGACAAGCTCGATCCCACCGAATCCTTCAATGGCTGGGGCACCTTCGACGGCACCCAGGGCACCTACGAACTGATCAAGGCTGACGGCGGCGACTCACTGAACCCAACCTCAACCGATCAGCGCTTCGTCACCGGTGGTTCCACCGGCTCGGGCGGCTTCGTGCCCACCCGCTTCGATGTCAACAACTCCGGCCAACTCGTGGCGGTCCACGAGGACTTTTCGACTTCCGCCGGCACCGCCTACCAGGTCCGTCTTTACAACCCGGTCTTCGACGGCTGCACCGTGACCTACCCCGACTTCGAGGTCATCGCCTCGACCGGCGTGGTCTACGACGACGGCACCGAGTTCACCCCCTTCGTCGATACCTTCCTGGACACCACCGACCCGGACAACCCGGTTGTCGTGCAGTCCGCCAACAACACGCCGTTCTCGGGCGTCTCGATCGACGACGACGGCAACATCACTTTCGTCGCGACCGATGCACTGTTCACCGAGGAGCAGGTTCTTGACGAGCTGTACCCCGACATCACCGCGGAAGTGGTCTACGCCTCGAATACCTCGCTCTACCACTACCACGCCGCCTCGCAGTCTCTGCACCGCATCGTGGCCGGTGGCCAGAACGGCACCGAGATCGAAAGCCCGGGCAACCCGACGATGAAGGTCGGGCGTTTCCCCGTCGACAACAACGACTCCAACGCCTTCGGTGGTTTCTCGGCCAACAACGGTGTGGCCGCAGTGATGTTCAGCAACGGCTTCGACGACACCCGCTCGGGCGACCTGCCCGCCAGTGGCAATGTCCAGGAAGGCGGCCAACTCAACCCCGGCACCACCAACCGCCAGGGCATCCGCGGCGTTGTTCTCGTCGATCTCGGTGAGTACGACCCCGATTTCGGCGGCGAGACCTGCCTCGGCGATGCCAACGACAGCGGAAGCGTCGACCTCGCGGACCTCAACCTCGTCCTCGCCAACTTCGGCACCATGTCCGACACGGGTGATGTGACTGGCGACGGCGTGGTCAACCTCGCGGACCTCAACCTCGTTCTCGCCAACTTCGGCGAGTGCAACCCCGGCTAAGTTCGTCCGGGTCGCGGGGTCCCACCCCCGCGACAAACAACTTCTCTGATTTTTGTGGCGGCGGGGAGTGAAAACTCTCCGCCGTCTTTGCGTTTCCGCGAGCACACGCCCGCCCGATAAGCCCGATCTCGTACGATCTTCTATACAAGAAGGAATGCGAATGTCCCGACTCCCCCGCCCCACCGTCTTTGCCTGGCTCGCCGCCTTCTGCTGCTGCACGATCGCTCTGGCCGGTCCGTGTGAAACCGAACCCGACTTCGTCGAACTCCGGATCGTGACCTACAACATCAAGGGAGGGCTCGGCCCGGTCGGAACAACCGCGTGGAACAGCGTCGGCGACATGATCACGACGATCGATGAGGACGGTGAAGGCCCGGACACTTCGCTCATGCCGGATGTGGTCTGCTTCCAGGAAGTTGACTTCCAGAACCAGGGCGACCTCATCGCGTTCCGAAATGCGTTCCTTCCGGGCTACTCGATCCGTACCGCGTCGGGGGACGGGTTCAACTACAACGCGATCCTGTTCCGTCCGGAACTGACGCTGCTCGGCTACACCAACCTGAGCACCCCCGGACCGCGCCATGTGAACCGTGCCACATTCCAAGTCGCTGGCGCACAACGGACCGTCACGATCTACAACGCGCACTTCAAATGTTGCGGCGATCAAAGCAGCCAGAACACACGCCGCGCGGAAGCCGATCGAATCGGTGAAGAGATCTGGAGAGACCGGAATCTCGGCCTGGATCTCGACAACAACGGAAGTCGCGAAACGGAACCGGGCTGGGTCATCCTTTGCGGCGACCTGAACGCCGACACGCTCGACGGGGACCACACACTCGACGGCGTGTTTTTCTATGACGATCAGAACCAGCCCACGGGCGTGCGCGACTTGCCCGTCGAGTCGTGGTTCGGCCGGGTCTCCTCCAGCTTACGGCCGAACACCATACCCAGTTCTGGCGGTTACCGTCTCGACAACAAAAGCCTCGATGTAAAAATCGCGATGGTGTTTGATGTGAAAGAGAACGGCGCAC
>JBICHT010000151.1:0-14494 GCA_043101125.1 Phycisphaerales bacterium JB050 | reverse complement strand
GCCAGGGTGCTCAAGCGCGCGGATGCCATGAAGGCGATCACAGGCTCATCGGGGATCGAGCGGGCCATCGCCGCGACCACACGGATGATCGAGCGCCTCAAGCGTGAGGTGGGAGAAGTCCGCCAGGCAATGTCATCGATCGAACCGGTTCGGCTGGATATGGGAAGCGCGTCGCTGTTAGGCTGACGCGTGTGAGCACCACCACAGACCTACCGGACAACACCATCCAGGCACCACCGCAGACCATGTCTCCATGGCTCCGGATCCGACCGATCCGTGAAGGTGTCGTGTCGCCTGAATACCAGTCTGAACTCGCCGCCGGCCTGGACCTCCGCGCGGCTCCGGAAGACGGTCAGTCGATCACGCTCGAACCCGGTGATATCTGCATCATCCCGTGCGGCTTCCAGATGGCGCTCGAGCCCGGCTACGAAGCACAGGTGCGTCCACGATCCGGCCTGGCCTCACGACACGGCATCACCCTGCCCAACAGCCCTGGCACGATCGATGCCGACTACCGGGGCGAGGTCAAGGTCCCGCTGATCAACCTTGGTCGCCATCCATTCACCGTCGAACCCGGCATGAGAATCGCCCAGATGGTCATCGCACCGGTGGCGCACGCTCTCGTCGAGACCGTTGAAACCCTCGACGACACGACACGCGGCTGCGGCGGCTTCGGCTCCACCGGCTTCTGAACTCAGCCTGGGCTACCGGCGGTTTCAAGCGCCGACTTCAGATCGCCCAACATGGACTCGTACGGCTTGTAGCGACCGATCGACGAGGTGTAGATCGGCTTGTTGGCCTGCTCCGCGCTCGCCGTGAGAAGGCGTCGGTCGGACTCGTAGTACCGCAGGACCGCCTCGTCCCAATCCAAACCGAGGAAGTCGAGCATGCGCTTGCTCTGGCCTTCGATATCCCCGACGAGTTCTTCGTACTGCACATCGAGGATCGGGAGATCCAGCACAGACTTGTAGTGGTCCATCAGACGCTGGTAGTCACGGTAGTACCGGCCCAGGTCCGAGAGATCCCGCGAGAAGGGCAGGTCGTTCGTGAAATTCATGGTGTAGTTCGACCAGCAGGTATCCATCGGGTCGCGGACACAATGGATGACCCTCGCCCCGGGCAGCATCTGAGCGATCAGACCGAGATTCAGGAAGTTGGTCGGCAGCTTGTCGGTCACACGCTTCGCGCCGCGTGCCTGCGAACGATGACGAGCCAGGTACTTCTGGGAAGCGTCGTCGAGGTGCTTGGTTGAAACGGCGTCCATGAATTTCTGCGTCATGTACTGCGTGCGTGTTTGCAACGACATACGCCGAGCCGCGTCGAAGATGTCCAGGAGTTCTCCGAACGGTTCGACTTCGGGGTGCGCCCCGAGGATTTGCTCGACGAGCGTCGTGCCCGAACGGGGCATGCCCACGATGAACACCGGTGTCTCGTTGACATGATGAGACTTTTTCATCTGCTGCACGCGATCGGCGGAATACATCTCGATCAGTGCATCCACTACCGTCGAATGGTTCTCAGCGCTCCAGCGCTTCTCGATCGCGGCGTTGGCCTTGTTATACAGTTCGAACGCGCCTTCGAAATTCTCACGCTTGTCCTCGATCGCGGCCAGCGCGAAGGTCGCTGTCTTGACCTCGTGCGGATGCACATTCGGCTGTTGCAGCCCCTTGTTGACCCGCTCGATGGCTTCATCATCAAGCCCGACGCGCGGAGCGATCTGAGCGAAGATCATCGTGATCATCATCGGGGGTTCAACGCCCGCATCTTCCGCGAGTTTGAATGCCTCGCGGCAGACCTCAACGGCTTCGTCGTAGCGCCCGAGCTTCTCCAGCGTGGTCGCCTTGGTCGCAAAGAATTGCGCGATCCTCGGGTTCAGAACCAGCCCACGGTCGACAAGGTCGAGCGCTTCCTCGTACTCACCGATGAGTTTGAGGATATCCGCGAGTTGCGCCATGACCATCGGTTCGTTGGGAGCCAGTTTGATCGCGCCACGCAGCACCTTCGCGGCTTCGGACATATGCCCGATCTCTCGGTGAGCCCGCGCGAGGTTCATGCGGTATTCGAGTTGCTTCGGTTCGAGCGCCACCGCTCGCTCAAGCAGTTCGATCCCGTCTGCGACCATGCCCGCTCCCAAGGCGACCAGACCGAGCAGGTAGGTCGCCTCCGGGTGCCTGGGGTTCATCGCAAGGATCCGCCGGTATCCCGCCTCCGCGTCACGAAGATTCTGGGCCCGGTGAGCCATCTTGGCCGACTGGAGGATCGCGTTGATTTCTTTGGGGTCTGCTTTAGCCATAGGGAGCTCAGTGTAAAGGCTCCGTGCCATGCGTGGTCGGCACAGCCCCGGCCCATACCCAAGAAGACCCCCCGCACCGTGGTCGTACGGTCGCCTGGGCAGGCGTAGGAAGCAGAAAGAGCCACCAGCCGGACTCGAACCGGCGACCTAAGCTTTACGAAAGCTTCGCTCTACCAACTGAGCTATGGTGGCGTCGAACGGCGGATTATCACCGTTTTCCTCATGGCTGTCCACCGGATAGCCCGTGTCGATTCTGCCAGACTTCCGCCGATCAGGCCGCTTGTCGGGTAGTCGTCCAAAACTGCACGATGTTCAGGATCCGGGTCTTCGGATCGTCGCAGATCGACTGCTTGGTGATGTAGGCGTTCGCCCCCGCCGCGAGGCAGTCACGGATGTCGTCATCATCCTCTGAGGCCGAGAGCACCACGACGGCGGTCGTGCGGTGTGTCGGGCTTTTGCGGATCTGCTTGACCAACTCCACACCGGAGGTGTCCGGAAGCCCGATATCCATCAGAACCAGTCCGTACCGGGTGGCGTCGTTCTGGATCGACTGCTGCAAGAAACTCCGTGCGGAGGCCCCGTCCCCCGCAATATCCAACTCGTAATCCGCATGATGGCTCAGCGGGGTGCCGAGCATCTTCTGCTGGAGCAGGTCGTCCTCCACGAGCAGGATCCGAAACGGGAGGGGGCCAGATTTCACTCCCCGAGCCGACTCCACGACCTTGGTCGTTGTGGCCGATTGGGGGATGGCTTTCGAGGTCACTTGCGGAGTCGCGCTGGGGCTGGGAGTCTCGCAGCTCTCACCACGCAAACGGATCAACCGCACACAGTTCCGCCCGGCGGATTTCGCCGCGTATACCGCCTTGTCAGCGGCCCGGAGCAGGTAACTCGCATCCTTCGCCGCTCCCCCCGAACCGACTTCACGCGAGGCGATGCCCACGCTGATCGTGACCGGGAGCATGTCCACGCCGCAGCCGACCTCTCGCACATCGAAATCGCTCGATTCAACCGCGACGCGGCATCGCTCGGCCACGAGCGCCGCCTGCGCACCGGTCATGTCCGGCAGAACCGCGGCGAACTCCTCGCCGCCGTAGCGACAGAGGGTGCCAGCGCCTCCGATCGAATCCGTCAGCCGGTGGGCAAGCTCGACCAGCACCGCGTCCCCGGCCTGATGACCGTAAGTATCGTTGAGGGTCTTGAACTTGTCCGCGTCGCAGAAGAACACCGTGATCGCCGAGTCGGTCCGCGATGCCTGATCAAATCCGTCCGCCAGGAGATCGTCAAAGCGTTTTCGATTGGCAACCCCGGTCAGCCCGTCGGTAAACGCCTGACGGGCGAGATCGTCGGCCTTGCGTTGTGTTTCGATCTGGTGCTCGACGAGTGCTTCATTCGCATCAACGAGCAAGCGGGCCAGATCGGGCTTTTTGCCGGTTTCCACCGCAAACAGGGCGGAAAGTTGCACCGCACCATCGACGGCCTGCTGGAGCATGAGTTCGGCACGCTCTCGCTCCATGCCGAACCAGGCACGAGCCCTCTGGAGGTACAGGGTCAGTTCACGCTCGCCGGCTTCTTGAGCCGCGGCCGAAGCCATGAGCGAGGCGAGGCCCCCGCATCGCACCAGATTCGAGTGCACCCCGCTCACCACCGAGGGATCATGATGATGCCGGGCCGTCTGGATAATCGAAGAAGGTAAGCGCCATTGCTCCACGAGCGCGGCCCCCACTTCATCGTGCGACAGTCCGAACGCCTCGGTTTCCGTTTCCATCACGCATTCGTTGTCACCGTCGGTGCTCTCGATGACCTGCGCGTACTCTTCGCCCAGGCTCACGAACATCGCGAGCATCCCGACATCCTGGAGCAATGCCGCGAGGAAGGCCTCGTCCGGGTCCAGCGACGCGGTTGTCCCGGCGATGATCCTTGCCGCGGACGCACCATAAATGGCGCGTCGCCAGTGGCGGGTGAGGTTGAAGCCATCTTGCGCCGGATCGGATTCGGAGAGCCCACGATGCGAATCCACAAAGCTGAAGCCGAGCACCAGTGATTTCACGGTGTTCAGGCCAAGGTATGACATCGCGCGATCAATCGACGGACAAGGGCTGGAGAGCCCGTAGAAACTCGAATTCACCGTCTTGAGGATCTTGCCCGCCAACGCCTGGTCATTCTGCACCACGCTCGCGATCTCACGGATCGGAACATCCTGACGGCTTGTCAATTCGAGCACCTGTGCCGCGATCGCTGGAAGCGATGGCAGCTGGGGGCATTGCAACACGCGTTCGATGGTCAACGACCCCACGACGCCTCTCCTCCTCGGTCAGAGCGACAGTTCACTCCTCTTCAGCCCCTTCGGGCACTGCTCAGCGCAGCACGAGCGCACAGGCTTATCTCCGATTCGACCCGTTCCGGGCGAGACTTGACCGCACAAGTCAGACGCGGGCGACATCCCGGTACTTTGACGAAGCGACTAAAAACCTAGCGCACACGAACCCCGTTATTGGACGAAACCTGGTCCAGCAGACGCGACCCGATGCGAGCGGTGAGGGTCACCGTGCCGTCTTCCCATGAGCGATCCAGAATCTCGGCCTGCTTCTCAACAAGGTCGATGAGTTTCCCCTCGCGCATCGGAATGGTCAGGCTGACTTCGCGAACCTCGCCGAGAATCGCGACCCGAATACGCTCAAGCAATTCCTCCTGGCCCAGCGGCATCGATTCGCCCTCTTCGCCCGCCAAGGCGCAGAACGGGATCGCCTCCGGAAAACGCTGCTGCCAGACCAGCAGTGAAGCGTTGTCGAGGAGCCGGTCCGCCTTGTTCAGAAGGAGAATCCGCTGGGGTTGGCGAAAACCGGGGCGATCCTTCTGTTTGCGCGAATGCATGTGGGCGTAACGAGGCTTCTCCCAGGTATCGAGGCGGGCCTCGTCTCGGTCCTCGGCATCGGCGAAGAGTTCATCGAGCGTGCGGTTGACCGTTTCGTAGTGAATCTCCGCCGCGGGGTCCGAGATATCCAGCACGATCACCAACAAATCGGCACGAGTCGCCTCTTCGAGCGTCGCCTTGAACGACGCCACCAGGTTGTGCGGCAGGTCGCGGATAAACCCCACCGTATCCGACAGCATCGCGTTCACCCCGCCCCCGAGGTCAAGGCGTCGCGTGCGACTCATGAGCGTCGCGAACACCTTGTCGTCGGCGTAGGCCCCGCCCTCGGTGAGCGTGTTGAACAGCGTGGATTTGCCGGCGTTGGTGTAGCCGACGAGTCCGACCGTGAAGAAATCGGTGTTGCGCTCAGCTACCTCACGCTCCTTACGGGCGTGGATCTCATCGAGTTCTCGCTTGAGCATGGTCTTCCGGCGCTGGACCAGTCGCCGGTCGATCTCGAGCTGCTGTTCGCCGGGACCGCGCGTGCCCACGCCGCCGATACCGCCCACCCCCACGATGCGCTCGAGGTGGGACCACATCGCCCGGAGGCGCGGGTAGGTGTACTCGAGTTGAGCGAGTTCAACGGCGAGTTTGGCCTGCTTGGACATCGCACGCTGAGCGAAGATGTCGAGGATCAACTCGCACCGATCGATGACTTTGCGCTCGACCAGCTTCTCGATCGCCGCGATCTGCTTCGGTGACAGCAGGTTGTCGAACACCACCACACCGGCTTGCAACTCATCGCACATGGCTTTGAGTTCTTCGAGTTTCCCCTTGCCGATGAAGGTGCCCGCCTCGGGCCGGTCGCGGTTCTGGGTCAATTCACCGACGACCGAAGACCCGGCGGTCTCGGCCAACGCGCGGAGCTCGCCCAACGGGTCTCGCTCATCGAAAACCGAATCAGGAAGGTGGACGGCGACGAGGACCGCTCGCTCGCGCCGGATATTGATGTCTTTGCGTTCTTTGGGTTGTGGCATAAGGCGTACCGTGGCCCAGCAGTCCCAATCGAACCGTCGTGACGGTCGTTGCGATGCTGGAAGATTCTCAGGATAAGGGATGGAGAGGGACCAATGAATTCACCGCCAGACCCGGAAGATCCTTCGGCCAGCGGCTCAAAACCAACGCTGAAGATGGCGGTTTTTTAGAGAATCATCGCTTCGGTCATACCTCGTGCGCCGGGCGTGTCAGCCGCCCCGCAGTTGCATACCGTATACCCACCGTGACCACGCGGCAAGCATCATCACCGGAGAGCCAGTGCCACAGCCCCAGAACGAGCGTCCCAAGAGCCACTTCCTCGCGATCCTGCTGATCGTCACGGTCGGTGGCGTCCTCGTCGCCCGACTCCCCGGCGCGATCACCGCGAGAATGTCCGACGCGGCGTTCACCGAACCCGTCGTGGATATCGCACACCTGGTCGACCGGTACTACTACCGGGACTACGACGAAGAGGAACTTCGTCTCGGAGCGATCCGCGGCATGCTCAGCACCCTTCAGGACCCCTACACCGAGTACATCCCGCCATCCAAGCAGAACGAGTTCGACAAAGTCGTTCGCGGCGAGTTCGTCGGCATCGGCGCCCAGATCCAGATGACCCAGGACGGCTGGCTCCAGATCGCCAGCCCGATGGACGACTCACCCGCGCTGGTCGCCGGCCTGCAGGCCGGGGATCTCGTGATCGCCGTTGACGGCGTCTCGACTTGGCAGCGCGATGTGGACCTGATCATCGCCGACCTCACCGGCAAACCCGGAACCGATGTCCGACTCACCGTCGAACGCATGAGCGAAGCCGGCTCACCGCCAGATACCGCCCTCGAACCGACCGTGCCCGGCGAACTCCTGATCAAGGATCGGCCTGCAGGAGTGATTGGCTCCGAAACACAGCCCGTCACCGCGCCAGGGCTCGCAGAAGGCTCAGAGCGTTTCGACCTGGTCGTCACCCGCGACCGCATCCGAACGCAGACCGTGCGCGGCCTCCATCGGAACGGCCAGGACTGGCTCTGGATGGTCGATCCCCAGAACAACATCGCGTACATGCGCATCAGCCAGTTCACCAGCGAAACCACGCCGCACCTCACCTCAGTGCTCTCGGGGTTGCTCGAGGAAGGGCTGCGCGGGCTTGTGCTCGACCTGCGCCAGAACGCCGGCGGCTCACTCGAAGCGGCGATCCAGATTTCCGACCTGCTCCTCGAATCCGGTGAGATCATCTCGGTCGAAGGCCGAACCCGCCCGCGCTATACCGAACACGCCTCCGCACAGGGCACCCTGCCAGACTTCCCAATCGCGCTACTGGTGGATCGCAGCAGCGCCTCCGCCAGCGAAATTCTCGCCGGCGCGCTCAGCGACAACGGTCGCGCCATCGTCATCGGCGAACGCACCTTTGGCAAAGGACTCGTCCAGGCCATCGTGCCTCTGCCCTCCGGCAATGGGCAACTCAAAATCACCGAAGCGGATTACTACCTCCCCTCCGGACGCAGCCTGCACCGCCACCCGGACTCCGAAGTGTGGGGCGTCGATCCCACGCCCGGATACGAAGTTCCCCTGACCGATGAACAACTCGTGCAACTCTGGACAATCCGACGCGAGGAGGAAGTCCTCCGTCCCGGCAAGGACGGAGCCGACACTTCATGGAGCGATCCCGTGTGGATCCGCGAACGCCTTCAGGACCCACCGCTCGCCCTCGCCGTCGATGCGCTCCAGCACAAACTCACGACCGGCATCTGGCCCGATCGCACCGAAACCGTCACGAACGAGCCCGCTGAGCCCGCCTTGCCATGATCATCCTCGGCATCGAGTCATCCTGTGATGAAACCGCTGCGGCGGTGGTCGAGACCGGACGCACCGTCCGGTCCAACGCCATCTCTTCGCAGATCGATCTGCACGCCGAATACGGTGGGGTCGTCCCCGAGATCGCCAGCCGCGCCCATGTCGAGCGCATCCTGCCGGTCATCGAGACCGCCCTCACCGATGCGAACTGTTCGCTTACCGACATCCACGCCATCGCCGTGGGCAACCGCCCGGGCCTGATCGGCTCGCTGCTGGTCGGCGTCGCCGCGGCGAAGTCACTGGCGTGGTCGCTGGCCAAACCGGTGATCGGCGTGGACCACATCGAGGCCCACCTGTACGCCGCCCTCCTCGATGACCAAGACTGGACGCCGGAGACCGTGTTCCCCGCCTTGGGCCTCGTCGTCAGCGGCGGACACACCGCGATCTACCGCGTCGACTCACCACTCCATATGACACGCCTCGGCTCCACCATCGACGACGCCATCGGGGAAGCCTACGACAAGGCCGCCTCCATCCTCGGGCTCGGATACCCCGGCGGACCGATCGTCGATCAGCGTGCCCAACGCGGTGATGCTTCCTCGCACACACTCCCGATCAGTCGCCTCAAACCCGGCTCGCTCGATTTCTCCTACAGCGGTCTGAAAACCGCACTCCTCTACACGGTCCGCGGCATCCCCACCGCGTCCGATGAACCGGGGGGCAAGCCAGTATTCGGGCAGAAGGCAGAAGATTTGAGCGAAACCGAAATCGACGACCTGTGCGCTTCATTCCAGAAGGCCGCGATCGACGCCGTTGTGCTGAAGATGAAACGGGCGATCGAAGCATTCGGCGTCACGCCCCGCTCGATCCTCGTCGGCGGAGGCGTCTCGGCCAACAGCCTGCTCCGGTCGCGTATCACCGCACTTGGCGACGAACTCAGCATCCCGGTCCGTGTGCCGAAGATGGCCTACTGCCTCGACAACGCCGCGATGATCGCGGGCCTCGCCCACGAGCGAGCCGCGGCAAACTCATTCGATGACCTCACCCTCGGCGCTCGCCCCACCGGCTCACGATGAGTACCCCGAACCCCGCTCAAGCCCCGCACTACGCCCATCCCGCCGCCTGGCCGGACGAACTGCTCCTGCGCGAATGCACCGTCGGTCAGTCTCGATCGTCGGGGCCAGGCGGGCAGCACCGCAACAAAGTTTCCACCCAGGTCACCATCACACACCACCCAACCGGGCTCGCCGCAACCGCAGGCGAACGGCGCAGCGCTGTGGACAACAAGCGCGAAGCCCTCAAACGGCTCCGGCTCAAACTCGCCAGCGAACACCGCATCGGCGTACCCGACGGACCGATCGGCTCGGCGCTCTGGAAATCGCGCGTACAGAAACCGAAGCGAACACCGAAACAAAAGAGTCCGTCCAAGGACCCGGTGTTCGAGGAACTCGGCATCACCCTGCGCTCGCCAGAACCCGAAGCACCCACAGGGCGCATCGTCTGCAACCCCCGCCACCACGACTTCCCCGCCATCCTCGCCGAGGCCATGGACGCGATCGCCGCTTCGGGCTGGGAAATCAAGCCCGCCGCGATCCGTCTCGGTGTATCACCGACGCAGCTCATCAAACTGGTCAAAGACCACACGCCCGCCTGGGGGCATCTCATGCAAGAACGCGATTCTCGCGGGCTGCACCGCCTCAACTGAGCGATCGAACACGCCAATCGGCTACCCTCATGGTCATGCCCACACCCGACGACCTGCTCCGCTTCGCCTCCGAACTCGCTGGGTTCGACTCCATTCCCGCTGATTCCTGCGTGCTCCACGACACCGGCCAGCCGATCCGGCGCTGCATGGCCTCCGTCAACGCGTCGACCGGCGACCTGCTGCTCGCCCGACAACTCGGATGCGACTCGTACCTCCTGCACCATCCACTCGCTGGCTCCGCACGACGCGAGTTCCATCGCGTGCTCGATCGCATGGTCGAACTCATGGAGATGCACGGCGTCAGCGGTGAGAACGCCCGTGCCGCGACCAGCGATCTCCGGAGACGCTGTCGCTTCGCCGACCACGCCGCGGACTGGGACCAACTCGTTTCCGCGGCCCAACTCGTCGGCATCAACCTGTTCAACATCCACCTCGCCGCCGATGAACTCGGACGCCAGGAGATGCTGCGAGCCCTCGAACCCGTCTCCGAAGATGCCACGCTCGAAGACGCCACCGACGCCCTGCGTACCATCCCCGAGCTCGCGCACCCCAGCAACGAGATCCTGCATGTCCCCGAGGGGCCTTCCGGTCGCTGCGGCAGAATCGCCGTCATGCACGCGGGCGGGACCAACGGCGGCGCGAGTGTCGCGGAGGCTCTATTCGAGAACACCGCCTCCCACTCAAACGGACCGGTAGAAACCGTGCTCTACATCCATCTTTCTGGACCCGACGCAAAGCAACTCGAGGACCGCGCCGCCGAGGGCAAGCCCGGATCGGTCATCGTCTCCGGTCACTTCGCCTCCGACGCCGTCGGCCTCAACATGCTCCTGCGCGCCGCCTCCGACCGGTACGACATCGACTTCGTCCGCCACGGCGGACTCAGCGCATTCGACGCCCGCTGAGCGCATGAAAACGCCCCGGAAGTCCGGGGCGTACGACTCGTGAAGGAATACCAGATCAGTCGGTCGAGACGCTGTGCTCTTCACCCAACTTGAACTGGTTCACCAGCGACTTCAGGCGCATCGCCTTGTCGCTCATGCGCTCGGCGGCCGTTGCGGACTGCGTCGCCGTCTGTGTCGCGGAGTCCGCGATCCGCGAGATCGATTCAACGCTCGCCGAGACCTCTTCCGCCGCCGCGGACTGCTGCTGGGTCGCCGCAGCGATGGAATCCAACATGCTGGCCACTTCGCGCACGCTCGACACGATCAGCCCGATGTGTTCACCGGCTTCGCCCGCTCGCTCGCGACCCTCGGCCACACGCTCCGTACCCTCGCTCATGCGGCTGACCGCCTGCTGAGTCTCGTTCTGGATCGCCTGGATCGACTCGGCGATCTCCTGCGTCGCTTTGGTTGTGCGATCGGCGAGTTTGCGAACCTCGTCGGCCACAACCGCGAACCCGCGACCATGTTCGCCCGCTCGGGCTGCTTCGATCGCTGCGTTGAGGGCAAGCAGGTTCGTCTGGTCGGCGATGTCGTTGATGACCTGGATGATCTCACCGATGTGATCGCTGCGCTCGCCCAGGGCGGAGACCGCCTCGCTCGTGGAATTCACCACGGTGCTGATGGCTTCCATCCCCCGAACCGTCTCGTCCACGGCCTTGCGACCCTCGTCGGCCGTCCGGTCCGACGAACCAGCGGCCTGAGCCGCGGTCGAGCATTGGGTCGCGACCTCATGCACGGAAGAACTCATCTCGGTCATCGCCGAGGACACCTGCATGATCTGGCCCCGCTGGTCGTCCATGTTGGACGCCAACTCACGCCCGCCATCAGCGAGCTCCATGGCGGTCATGGTCACCTCATCGGAGGCGGCCTGAACTTCCGAGATGATGTCGGCCACCTTCACGATGAAGCGGTTGATCGCCCCACCAAGCATGCCGAGTTCATCCTTGCTCTTGATATCAACCCGCTTGCTCAGATCACCCTCACCCGAGGCGATGTCTTCGACGCGCTCGAGCATCGCCGACAGCCCCTTCGAAATCGTGAACGAGATCAGCAGCAGCGTGCACACAAACAGGGCAGCACCGATCGCAGCGACCACCGCGAACATCAAAACCGAACGCGATGCCGCGCTCTGCGCCTCCCCGGTACGCTCTTGTGCCTTGTCACCACGAGCGTTGACCTCCGTATTCGCTTTCGCAATCTTCGCATCGAGGTCGTTCGTGATATCGTCAATCGTGGTCCGCATCGCGTCGAACGCCTCGATTGCTGAACCGTTGCTGATTCGGCGCGCGAACACGATCTGGGTCGGGTCCTGCGCCTTCTGCACCGCAGACAGCGTCTTCTCTGACCAGACCTCAAACTGTTGCTGGAACTTCTCATAGAGTTCGAGGGCATCGCCACTCAAACTCGCCGAAGCCTCAGCCATACGCTCGCGAACCTGCTCAATGTTCTCCGCATGGTCCGCGATGGTGCTTTCGATATCGACATCGCTCGCGTTGATGAGATCTCGCTCAGCGATGAGCGCCTGATACGCATCGCGATCGGCATTCAGAATCATCTCGATGCTGTCCGCCATCGCGTTTAAGCGAGGCAGATCATCCGTGATGATCGGCTGCAGATCCTCGTTCATCACCGACGACATCGTCGATGACATCACATTCATCTGATGCCACGCGAACCCGCAGATGAACGAGAGCAGGACTAGCCCGCCAACCACGACCCCATACAGCTTTGACTTGACGGACATACCTTGGAACCCCTGGGTTAAAAACAGTGAAAAGTTGGGGCCGCATCCTCGCGACCCCGTACCGTGCCAGACCCGCGATATCAGAATTGGTTGATCCGGAGCCCGAAGCAGATCGCGCCGATCACTTCGCCGTCCTTATTGATGATCGGCAGACTCACCTGCTGCAATACCTCGTTGGTGGACTTGTCCAGCGACGGCTTGCCGAAGTCGATCCCGCCCTTGCCCTCGTTGAAGGACTTCTTCCACTTGGCTTCGTCCCCCTGCCAGAAATCGCTGGTCAACGCGTTCTGACCGACATTCGCGCCCTGGTTGTCCATCACGAACACCTCACCGACCTGCGGCAGATCCTTGCAGACCTTCCGGATCTCGTTGGCGGTCGCGTTGGTCAGCATCTCCCGCATGATCGAGAGTTCTTCTTCCGCCGATGACCATTCCGCATCGATCTCCTGGATCTGCGAAAGCGAGCGACCCAGAGCGTTCTGTCGGGTCACCTCCGCCACGAACACTTCATTCATCATCAGCGGCGAAAGATGCTCGCTCAGAAAAGCCTGGACTTCGGGAGACAGTTCGGTCGCCGAAAGCCCACCAAGCACCTGACCGATGCGGTCTTCCGCAGGACCAAGGGCGCTGGCGTTGCTGCTCCCGAGCAGCCCGAGACCAACAAGAGCAATACCGAATACGGTGCGTTGTGCAGACATGAATTGTCCTCCGAAGTGGCGAGCGAGTACGCACTTTGCGCAACCCGTGACGGATAACCTCGGAGCAACACCTCGTGAACTACGGCCAAAGCCACCTTCCCAAACGAATCGCCCCCATCCAATACAAACAATTGCCCTGCGCCTCCCAAATCAAACCCCGATTTCAGCGGGAAACTAAGGGTTATCCGCAAGACAACATCCTGCCCCCCCATCTACGATTCCACTATGCACCAAACCGTTCAAACACTGCGTCAGTCTGTCCAGGAACTCCTGCCCCAGGCCATCGAATTTCGCCATGACCTCCACCGCCACCCGGAGCTCATGTTCGAAGAGTCACGAACCGCCCAACGCGTCGCGACATGCCTCGATGAACTCGCGATCGCCTATGTCAGCGGCCTCGCGCCCGATGCACCCGGCAAGCGCGGCACCGGCATCGTTGCCTACCTCCCCGCCACCGTGGACGACCCCGAAAACGCACCCACCATCGGACTCCGTGCCGACATGGATGCCTTGCCCATCCTCGAAGCCACCGACCTGCCCTACTCCTCCACCACACCCGGGGTCATGCACGCCTGCGGCCACGACGGTCACACCACCATCCTCCTCACCGCCGCACGCCTCCTCAGCACCACCGAGAAACGACCCAACAACATCGTCTTCTGCTTCCAGCCCGCCGAGGAAGGCGGAGCCGGAGGCGAAAAGATGTGCGCCGACGGCGCGCTCGACGGCAGCGCGCTCCAGAAAGCACACGGCATCGGCACCAAAGTCGACATGATGTTCGGCCTCCACGGCTGGCCTGAATTCGAACTCGGCAAAATCGCCACCCGCACCGGACCGCTCCTCGCCGCCACCGACGAGTTCGAAGTGATCGTACGCGGCCGAGGCGGTCACGCCGCCCAGCCCGAACGCAGCATCGACCCCGTCGTCGTCGCCGCCCACATCGTCACCGCCCTGCAGACCATCGCCAGCCGACGCACCGAGCCCAACGACGCCGTCGTCGTCACCGTCGGATCGATCCACGCCGGCGAAGCGCACAATGTCATCCCCGACACCGCCGAACTCCGTGGCACCATCCGCACCCTGCTCCCCGAAACACGCACCATGGCCGAGCAGGAATTCCGACGCATCACCCAGAGCATCGCCGCGGCATTCGGCGCCGACGCCGAGATCCAGTGGCACGCCGGATACCCCGTCACCTTCAACGACCCGCAAGCCACCGAACACTTCCGGTCCGTGGCTCGCTCCGTCCTCGGCGAGAAAGCCGACACACACCTCATCGAGAAAGACAAACCCACCATGGGCGGCGAAGACTTTGCGTTCATGCTGGAAGAGCGCCCCGGCGCGTTCATCTTTGTTGGACAAGGCGATGGCGCCGGCCAGCATCATCCGGAGTACGACTTTAACGACGACAATATTCCGATCGGGTGTTCGTACAGGGT
>JBICHT010000150.1:0-8139 GCA_043101125.1 Phycisphaerales bacterium JB050 | reverse complement strand
AATGTCCCCGATGCGCACGGTCGGTACGGCGCGTTCGGCGGTACCTATGTGCCGGAAACGCTGGTCGCGGCCCTGCAGGAACTGGAGCTGGCGTACGACGAGGCCATCGGCGACGGCGCGTTCCAGTGCGAACTGGCCGGGCTGCTGGAGACCTTTGTCGGGCGGGCCACGCCGTTGTACGAGGCGAAGCGGCTGAGTGGGCTGGCGGCGGAACGCGCGGGGAAGGATGCTTCGGCGCGGATCTGGCTGAAGCGGGAGGACCTTGCCCACACCGGGGCGCACAAGATCAACAACACGATCGGGCAGGCGCTGCTGACCAAGCGGATGGGCAAGCAGCGCGTGATCGCGGAGACCGGCGCAGGCCAGCACGGCGTGGCGACGGCGACGGCGTGTGCGCACCTGGGCCTGGACTGCACGGTGTACATGGGCTCGGAGGATGTGCGTCGGCAGCATTTGAATGTGGTGCGGATGCGGATGATGGGCGCGAAGGTGTGCCCGGTGGATTCGGGCAGCCGCACGCTGAAGGATGCAACGAACGAAGCGATGCGGGACTGGATGAGCAGCGTGGACACGACGCACTACATCATCGGCTCGGTGGTGGGCCCCCACCCCTTCCCACGGATCGTGCGCGACTTCCAGGCGTGCATCGGTCGCGAGGCGAAGCAGCAGTTCGCGGCGGTGATGGAGCGTGAGGGATCGAGCACGCGTCTGCCGGATTGCATCGTGGCGTGCGTGGGCGGCGGGTCGAACGCGGCGGGGTTGTTTTTCCCGTTCATCGATGACGCCAGCGTGCGGATTGTGGGCGTGGAAGCGGGCGGGCACGGGCCTGCGCTGGGCAGCCACGCCGCGCCGCTGTCGCACGGCTCGCCGGGGGTGCTGCACGGTTCGCGCTCGTATGTGCTGCAGGACGAGGACGGGCAGACGGCGTCGGTGCATTCATGCTCGGCGGGCCTGGACTATCCGGGCGTCGGGCCGGAACACTCGTTCTGGAAAGATGCCGGGCGGGTGGAGTACACGGCGGTCGACGATGCGGAAGCGCTCGATGCGCTGCTGCTGTTGTCGCGGATGGAGGGCGTGTTGCCTGCACTCGAGACATCGCACGCGGTCGCGGCGGCGATCCGGATCGCGGGAACCATGGGGCCGGACGAGCATGTGGTGATCAACTGCTCGGGTCGGGGCGACAAGGATGTGGACGAGGCGGCGCGGCTGCTGCGTGAACGGGGCGAGCCGGGGTTCGATTGAGTTTCAGGGGCGCTCGCTGAGTTCGCGTCGGATCTGGTCGCACCAGAGTTCGATGCGCCGATCGGTCGCGTCGGACTGGTTGTCTTCATCGAGGACGAGGCCGAGGAAATGATCGTCGCGCAGGGCGCGGGAGGCGCGGAACTCGTAACCCACGGGATCGGCTTTCGGGTCCCACTGACCGATGAGGGTCGCGCCCCTCGGCTCGATGGCTTCGGCGACGATGCCGAGCGCATCGGCGAAGGTCTGCGGATAGCCGTACTGATCGCCGAGGCAGACGAGGGCGACTGTGGAGTGTGACCAGTCGAGCTGCGCGAGTTCGGCTTCGTGCTCACGCCAGTCGTCCTGGAGGATGCCGTCGTACCAGGTGGACATCGCGAGGATGACGAAGCGGTACGACTCTGCTCCGGCGAGTGGTGAGTCGTAGAGGTCGACGAGGGTCGGGATGTGGAGGTTGGCGGCGATGGCCTTCGCGGCGTCTTCGACGCGACCGAGGCTGCTTCCGAAGTAGATCGCTGCGGTTGAGAGGAGTTCGTCTGCGCGAGCGGGCATGCGGTCAGGACTGGTTTTGCGGGTCGCGCCCGCGATGGGCGACGGCGGAGCGATCGATGCCTTCATCGCGCGGATCGACTTCGAAGGGCTCCGGCCCGGCTGGGCGGATGCGCCCGGCGAGGACGCCGAGGAACTCGACGAGTCGACCGATGCGGACCGAGAGCGAGAGGCGACGGAGTGCGCCGTCATCGGGGTCGATCTCGCGGAGTTGAGCGATGTACGCGCTGGCGCGTTTCCATCGGCGCTCCTGGATGCTCGCGAGCGCCATGTTGTGAATCGCGGCGGTGAGTTTGTCGTCGAGGCGCAGGGCCTTGCGAGCGGCTTCCATGCCCGCGGCCCGATCGCCCATCTGGAATCGCGCGACGCTGAGGTAGTGCCAGGACTTGGCATCGTCCGGGAGGTCCGCGGTCAGTCTGGTGAAGACTCGCGCGGCGTCGCGCGGGAGCCGAGCGTCGAGGAGGAGCTGGCCGAGATCGTCGAGGTCGGCGCTGGTGAACTTCTTGGGATCTTGCGTGAGTTCGCGGTACTCGTGACGGAGGAGTCGGCGTGCTTCGGTGAACTCGCCTCGGTCGAGGGCGAGTTCGGCGAGGCGCCGGCGGACTTCGGGGTAGGAAGAATCGAGTCGGAGAACGAGGCGGAACGCGGATTCGGCATCGCGCCGGCGGTGCTGGCGCAGCGCAAGGTCGCCGAGGTAGAAGTGGGCGTCGGGGTTGTTGCTCTCGAGTTCGAGCACGCGCCGGAACTTCTCCTGCGCTTCCATGAGGCGGTTCATGTCGACAAGCAGGCAACCGAGGTCGAGCAGGGTGTCGATGTCGCCGGGATTGTCGCGGAGTTCACGCAGGTAGAGTTGGCGGGCGCGCTCGTGGCGACCGGTTTCGCCGAGCGCCGCGGCGAGGCGAGCGTGCACGCGCGGAATGGACTCGTCGAGGTTCGCGGCTTCGCGGAAGCAGTAGATCGCGCGGTCCCAGTCCTGGCGGGTCATCATGGCCTCGGCCATGTTGGCGTAGGCCTGTGCCTGGACGCGATTGGCTGGTTCGCCTTCTTCGAGGGGATCGTCTTCGGGCTCGTATTGGAGCGCGAGGTAGAACGCCTGCTCGGCGTCGTCGTGGCGACCGACGGCGGCGTAAGCCTCGATTTGATGGACAGAGACCTCGGCGCGTGTGGCGGGTTTGGTGGCCTCGCGCCCGGCGATTTCAAGCCATTTCACCGCTTCTTCGGGGCGTTCGAGGCGCAGGCAGATGACGCCGAGCAGGAGTGGAGCCTGATCGTCGTGCTCGTTGAGCTCGTAGGCGGACTTGAGCGCCTCGACGGCCTGCTCCCAGCGCCCCGCGGCCTCGAGGGTGAGGCCGAGGTTGAAGTGCCACTCCGCGCGATACGGGTTAAGCGACAGAGCGTGGCGCAGGGCCTGCTCAGCTTCGTCCCAGCGTCCCGCTTCGTAGAGTTCGTGCGCTCGTTCGACATGGTTTTCGGCTTCTGACCAGTCATTCATCAAGCTGGCGGCGCTCCCTTTCCGATCAATCGAGCCGGTGAACGGGTGCAAGAGCAGCCCGACTCACCACTCGCCCATATGATACGGCAGATTGGTCGTCGGACGAGTCCGCAATCTACGCCAGACCCCAAGAGTGGAACGAAGGCCCCTTCATGGACAGATCTCAGAGTCGCGAGACCAGACATTTCACGAACAAAGCAGCGGTTGCTGCCCTGTTTCTGTGGGCTGGGACTCCCCTTGGTCTGGGCATGCCACCAACGGAACCACCCAGCGACCCCCAGGCGATCGAAGAGACGGAGAAGCCGGAGCGGGAACGACAACTCGAAGGCGAGGTGACCCGCCTCAAGGAAGAGCGTGATCTGCTGGCGGCCCATCTGGTGGAGGCCTATCGACGGCTGTTCCTGCGTCTGCCGGAGGGTGAACGGGCGGCGTTTCTGGCGGAACTGATGGCCCGGGGGTATGTCGGCACGGAGAACGCGGAGAACGGCGGTGTGGCGATGACCTCGTTGCCGTCGTCTGTTCGCGAGTTGGCGTATGACCTGGCGGCGGCGGAGGTGGTGAGCGCCCGCCCGCTTGGTCCGGCGATCGTGGAGGCGGCGGCGAGCGGACTGTCGGATCCTGTGGCACCAGTTCGGCGCAAGGCGGCGGCGCTTCTGGCGAAACTGGACGCTTCGGCGGTGATGACGAAGGTCATCGAGGCCTTGGAGAAGGAGCCGAACGCCGCGGTCGTTCGAGAACTGCTGACGGTGGTGGCGCGTCACCCGCGCCCAGAGGCCCAGCCACTGGTGCTGGCGAAAGCGCTCGACACTGAGCAACCCCGAGAGGTTCTCATCGCGGCACTCGAGACCTTGCTCGCGTTGCGAGACAAGGGGCCTGCGCTGGATGAAGAACAGACCGCGGGAGTGCATCGCGTGGTGACCGGGCTGACCCCGGAAGAGATCACGCCGAACATCGTGCGTCTGCTTGCGCGCCTCGGAGATATGGCAACGGTTCGTAAGTTGGTGGACGCGGAGCGCGCGGACATCTGTCGTGCTGCGGCTCGAGAACTGGTGGGCGATGCGTCTTCGCTTGAGTTGCTGATCGCGCGGGCGCAGCGATCGGACGCGGTATACGAGCAGGCGATCGAGGCGATCTGCCGGCATACGCCGACGGCAACGGGCTACCGGCGTGCGAGTGAACTGCCTGCGCCGAGCATTGAGAAGCGCCAGGAACAGTTGGCGCGACTGTCATCGGTCATGGCACCGACGGAGTTGCTGACCGCGGCGAGCCTGCCGATGGACCTCTCCGAGCGCGAGCGTCTGCTGGTGCCGGTGGCGACGGACGAGGAACTGGCGAAATACGCGCAGCCGGAATACTTCACCGAAGACCGTCGCCTGCTTCTGGAATCGCTGGTGCGAACGAGGCTGCAGCTCAAGAACGCGCAGGGCGCGCTCAAGGTCATACGGGGGCTGCCCGCGGAAATCCGTACCTCAGCGCTGCTGAACGATGAACTGGCGTGCCTGATCTGGCTGAATCGGCTCGACGAGGCGACGCAGCAGGCCCGGGCGATCGGTAACCCCGCTGGGACGGATACATGGCTGGCGACGCTGGAGCGGATCGAGGCACTTGATCATGCGCCAGCAGCTCTGGCTCGGTTGGTGACGGAATTTGATGGTGTGCTCAACGACAACCAACGCGAACGGCTGGTGAAACTGCAGGAACGCGTGGCCTCGCTACACCCCGCACCGGAACCGGACCCCGTGGACGGTGACGGGGAGAACCCACCGACTGCCGAGACCATCGCGGACGCAGACCAAGCGGACGCCGATCAGCCCGGCGACGCTCCGATCACCGACGAGCCGAATTCGCCGAACGCGGGTTCCTGACCGGCTCGGGATTGAGTGCAGCAAAAAACAAACAGGGCTGCTCATGTGGCAGCCCTTGTCTTGACGCACCCTGGATCAGGCGGCGTACTGAGGGGACTCAGTTCCCTTGTGAGGTCCACCAGCGGAAGGGCTTGGTTTGGGTGGCGTGGGTGCGTGAACCGAGTTTCATCTCGACGAGCGACTGCCCTTCGAACATGGACAGCGCCTGCTCGGGGCAAGTGAACCCGGCCCGTTCATCGAGGCCGGCTTCGAACCAGCGATCCCATGAGCGGTCGAGTTTCTTGATGACCCGTGAGGCCATGCCCTGGGTTCCCGCGGAAGATCCACCGGTGAGGGATTCGTAGATGACTTCGACCGCGGACCGGAGTTCAGCGCGGACGAGCGCATCGTGGTCTGGCGAACCGGGAGCGGGGACATCACCCGACAGGCGTCGGCGCAGGCCGTACAGCTCGAACATGAGCGAACCGTGTCGGTCTACGAGCAGGTCGCGGGCGGAGAAGCCGCCATGGACGACGCCGCGTGCGTGTGCCGCGGCGATGGCACTGAAGATCTGGCGGACGGCGGTGCGAGTTTCGAAGACCGAGAGGCGGTTCTCGCGTTTGGCCCGACGCAGTTCGTCGAGGGTCAGCAGGCCCTCGGAGGCACCGATGTAGGGTGTGACAAGCCAGTGCCAGCCGGCACGATCAACGACCGCGTCGGAGATGGGCAGGATGTGGGCGTGTTCCAGGACCCGGATGGGGGCGATGAGATCGAGGAAGCGTTTGCCCTCGCGTCCGCTGGAGCCGTTGCTGGAGTTGTTGGACAGCGAGCGACGGACGGCGTGCAGGACGACGCGGGTTCCGTCCTGTGTTTCGGCGAGGCAGCGCTCGCCGCACGACCCGCGTTGGAGCGGTCGGACCAAATGGTAGCCGCCGAGTTGTTCGAGTTGAACCGGATCGATCCAGGCAGGCGTGCGTACCCGTTGCGTGGTTTCGGTCCGTTGGGCTTGGAACATGTTTGAGGGGATCCTGTTCGACGCGCTGATGAGCAGAGGAGGAAACGGACTCACAATCAGTGCGGGCGGGTCGCTAGGGTTTGAAGATTCTGCGAAGTTGGGAGGAGAATGGCGACCATACCGGGGACAGCAAATGGGAAGAGAATTGACCGTATGGTAGCAATATCGACTGAATGCGGGCATGAACTTGGATTCATAGGCCCGACTCGGCGATAATTGCCCACTCAAAAATAGGTTTCAAGCATTATCGAGGACTTCGACGCTCTCGAAAGTTTTGCCAGAAAGCATCTCCAGGCTGGCGCCACCCCCGGTGGAAACATGGCTGAGTTGCTCGGCGATACCGAATTTTTCAGCCGCGGCCGCCGAATCCCCACCGCCAACAATGGAAACCGCGTTGTGCTCGTTCGTCGCTTGGGCGATGGCCTCGGCGACCTGGCGGGTCCCGACAGCGAAGAGCGACCACTCGAAGACCCCCATCGGGCCGTTCCAGACGATGGTGCGGCTCTTCAGCAGGGCATCGGCGAAGCGCTCACGGGTTTCGGGGCCGATGTCGAGGCCCATGAAGCCGTCGGCGATATCGCCTTTGAAGCTCTTGTGTTCGCCGGTGGACTCCGAGAAGGTCGTGGAGCAGACATGGTCGGTGGGGAGCAGGATCTCGCAGCCCTGCTCGCTGGCCGCGGCGATGAGGCGTTTGGCCTCGGGGAGCATTTCTTCTTCAACGCGACTGGAGCCGACCTTGGTGCCCTGTGCTTTGAGGAAGGTGTAGGCCATCGCGCCACCGATGATGATGGTGTTGGCCTTGGGGAGCAGAAACTCGATGGTCGGGAGTTTGTCGCTGACCTTCGCGCCGCCGAGGACCACGCAGAAGGGTCGGGCGGGCCTGGCGAGGGCGTCGGAGAGATAGCGGATCTCCTTTTCGACCAGCGAACCGGCGACCTTGGGTTTGCTGCCCATAAGTTTGGGCACGGTGTACATGGAGGCATGGGGCCGATGGCAGGTGCCGAAGGCGTTGTTGCAGTAGATATCGGCGTAGGCGGCGAGTTTGGCGGCGAACGCCTCGTCTCCCTTGGTCTCGCCCTTGTGGAAGCGGAGGTTCTCGAGCAAGAGGCACTCGGCATCGGCAAGGCGATCAACCGCCTCGGCAGCCAGATCATCGACGCAGTCGTGGCTCGGGAAGCCGACACCACCACGGACCTTGTCGGCGAGGAGTTCGGTGAGGCGCTTGGCGACGGGTTCGAGGGAGTGTTCCTGCTCGTAGCCCTCGCCGGTCGGTCGACCGAGGTGGGACATGAGGATAAGCCGACCCCGGCGGTGGAGAACGCTCTCGATCGAGGGCAGGGCCATGCGGATGCGCCGGTCGTCGGTGATCTGGCCGTCCTGCATGGGGACATTGAAGTCGACGCGCATGAGCACGCGTCGTCCGGCGACCTCGATGTTGTCGATGACCTGCTTGGGCATGGCTGGACTCCTGAGAGAAAAAGCCGCGGCGAGCGCGGCTTGGTGGCGGTATAAACGCTGGAGATGCTACCGCGTTTTCCGGTGATTGTGGGTGCGACAGCGAGCGGGAAATCCGCGCTGGCGGTCGAAGTGGCGCAACGGATCGCCGAAGCGGATCCGGATGCGACGCGCGCCGAGATTATCACGATGGACTCGATGCAGGTCTACACCGGGCTGGACATCGGCACGGCGAAACCGACGACCGAGGAGATGAACGGGGTCCCCCACCACCTGATTGATCTGGTGGATCCCGCGGCGGACCCGGTCGAACCGTTCACGGTGGATGACTGGCTGGGCAGAGCCGAGGCGTTGATCCAGGACATGCGAGGATCGTCTCGGGTTCCGGTGGTCGTCGGCGGGACGCACTTGTATGCGAAGGCGCTGATGGAGGGGCTGTTCAAGGGACCGGATCCAGATCCAGCGCTTCGCGCGGCACTGGGGGCGATGGACCCGGATGAGCGGCGTGCGGAACTGGAGCGGGTCGATCCCGCCGCCGCGCCGCC
>JBICHT010000149.1:0-176214 GCA_043101125.1 Phycisphaerales bacterium JB050 | reverse complement strand
GAGGTGGATCTTCGGGGCGACTCGATCAGTGTCCAATTGCATCGGTATTGGGCGGGACCTGCGGAGATCGACGAGCCGATCAGCATGGAAGTTGCGACGCAGTGGTTCGCAGGCGCGGTGACCGAATCGGTCCGCCGGCACCTGCGGTCGGATGTGCCGATCTGTTCGCTGTTGTCAGGCGGCATCGACAGCACCGTGATCGCCTCGATCGCTCGTGACCAGGTCGCGGAGTTGCGGACCTACTGCGCCGGTGCCAAGCGTGCGGAAAGTGAACCGGACGGTGATCTCGACTATGCCGGGCGGACCGCGAAATGGCTCGGGAGTCGGCACGATGAGGCTGTGGTGGACCGGGATCTGTTTTCGACGCGATGGCTCGACATGGTGAACCGGCTCGGGGTGCCCTTGAGTACACCGAACGAAGTGGCGATCTACACGGTCGCGGAGCGGTTGCGTGCAGACGGTTGCGTCGTGACGCTCTCGGGCGAGGGAGCTGATGAATTACTCGGTGGGTATGTGCTTCCCATGCGCAGTGCCACACAATTCCTCGGCACCGGGACACCGGATGCTCAAGCGGGCGGGCGATTTGAGTTGGAGTCCAACGCGTGGGTGCCGCCTGCGATGAAATCGGCGCTCCTCCAGCCGGAACTGTGGGAGGCGCTCCAGCAGGATGCGGGGCTTTACGCGGTGTACGAGCAGGAGATGACCGGAGCCGCTGAGGAAGCGGGGGGGTATGGCCTGAAATCGCACCTGCGCCTGCAACGACGGCTCAATCTGACGGGATTACTGCAGCGTTTGGACACGGCGACGATGCTCGCGAGTGTGGAGGGGCGTACGCCGTTCGCCGACGCGGTGGTGGCCCGTCTGAGCGAGTCGCTGCCGATGGACCTGAAGTTCCGGGTCGAGGGGGACCGGGTCGAGGGGGACCGGGTCGAGACCAAGCGCGTCCTGCGCGAGTCCTTCCGCGAGGCGATTCCCGAGGAAGTGGTACGGCGTGAGAAGGCGAGTTTCCCGCTCCCGTTCCAGGACTGGGTGGGGGATCAGGCCGATCGTTTGCGTGAGAGCGGATTCGCGAAGGAAATTTTCACCGAGGCGGGCATCGTGTCGGTGTGCTCGGATCCGAAACGGTTCTGGCACCTGTCGTGGCCGATGATGAACATCGCGATTTGGGGCGAGCACTGGTTCTCCTGAGCGGTCGCCCGGAGACGCCGGTCACATCGCCATGCCTTCAAAGGTGATGCGTTTCTTTTCGCGGTTGGGATCCGCCTCGGGCACGGCCGAGAGCAGCGCTTTGGTGTAGTTGTGCTGCGGGTTCTCGATGACCTCTTCACGCGTGCCTTCCTCGACGATCTTGCCCTTGTACATCACGGCAACCCGATCGCAGATGTGCTGGATGACCGCCATGTCGTGGCTGATGAAGAGGTAACTGAGGCCGAGTTCGTCGCGCAGGTCGGCGAGCAGGTTGAGGATCTGCGATTGGATCGACACATCGAGCGCCGAAGTGGGTTCGTCGCAGACGATGAACTTCGGCTCGAGCGCGAGGGCGCGGGCGATGCCGATGCGCTGACGCTGCCCGCCGGAAAATTCGTGCGGGTAGCGGTCGGCGGCGAGCCGGGGCATGCCGGATTTTTCGAGCAGTTCTTCGACCCGATGCCGGAGTTCGTCCTTGTCGCTGACCAGGCCGTGGACCTTGAGCGGTTCACCGACGATCGCTGCAATTCGCATGCGTGGGTTCAGCGAACCGGCGGGGTCCTGGAAGATGATCTGCATCTGCTGGCGGAGAGACTTGAGGCTCTTGCCCGATGCGTTGAACACATCGACGCCGCCGAAGGTGACTTGCCCGCCGGTGGCGGGGATCAGCCGAAGCAGCGTGCGACCAACGGTGGTCTTGCCGCAGCCGGACTCACCGACAAGACCGAGGGTCTCGCCCCTCTTGACATGGAAAGAGACGCCGTCGACCGCTTTCACATATCCGGTCGTTCGCTGCAGGAGGCCAGAACGCACGGGGAAGTGCGTCTTGAGGTCTTTCACATCAAGCAGGATGGACTTGGAGTCGTGCTTCTGGTCGGTCGGCTGAATCATGCGACCATCCTAGCGGCTGGGCGTTCAGAGTGGAACCAGACCGGATCGTAGGAGATCGGTCTGCAGCGGGGTCGCGGATCTGGCCGATTGGCTTAGACTGGGAATCCGGAAACGACGAGGATCCACGAGGAAAGACGAGGTACGGGCGTGCGACGGGATACAGGAATCAGCAAGCGGGTCAGAGGTCTGGGGTTGGGCTGCGGGGTGGTCTTCACGCTCGTGAGCGGGCTGCTGAGTGGCTGTGCTGCGGTCGATCGTGATGTGTATATCCTCCCGGATCGGCCGGGGTCGCCGGGTCTGGTCGGTGAACTGAGTCGCCCGGACGCCACGCGTATCCGGCGTGGGCAATTGGCCATCGAGTACAGCCCGGATCTGGATCGTGTGACTTTCTTCGGGGTGCACAACGGACCGTCGCTCGTGCATACGGTGGGGCTTGATCGCGAGCCAGCGGACGACGGGTCGTACACCTTCTACGGTGGCGGTTACACATGGAACGCCCCGCAGCGGGGTGAGCATGGTTGGCAGAACGACTCAGGCGAACCGCAGGACTGGCCGCCGGATCCGGCGATGGACGCGGGGCCGTCTCGCGTGGTTGGTCGTTCGCTGCACTCGATTGTGACGGAGAACCCGGTTGGCATCGATGGACTTCGCCAGATCAAGACCATCGGCCTGCGCAGTGGACACGAGGCGAGCATCGAATTCGGGATTCAGAACAACGGTGACGAACCGGTGCGACGCGCCCAATGGACCAACACCGCGGTTCCGCCGGGGGCTCGGATCGCTCTCAAGCTCCGAGAAGGCGATCAGGTCGCCCAGCTCTATTCCGAGGATCCGCTGGCGGTGGATCGCATCAACGCGATGCTCGGTCCGATCGACGATCAGGGCTGGGCGGTGCTCAATCTCACGGGTATCGATTTCGACGGCGGGATCAAGGTGTACACGGATGGCCCCGCGGAGATCGCCGTCTGGGTGCCCAACCCGGATTGGTTGCAGACGCGTGGATTCTGGCTGCACCGTCGGCTGGATACCCCTCTGACGATCGAACAGCGCAGTGAACTCCGTTCGATCGGTGAAGGCCCGGTGGCGATCTATCTGAATCCTGGCTTGGAACTCTTTGAGGCCGAGCTATACGGGCCGATCTCAGAGATCGAGCCTGGTCAGACCTCGACTTGCACCGAGGTCTGGACGGTCTATCGAGCGTCTACTCCTCGGACTTTGTTGATGCGTGAGCAGAACCTGCTGCCGCTGCAAGGCGATTGATCCCAGCGTTGGCTCTTAGCGTTTCGACCACGCGGCGAGTTGCGGCTGAACCTCACCCTGCACCCACCCGGTGGGGGTTTGCACGAGCAGCTTTGTGCCCGCCTCGTGGTGGCCCCATTTGATCATGGCCAGGCACAGCACATCGTCGCCGAGCATCGGTGAGCGGCAGGACGAGGTCACTCCGCCGATGGGTTTGAACTCAGCGGGGGGGGCGAGCGCGTTGTCGCCGCTCGGTGCCACGGCGCATCCGGTGACGGGCTGGTCCTTTTCGTCGTCGGGCGCGGTTTCACGGGCGATGCGGATACAGCGGAGCAGTTGTTTCGGGTGTCCGAGCGACTGCATTCTCGCCACGACTTCCTGGCCGAGGTAGCAGCCCTTCTTGAAGTTCACGCGGCTGTCGAGCAGCGAACTCTCGTGAGGGAGATTGCTGGACCCGAAGTCGATCTGGAAGAGCGGCGTACCGGCCTCGATGCGTGCGATGTTGAAGGCGTGCCAGCCGGCGTGACGCAGGCGATACCGGTCGGTGGCCGGGTCGTTGTGGTGGCCGTGGTCGGTGCGGGCGTGCTGGGCGAGATGGTCAAAGACTGTGACGAGGTCTTTGGTTGCCACGATCAGTTCGATGCCGATCTCGCCGGTCTGGTCGTGACGGTTTGCGACCACGGGGCGCCCGTTGATGCTGATGGCGGTCGCCTGGTTGGGCTGAATGTCGGCGATCGCGGGCAGGTCATCGCGGAGTGGCTGGGAGTGGTCCGCGAGCAAACGGGCGGCAGCGGGGCCGTGCAGTGCGAGGCGATGGGTCGTGGCGGTGATGTCCTCGAAGGCAATGTCCTCGCTGAAAACGAATGCTTTGAGCGTGCTGACCAGATTCGGGGCGCTGAGGATGTCGGTGTCGAAGTACATGCCGGACACGGGCACGCCGTCGGTGGTGAGTTCGGAGTCGCCGAGTTCGATCAGGCGCAGATCGGCGTCGATGCGTCCCTTGCGGTTGAGCCAGAACGAGGACACCGCCGATCCGGGCGGCAGGGGGGAGCCGCCGGAGCGGAGTTCCTGGGTCAGCATGCGGTTGAGGAAGTCGATGCGTTCCCGGCCGGTGACGCGGATGGTCGCTCGCTGGGGGAGATCGAGCAGGGCGACGCCTTTGCGTATGGCGGCGTATTCGGCCTCGATCTCGCCGAATGTCTCGACGACGCGGGCGCTGGGGCCGGTGCCGTCTCCGGCTCCGAAGTCGAGGAATGAGGCCTCTGCGGCCTCGTGTCGATTGTTGAGCGGGCTGAGGTGTGCCATGATGGGGGATTCCAAGGGCCCGAGGAAAACGAGAATGGGCCCGATCCTATCCTGCACAAGCCCACGCGTCCGGCTTCGACCGGGACTACAGAAGGAGATTGTTCGTGGCTGAAAAACTGAATCTGGATCTGCTCAAACGACTCTGCGAAACCCCCGGCATCCCCGGGCGTGAGGACCGTGTGCGTGAGTTGATCATCTCCGAAGTGGACGAACTCTTCGATGAGGCGTGGGTGGACTCGCTGGGGAACCTGATCTGTCGTCGCCTGCCCCGGAAGCAGGTCACCAAGAGCGGCAAGAAGACCCTGCAGGTCGTGAAGGCCGAGACCGCGGAGGCCGACGCGACCCGTCTGATGCTGGCCAGCCACATGGACGAGATCGGCTTCTATGTCTCGCACATCGATGACAACGGCTACCTGCGCCTGAACCCCGCCGGTGGCTTCGATACCCGGAACCTGTTCAGCCGGCGTGTGCTGGTCTGCACCCAGAAGGGTGATTTCAAGGGCGTGATGAATCCCGGCGGTCGCCCGGTTCACATTTCGTCTGCGGACGAGCGGACCAAGGTTCCGGAGGTCAAGGAGTTCTTCGTTGACTTGGGTATGGCGGCCTCAAAGGTCAAGAGCACCGTTCGCGTCGGGGATATGGTCGTTCTGGACGAGCCGATGGAGGTCATGGGCGACAAGGTGGTGTCCAAGGCGCTCGATAACCGGTTCGCCTGTTGGGTCGCGATCGAAGCGGTCCGGGCGATCCACAAGGCCAAGAAGCCGCACGCGTGCGACCTCTTCGTGGCCTTCACCGTGCAGGAAGAGGTTGGTCTGCGTGGCGCGAAGGTCGCGGCGAACTCGGTCCAGCCGGACTACGGCATCGGCCTTGATGTCTCGCTGGCCTGCGACACGCCCGGTGTGCCGAAGGAAGAGAGCGTCACGAAGCAGGGTGAGGGCGTCGGCCTGCACATCATGGACGGCTCGTTCATCAGCGATCATGAGATGATCGATCAGCTCGAAGAGTTGGCCAAGAAGAACCGCATCAAGCACCAACGCACCATCCTTGCCCGTGGTGGCCAGGACGGCGCGGCTCTCCAGCAGGCGATGAGCGGTGCCCGTGCTGCGGGTCTGGTGTGCGGCACACGGTACATCCACACCGTGACCGAGATGATCGACCAGCGCGACCTCGCGGCGGCTCGTGATCTGCTGGCGGCGTACATCCCGACCGTCAAATGATCTGAATCACGATTTAGGTTGTGGTTATGAAAAAGGGCGTCCCGGTCGGGACGCCCTTTTGCGTGCGATGGCTGAGTCATCCGATCAGCGATCGGAATCCTTGATGCCCATGCCGCTGCGATCCGGACCGGCCGGACGCTGGGGAGCGCGGTAGGGGTTGGCCTTGATCTCCTCGAGCACCACCTGGATGGCGGCATCGAGTTGCGGGTCTTCGACCGTGGTCGGATCGCCGTCGTCGATCATCAGGCCCGGGTCGTCGATGACCTCGATGTCCGGGTCAACGCCGTGGCCTTCGATGCCCCAAGTGCCGTCCTTCTCGTAGAAGCCGAAGGTCGGCACGGCGGTGTAGCCGCCGTCGATCAGACTGGGGTTGCCGGAGATGCCGACCAGACCGCCCCAGGTGCGGGTGCCGACGATCTTGCCGAGGCCGCTCTCGCGGAACAGCCAGGGGAACATGTCGCCGCCTGAGCCCGCGAGGCCGTTGATGAGCATGACCTGAGCACCCTGGTGCGAGTCGTAGGGCCAGGGCCAGTCCTTGCCGTGGCGGCGCGCCCAGTAGTTGGTGCGCGGGCGGTTGAGCAGTTCGATGAAGCGGTTGGGGATCTGACCGCCGCCGTTCCAACGCTCGTCGATGATCAGGCCTTCCTTGTCGATCTGGCCGTAGAACTGGCGGAACAGGTCGTTCTGGCCGTCCACACCGGTGTTGGGCACATAGATGTAGCCAACCTTGCCGTCGGTGACTTCCTCGACATATTTACGGTTGGTTTCGATCCAGGAGCGGTAGCGAAGATCGGTGTCCGAACCGACGGGCTTCACAACCACCTCGCGCTCGTTCTCGGATCCCCATGAGGGCTGATCGCTGACGGTGAGGAGTGTGGTCTTGCCAGCGGTGCCGATCAGGGAAGCAAAGATGTCCTTGCTGGTGTCGATCTCCACGCCGTTCACGGCGAGGATGTAGTCGCCGACCGAGACATCGACGCCGAACTGGCTGAGCGGTCCTCGTGCATCGGCATCCCAATCGGCGCCCTCGTAGATGTGGGCGATGCGGTAGGCCTCGTTGCCGGCTTCATCACGGTCCAGTTCAAAGTCTGCGCCGAGCAGGCCGACATTCATCATCGGCTGCGATTCAGCGTCGCCGCCCCAGTAGTAGGCGTGGCCGACATTGAGTTCGGAAATCATCTCGCGGATGAGGAAACTGACATCCTCGCGGGTCGTGCAGTCTGGGAGCATGGCCGAGTAGCGATCGTACACGCCATCCCAGTCCACGCCGTGCAGGCCCGGGTCGTAGAAGAAGGTTCGCTGGATGCGCCACGCATCACGCAGGATCTGTTCCCATTCTTCTCGCGGATCCACCTTGGCCATCATCGAGTCGGTCGGCACGGCCTTGGACAGGGACTGCCCGGCGGCGGCGTTGATCACCGCGGGACCGGCCGGACCAACCACCGCGAGTTTCTTGCCGTCTCCGGACATGGAGTAGCCGCCGACGCCGGAGACGACATTCTTCACACTGCCGTCTTCGTCGGTGATATCGAACAACTTGATGGAGGGCATCCCGCCGCCCATGGACATGAACAGCAGTTGGTTCTTGTCATTGACCGCGAGGCTGTCGTATGCGCCGGGGGGGACCGGGAGCAAGAGTGCGCGAGATTCGAAGCCGTCGAGGTCTATCACGACCGGTTCGTCGGACGAACCGCCAGCGCTGTCGGCACCTTCGAGTTCCTCGTCGGAGAGTTCCCGCGTGGTGCGTGTGACGCTCCAGGTGCCGGAAACCCCCATCTCCACGAGTTCCCAGGTGCCTGACAGCGAGTCGCCGTTCACCGTTCCCTTGAGGATGGAGGTCATGCCCTGTTCGGTGGACTTGGAGTAGAACTCGCCGGTTGACGCGTTGAAACGGAGTTCGCCGTCGAACTCGTCGCTCTCGCCCATTACCTCGGCGGTGCCGGTGATGTTGCCGTCGTTATCGACGAGGAAAGTCAGTCCCAGGGGGATGGTGTCTTCGGGCATGCCGATCGCCGCGAAGCCGGTCATCGTTCCGCTCCACTTTCCGAAAAGCGGGTGATCGGTGTCCCAGTTACTCGTGGCTTCCTCGGATTCGTCGGAGTCCTCGGAGGCTTCGTCTGAGCCCTCGGTTTCCTCGCCCTCGGCATCCGAGTCATCTGCGTTCTCGTCCTCGGGCTCTTCCCAGGTTTCCTCGTCGAGTTCGGGCAGGTTCGGGTTCTCGACTTCCGAGTTCAGCGGGACCGCAAGAATGCGGTCGCTGTCGGTGTAGATAAAGGTCGAATCGATGGCCGAATACTCGGGGGCGAAGTTCATCGTTGAGACGAAGTACAGGAACTTGCCTTCACGATCGAACGCCGGGGATTTCGCACTGAAGAAGCCTTGGGTGACCTGGTGCAGTTCGTCGTTCTCGATGTCGTACAGATGAACGGCGTTCATGCTGTTTTCGAGCGACAGGGCCGTAGCGATCCACTTGCCGTCGTGAGAAAACGAGATCGAGGGAGTGTTGCCCCACAGGTCCTTGAACATCTCCTTGTGTTCGCCGGTCTCGACATCGAGCAAGTACGCGGCACCCGTATTGTCGGTGAACACGATCTTCTCGGAATCGGGGGAGAAGGTGCTCAGGTAGCGCCAGTAGTTGCCGCCGGAGGTGAGCTGTCGAGTCTCGCCCTTGCCATCGGACTGGGTGACATACACCTCGTACTCGTCCGTCTCGTCAGAGACATAGGCGATCCATCGGCCGTCGGGTGACCAGATGGGATTGCGCTCGGCGACTCCGCTGGTTCGGGTCAGATTGCGGGCGATGCCCTTGCCCTCCTCGGCGGGGAGGGTCCAGATGTCGCCCCTGGCCTCGGTGACGACCTGCTTGCCCGTTGCGGAGACCGAGCCGCCGGCCATGTAGTTCGAGAAGTCGATCATCTTCGGTCGCAGCGTGGGGCGGTCACCGGGGATGACGACTTCAACAGTCCGGGTCCGGTTGTTGGAAAGGTCGAGCAGGACCAGGTCCGGGCCTTGCTGATAGACGATTTCGCCGCGTCCGCGCGGGCCGGGGCCGATCGAGGGGAACTTGATGTCGTAGTCTTCGGAGTGCGTGATCTGCGTGTGTTTCCTGCTGCCGATCTCGTACTTCCAGATGTTGAGGCGGTGTTCCGGTCCGTTGTCGGACAGGTAGTACACGCTCTTGCCGTCGGGGGCCCACATCGGCTGCGTATCGGTTCCCTCGAAGTCGGTCATGCGGACCGATTCGTTGGTGTCGAGGTTCAGCAGCCAGATGTCGGAGGCCATCCCGCCCCGGTATCGCTTCCAGGTGCGGAAGTCTCGGTTGTTCGGCGTGTACGCCAGCCAGGTTCCGTCGGGGCTAATCGTGCCTGCGGAGCCGTAAGGGATCGGGAATTTCTCCGGCTGACCACCCTCCTGCGACACCTTGAACATCTGGGGTGCCCGCGTCATGCCGGTCATGCCGCTGGAGCTGTAGATGATCGATTCGCCATCCGGCGTCCAGTCCGACAGGATCTCACTCGAAGGGTGGTGAGTCAGGCGAGTGGCGAGTTCGGTCGGGCCATCATCCGAGACGGGAATCACATACAGATCGCGCCCGCCTTCGTAATTGCCCATGAAGGCGATTTTGTCGCCCGTGGGATTGAAGCGGGGGAAGCCTTCGCCACCGGGTGGTGAAACGAGTTTTCGTGCCGCACCGCCCTCGCGTGGTACGAGCCACAGATCGTTCGCGTAAGCGAAGACGATGTGAGACTTCGAGACATCGGGGAATTGCAGAAGTGCGGCATCCGGGCGGATTTCCGCCGCAAAGCCCGGTGCGGCACAGGTCGCCACCGCGGCAGCCGCGATGAGCAGGGCTGGGGTCCATTTCGCTTGCATAGTGTTCCTCACTCCGTAGTTCTCTCGCGTCACACAGACGCATCGATTGAGTTGGTTGGGATTGTGTTCTTCGCGATTACAGTCGGCCGAGCATCTCGCGGACCGCGGCTTGTAACTGTTCGTCCGCGTCCACAGACTCGTCCTCCGGCGTCTGGTCAACCACGATGTGCGGCATGGCCCCGTTGTTTTCCATGTCCATGCCGCCGACGACATACCAGCCGCGGAACGGCTGACGGACGCGGGTGCCGTCGACAAGCGTGAATGCGCCGGTCGAGATCACGCCGCCGTAGGTCTGCTGACCCACCAGCGTCCCTCGCTCGAGAGTCTTGAAGGCGTGGGAGACGATTTCGGCGTTTGAGAAGCTCTTTTCGTTGCACATCATGCTCATGGGCTTGATGTAACGCTGGATAAACAGCCGGTCACGGGGGTAGCCCTCGGTGTAGGAGAGATCCGCGTTCCGGGCCACGGTGTAGGCGTGGGGGCGGACCATGATCGAGCTCAGCACCAGATCCGCGGTGGAGCCGCCGCCGTTGTTGCGGACATCGACGATCAGCCCCTCTTTGCCGTATCCCGCGGCGAAGAGGTCACGCTCAAATTCCTCCAGAGAGGACATGTTCATGCCTCGGATGTGGAGGTAGCCGATGCGTCCGTCGGACAGTTCCTCAACCTTGCGAGCCCGATCAAGTTGCCACTGGTCGTAGCGCAGGTTGACTTCCTGGCCGTAGGAGATCGGGGTGACGAGCAGGTTCAGTTCCACCATGCCGTCCACCGCTCGTTGAGCGAGCGCGTCGCGCCGATCTTCGGGGAAGTTCTCCAGGGGGCGCTGCACGGTGACCACAGTTTCTTCGTTGATACGACCGCGAAGAAGTTCCTCGTAAGAAGTCATCGGATCAACATCGACGAAGTTGACCATGATGATGCGATCACCCTCTTTCAGTGCCATCGGTCCGGTCGAGACGGGAGACTGGTGCAGCACGCGGTCGACTCGGATCGCATCGCCCGTATGGGTGTAGTCGATGCCCAGGCGACCATTCGGCACGCGCACATCTGAAGAAACCCGCGACGAGGGGTAAATGCCGAGGTGTGAGGCGTTGAGTTCGCCCATCAGGCGCGAACCGATGTGAGCGAACTCGCTGGCGGTGCGAGCGCGCTCGGCGAGTTCAGCGTAGCGAGCGGCTAGTGTGTCCCAGTCGAGATCCTTCATATCGTTGTGATAGAAAGTCATCCCGAGTGTCCGAGCCGCGTCGCGGAATTTCCATTTCGATTCTTCGGCGAGATCGATCGTCATGTCGTAGGAAATCGCGTGGAGCGAATCACCGCCGCCTGAAGCGTTTACGGTGCGGGCTTGATTGCCGCTCACGAGGACGACCTTCTTGCCATCATGGGAAAGTTGTTGCACGCTGCCGGACCCGGTCAGACGCTTGCGGTTGCCGCGTTTCCAGTCAATCGACCAGATCGCCGATGAACCGTCGACCACGCCGGAGAAGACGAAGCGGTCGCTCCCGGGTGTCATCTCCAGATTCCATTCGGAGCCGGGCAGACTGGTCATGCGCTCCAGTCGGAGGTAGGCGTCGCGGAGATCTTCTTCGGTGAACGGTGGTTTGCCTTCGGCGCCCGCACGCTGGAATTCACCCGCCTCATGCTGCTTGCGGAGTTTTTCGAAGTCGATGGGATCGAGCGGCTTGAGCTTCTTCGCACGATCCACGGCGTCTTCGTAATACTCCTCCAGGTCCTTGCCTCGAAGTGAGCCGAGGTCTGGGTCGAGATACACGCGGTACACATCGGACTGGTTGCCAGCACGCTCGGATACAAAGCTGAGAATGCGCCCGTCGAGCGACCAGCGAGGCATGTAATCGTTGTCGGGGTGCATGGAGATATTCACGGGGCCGTAACTGCCGTCGACCGGCATCACATGCACATCGGTGTTGAAGTCCATGTCGTTGACCGCGTAGGCGACATACTGCCCATCCGGTGAGAAACGCCATTCGGATCGCATGTCCCAGGTTTCAATCAGCGTGCGTTCTTCACCGGTGACAAGGTCGTGAAGCATCACATCGCTCATGTCGCGGGTGAACGAGAGCGACAACCCGTCCGGCGTGGGCATCACGCGAGCATCGTTGTGTTCGGTCTGGATTACCGCCCGGATCTCGAACTGCATCGCATCGTGCCAGCGTTCGGGATCAAGGCGATCGGGCATTTCTTCGGACTCGTCTTCGGCGTCCGGCTCTTCGGCTTCGTCCGGTGATTCATCCGGCACATCAGCATCGGGAGCGATTCGGGTGACCGTCCATTCTCCGCTCAGGCCGCTCTCCGGGGCTTCCCATTGCCCGCTCATGGAATCGCCGACGAGCTGCCCCGTGAGTGTGGTGAGGCCTCCGTCGATCGTGAATTCGGCGCGGATCGAACCGGAAGACGGATCGAACTCGGCGACCGTGCTGGTGTAGGTCGAATCCAGCGCTTCAAGCGTGATCCTGACCGCTCCTTCGCTTCGCGAGATACGCAGGGTCATGGGGACGACATCCATCCCACCCGTCACAGCAGCCATGCCCGTCGCCTGACCGCTCCAATCGCCGGTCAGTCCGCTTACGTCCGTGCTGGTCGTCTCGGGTTCAGAAGATTCATCGTCATCGACGACTGTCGAAGCTCCTGAGATGCTGAGGTCACCGATTGTCTTCTCCAGAGATTCGCGCAGTTCCGAACGCGTGAGCGTGACCGTCGCCGCGTAGATGCTCTGGGTGCCGTCCGCATCCGAAACGAAGTACAGGCGGGTCCCGTCGGGAGACCAAGCGATATCGGTTTCCCGTGCGTGGTTCATCGTCACGCGCCGGGTCGGACTGTTGTCGTCCAGATTGCGAACAAAGACTTCTCCATAAGCGATGTACGCCATCACTTGGCCGTCGGGCGAAAGCTTCGCTTCGGTGACTTCGCGTCCGATCTGTTTGATCTCGTAGTTGGTCAGTTCGTCTTCAGGTGCGGTGATATTCAACGCGACCGGCGAGGCTCCGGAGCGTGCGAGGTTGAGCGTATACAAGGTGTCCCACACATGGAGCACCGCCTGGGAGCCGTCGGCGTTGACGCTGAAGGACTGAACATCCACACCTTCGAAGCTCGTCAGTCGCTGAGCCCGGGCATCGGGTTGACCGAGTTGGATCGAATACAGGTTGACGGTGTCCAGTTCACGATCACTGAGGAAATAGATGGTGTTCGAGGATCCCCATGCAGGTTGCCCGTCGTTGCCCTCCCAAGTGGTGATCTGTGTGAACTCGCCGGCCTGATCGCCCTCGGGCACGGAGTAGATCCAGACATCGCGTGCGTCGGGGCCTCGGTAGTGGCGCCGGTCCCAGCTCGATCCGCCGCGCTCGAAGGCGATGTACTTCCCGTCGGGAGAGGCCACGGGCATGTTGCCGAACGCATCATGCACGCGCGTGATTTCGCCCCCATTCACCGAAACCGAATATGGACGCAGTCCCCGATAGACATCGCCCTCGCGCGATGCGTGTCCAAGCAGGGTGCTGCCGTCGGGCGAGATACCGGTCAGCGTGAATGAACGATCCGAGTGTGTCACTTGCCGGATCTTTGTGCCGTCGGCATTCATGAGGAAGACATTTTGGTAGCCGTCACGATCTGACTCGAACGCGATGGTGCGTCCATCGGGTGACCACACACTTCGATGCTCGTTCATCGGGTGAGAGGTCAGTCGCACCGCGTGCAAGTTGGTGTCGGTGGAGCCGCCGTTGCGGGTGGGGAGTGTGGTCTTCCACAGGTCTCCGCGCCAGGAGAACACCAACTGCGTCCCATCCGGGCTGATCGAAGGGAAGCGGGGGAGGTCCACATTGCCCGCCGCCGCCGCGAGGTTTGCCGGTATCAGGAGTGCCAGAGAAGTGAAGGTACACGCAAGGGCGGCGAACGGTGAACGCATTGAGGAGCCTCCAGGATGGTCGGTCGATCACGACAGCCCGACTGGGCGATCAGCACAGAGTGACCGACTATACCGGTGGAGGCGATCCGCGTTTCCGGACCTGGAGTGGCTTTTCCCAAAACGAGAGCCGCACGCGATCTCTCGGAGAGACGGCGTGCGGCGGTGGTGATACGGTTGGATTTCCGCTTTAAGCGGCTACCAGGGAGTGGGTTACGCGACCAGTGCGTTCGCGCGCTCGATCTCCTGGATGACCTGCCGGACCTGGAAGGGCTTCTTGAGGAAGCCATCGAAGCCCTGTGAACGCAGCGACATGGCCTGGCCATCGGTCAATTTACCGCTCATGGCGATGATCCGAGTGATGGCCAAGTCGTCTTGGCTGCGGACGAATCGCGCGACCGCGGTCGCGTCGCTGTCGCCGATATGGAGGTCGAGCAGGATGACATGCGGGCGGAAACGCTCACACTCGAACCCAGCCTCGAAACCATTCACCGAACTGCGGACCTCGTATCCCGCCTGCTCGACGAGCACTCGTTCAAGGGTCTCGACGATTTCACGCTCGTCATCGACCACCAGAACACGGGGCTTTCCGGAGTGAACCCCGTCCATGGGGATCCCGTGGTCCTTCATGAACTGGATCAGGCTGGCAACCGGGATGCGTCGATCCTTGGAACCCGGAATCCGATAACCCTTGATCTGGCCTGAATCGAACCATTTGCTGACTGTGCGTGGGGCTACATTGCAAATCTTGGCAACTTCACCCGTCGTGAGGACATCTTTATCGAGCAGTCCCATGGTGTTGGATCCCGTTCTCTCTCGTGGGTAGGTGGGCCGGCATACGAACTCCCCGGCACAGGCCTGACCATCGGACTTTCCGGAACCGTTCTTCACGGCGTTCGTTCAGAAGCAGCGCAATTTACGCCTAGTTTCGGCGGGGAAAGAGCCATCCCTTGCCAGGCAACCGGGTCGCAACTGGCCACCGGTGAAGCGAGTAACGCGAGATCGGACGGAATCTGGGCGGATTTCGGGCCCGATCGGCGTGTGCCTGTCATTGACACTCCAAAGCAAATCCGCGTAGATTGCGGAACTCGCGGGCCTATCCCGCCGGATATGAACGACCCGGGCTGGCCCGTGCCCCCGGACATTTCGACCGAACCCCAGATTTCTGTTCGTCGCGAAGCGGCGGCGGATCTCACCAGATCAGCACCGATAAGAGGAGCAGCCTGTGGCCTTGTTCGTGAACGCGTCTTCTACCGTTGCTCGCCTGGCCGGAGTGGCCACCCTCTCCATGGCTCTCCTGATGAACGCCTCGGCGTCTGCTCAGAGTGGGCCGTCCAACGCCGAACTGCTCGACGATTTCAACTTCTTCGTCAACACGGCCAACATTGAACTGGCCCTTGCCAACGCCCGTGCTCTGATCGACCGGGGCCTCAGCCCCGAGGAATTCCTCGGTGTGGTGGAGGATTCGGCTCAACTCGAATCTCGCTTCGAGGCGGCGTACCTCCGGGCCCTTCGCTATCAGGAACTCGAGGGGGTCGCTGCGGAGCTCTACAACCTCTACGAGGAAGGCCGTCGCGCTCGCTCGCGTGATCTTGATGAGATCGACCGGAACATCGAGATGCTCACGGGCAACGCTCGTGCTCGTCAGCTCGCCCGCGGTCGCCTCATCGAAGCCGGCGAGTACGCCGTCCCTTCGCTGCTCGCTCCGCTCATGCAGGACGGCGACCGCCTGCTCCAGAGCGAAGCCCAGCGCCTTCTGATCGATATGGGGCGTGATTCAGTCAAGCCGCTCGTTGCTGCCCTTCAAGGCGTCAACCCGGATGTTCAGGAGAAAATCTGCCTGATTCTCGGCTCGGTCGGCTACGAGATGGCCGTTCCTTATCTTGCAGATCTCGCGTCCAGCACCAGTACGGATGCGGTCCGCAACGCCGCCGAGCGTGCCATCAGACGCATCCAGGGCTCCAACTCCACCGCCAAGCCGGTTTCGACCCTCTACCGAGAGCTGGCGGAGACCTATCTGACCGAATCGCCGAGTCTGACCAGTTTCCCGGGCGAGCGCCACCAGTTGCTGTGGTCCTTCTCCCCGGCCGTTGGTCTCCAGCCCACCGCGATCTACACCGAGGTGTACCACGAAGCGATGGCGATGAACCTTGTCGAGCGAGCCCTCACGCTCAACGATGGTGATACCGAAGCCGTCGCCCTCTGGCTTGAGGCGAATTTCAGCCGCGAACTGGATCAACCTGAAGGGTATGACAACCCGGCGTACTCATCGGCCCGGCGTGACGCGCAGTACTACGCGGTTGCCGCTGGTTCAACCCCGGTGCAGTTGGGCCTGTCGAAGGCGCTCAAGGCGCGTGACACCGTGATGGCTCGCCTGATGATCGGCGCGCTCAGTGATTCGACCGGTGGCGCTAACCTCTGGCGAGGACTGGGCAACTCGCGTCCGCTGGTTGAAGCCCTGACCTATCCGGACCGCCGGGTTCGCTATGACGCCGCGATGACCATCGCCGCAGCGGATCCCCGTGTGTCGTTCAGCGGTGCGGAACTCATCGTCCCGACCCTTGCCAGTGTGGTGAATGATGCCGGCACCCGATACGCGATGGTGATCGCTCGCGATGTTGAGCGTCAGCAGCAGTTCGATACGGTGCTGTCCGATCTCGGATTCATCGTTCTTCCGCCCGTGACCAGCCTCGCCGAGGCGTCGCAGTTCGTAGCCGATGTGCCTGGTGTGGACATCATCATTTCGGATATCGACGACGAACCGGGTATCGAACTGATCGAGTCTGTTCGCAACACCGCCCGTCTGGCCGCGACTCCGGTCATCGCCCTCATGCCTTTCGAGAATGTGAACCGTTACGGCGCACGCTATCAGGGCGACGACCTCACCCGCATCGCTCGGGACGGCATCGGTTCTTCGGAAATCGAAGCCGCGGTGACTGCGGTGGTGACCCGCGCTTCAGGCGTCCCGATGGACGACGACGAGGCGGCGAGCTACTCAGAACGCGCACTCGAACTGCTCGAGCGTTTGGCGGTTGGTCGCAACACAGTCCTGAATGTGAACGATGCGGCATCGTCTCTGATCGGTTCACTGCCGGTGACCTTCGATCAGACTCAGCTCGATGTTGCGACGGTGCTCAGCTATGTCAATGAGCGTCGCGCCCAGGTCGCGATCACCGATGCGGCGCTGTCGGCCTCGGGCGATCAGCAGATCGCGCTCATCCGCATCGCAGCGGAATCTGCCAAGCGTCATGGCAATATGCTCGAGGATCGCCAGATCCAGCGCGTCATCCAGCTCGCGGATAGCACCGACAGTGATCTCGCCACAGCCGCCGCAGCCTTCCTTGGTTCCCTGAATCTTGGGGGAGATCGCATTGTTCCCCTGATCCTTGGTGACCACTGATCTGACTGGTCTATCGGACTTGATCTACCCCGCCGCGAGCCGAAGGTGCTCGCGGTTTTTTATTGGTCACCGTGGTCTTCATTTCGTGCGGATGCGCGAGTGGGAGGACTCTGCCGCCATTACCGGCGAGTTTTTGATAGGCGCAGGTTCAGCACTGAAGGTGGGTTGAGGTTGTGACGATGCCTGTGGTCGGCTGCCCGCTGTTCGGAGCCGCGGTCGGGGTTGGGTATACCTCGGCATGTCTCAGCCCGTGTGGGTGAGGGACGACGCGTTGCCCATGTACCGCACAAGCAGGCAGGTCTACCGCGCGAGCCAATGGCCCGAACGCGCGATCTCGGGTGTTGGCACCTGTCTGAGGAGTTAGAAGCATGCGTAAGCGGATCAATGGTTTTACCCTTGTCGAAATTCTGATTGTTGTTGTGATTCTCGGCATCCTTGCCGCGATCGTCGTGCCCCAGTTCACCTCTGCTTCCCAGGCTGCGGTGAAGGGTGCGATCCAGAGTCAGCTCCAGACCATTTCCAGCCAGGTCGAGCTCTACCGTGTGAAGGAGCAGGGTGCATACCCCGACTTCAGCGGCGCTGATAACGGCGGCTGGGGTGAACTCGTCTCAGGCGAGTACCTCAAGGAAGAGCCCTTCAACGGCTTTACCCGCACGAGTACCATCGCTGAAGACGCGTCCCAGCTCTCCAGTGGTGATGAGGGGTCGGACGCTGAAGCCGGTTGGGGCTGGTCGACCACCGCGTTCGAGGTGTACGCCGTCGGTTACGACCCGGTCAATAACCTTCTTTCCAACGAAGACGGTTACGAGGAATTCGATCCGGCCGACGACGGTGACGACGACGAAGGCTAATTCTCTCGCAACACATTCTGCATGAGCCGATCGGCTCCTGCACGATTCAATCACAGCCAACTCTCCGAAAGGGGAGTTGGTTGATTGCCTGGAGTGAGACTTCACGGGTAGTACCGGTTCGCGACTCTGGAAGTGGGTGACAATATGTACCAACGCACACCGCAGCACAAAGGATTCACGCTCGTCGAGATCCTGATCGTGGTGGTCATCCTCGGGATTCTCGCCAGCATCGTGGTTCCCCAGTTTGTCAGCGCGACCACCGAGGCGACGAAGACACACATCCAGCGCAACCTGCAGGAAATCTCGAACCAAATCGAGGTCTACAAGGGGAACCACGCTGGCGCATTGCCGACCAGTGATCCCGATGACCCGCTCGAGACCGGTTCCTGGGGCATTCTCGTTTCCGCCGATTACCTGCGCGACGAGCCGAAGAATTTCTACACCTCCAGCAGCGATATCGGAGAAGGCACCTACGAAGAGGCCAGTGAACTGACCAGCTCGGCGGTGGTCGGTTGGCTCTATGAGGTCAGCGGGCGTGATCTTCTGATCTACGCGGCTGGGTACGACGCGGTGAACGACTTACTCTCCAACGAAACCTTGCCGTAACAACGCGTTGGGATGAACACTTTCCACCACAAAGACCCGCAACGCCCGTCAGCACATCGTCGCTGGCGTTCTGGTGTGATCAGCGCCGAACTGGCCGTCACGCTCGTCGCGGCCTCGGTGATCACCGCTGCAAGTTTTTTCCTGGTGCCCATGGCGGTTCGGGGCATGATGCTCCCGTCGCTACCCGAAGATCGGTCCCCCGACAACGACACGCGGCGAATCGCCTTCGATGCGCTTCGCCTCCTCTTGCGTTCCTGCAAGGAAGTCGTGGCCGTTCATACGAACGAAGAGGCCGGGGTAACCGAGGTCGTCCTCTGGCATCGCGATGTTGATCTCGATTCCCAGATCGATCCCTCGGAGATTGTTCTGCTCACGCACAGTCGGTTCCTCGGGCAGATCAGCGCCGCTTCCCAGGGCTGGCAACCCGATCGAGACGACGATGACTTCGAGCGGTTGACCATGCCGATCGAGAGGGCGCTCGCATCGAGTGTGCAATTTTCTTCGAAATGGCGGTCGAGGCCGGATGTTGAAACCGTCCCTGTTGCGGTGGGCATCGACAGTTTCCGTCTGGAGGATCTGAGCCGGAAGTTCGAGCAAGGCACTTATCGCGTAGTACTGCGATGGAGCCCGAATGTTTCCGATGCTGTAGAGGACGAGGTTTCGTGGTTCCACATTGGGCCCGGGGCCGAATAACCGATTGCCGGTAGCCGGAGCCCTGAATTCCGGGCGGAGAGAATGACCATGATCAAGCATAGCCCAGCCCCCAATTCGAGCACCCGGCTCTCGTACCAGAATCGCGTGCTTACGGCCATCGCGATTCTGTTGGCCGTGGCGATCACCCAGCGTGCGGACTTGTTGCCGGACACACCGGAAGCGGAAGCCTCGACGCGCGGGAGTGTTCCCTCTCCACCCAACGCCGGTGCGCAACGGCTCAAGATGATCCAGGAACTTGAGAAACTTGATCGTCGCCTCGACAGCATTGAAAAGAAGTTGGGGTCGCCACTTGATGTCAATGTGATCTCGATGCCAGAGGTCAAGGTCGCCGAGTAAGTCCGTTCCATCGTGGGGAGCTGCAACGAAGACCTCGTGAGGCGCGGAGTTACGCATATGTACCGAGGGCGAACTGATCTCATGACCAACACTGATCACGCGGGCTTTACGCTCGTCGAGGTCCTCGTAACGATCGCGGTACTCAGTATCGCGACCGTGCTGGTAATCCCGTCGATGAACTCCACTGGAGTGCTGCGGATTCAGTCCGCGGTTCGCCAGACCGTGGCGGACATCACCTTCGCCCAGTCCGACGCGATGGCCTACCAATCCCGTCGGGCGATCTGGTTTGGGCGAGTGCCCGTCGATCCGTACGCCACCCCCTGGGAGTTCACCGAGGGCAACGGGTACACGCTCGCGGAGATCAATGGTCCGTTGCTGGATCTGAACTCGCACGCGATGTTTCACCCCGACGACCAGGTCGGGCCCTACAGCCGGGACTTTGACCATGACCGCTATGGTGGGGCTCGAATTGCCGCTTCATCGTTCGATGGCGATGGACTTCTGATTTTCGATGCGCTTGGTGGGCCGGTTCAGGATCTGACCGGCGAAGAGCCTAGCGAAGGCGGTTTCGTGGAGATTCGCGGCGGTGTAAACGATGAGTACATCTTCCGCATTCATGTCTCACCGATGACCGGGCGGATCGCGGTTGAGCGCCTCGAACCTGAAGCCGAATGAGCGAATGCTGACCCGGATGCCTGGAAATGCCCCGCGCTCGCGGGGTTTTTTCGTGGGTTCCTGAGCCGCCGTGCCTTATCGGGAGTCAACGGGACAGGCGAGCATTTGCGATGGTCGGTCTGCGACGGATGCGCGAGTGAGGGTGACTCTGTGACGGATGAGACGACCGAGTCGTCATGTTCGGCATGGCTTCCGCCGAATTCCCGACCGGACTTGGCCGACGGTTGGAAGAGAACTGAGTCTCTTGTTCTGCGACCGCTTGCGTGGACGCAGGGACCTACGAGGCTTGTGTCCCGGTGCGTGACCGGACGCGGGCTTTCCCAGATCGCCGATCGATCGGGACGGACTCGGGAGCGGGCAGGGTGTCCGCTCGTGGTGTAGGCGATCGCAGGGTGCTGCCGCACACCGGGTCGATGGATTCTTGACAAGCTCTGGAGCACAGCGATGAGCCGAACGAACTCTTTCATGAACTCGTGGATCAACCGCCGACTCCCGCTCGGCCTCACCGCAGCCGCCGCCCTCGTCGTGTGCGCTGGTCAGTCGTTTGCTCAGGCGAGCGATCCCGGCGAGTCTTCAGGCGGTGTCGAGGTCAGCGAGTACATGACCGTTGATATCTTTGTGCAGGACGAGAGTCTTGCGAATGTGCTCCAAGCACTCGCCGTCGAGACGCAGAAGAACATCGTGGCCAGCCCCGATGTCCGCGCCACGGTGACCGCCAACCTCTTCGGCGTGACCTTCTACGAGGCGCTCGACGCGATTCTCGTGGTCAACGGCTTCGCCTGGGAAGAGAAGGGCAACTTCATCTATGTCCGGACCAAGGCCGAGCAGGACGCGATCGATGCGGCCAACCGCAAGACGACCTACAGGGTCATCCACCTGAATTATCTGAACGCCGAAGACGCCTCGCTCTTCGTTCAACCGCTGCTCTCCGAAGTCGGCGAGATCAAGGCTAACGCCAAGCCCGAAGCCTGGGCGATCAGCGACGGCAGCCCCGCTGGTGCCGAAGACTTCGCCCTGAGCGCGACCCTCGTCATCTTCGATTACGAAGAGAACATCACCAAGATCGAGGAGGTCGTGAATTCGCTCGACACACGACCCTCTCAGGTGCTGGTCGAAGCGACCATTCTGCAGACTACATTGAACGAGGCGAACGCCTTCGGCGTTGACTTCTCGATGGTCGGGAACATCAATTTCTCCGACTTCTTTGGTGTCGGCGGCCCGCTCGGTATCTCGAACGCGATTGCTGGGGATGACTCCAGTGTTGGTGACAGCCTGCAAACCATCCAGTCCACCGCGGGTAACTTCCGGGGCGGTGCCGCGAACTTCCGTGCGGCTCTCTTTTCCGACGATGTGGGTGTGTTCATTCGGGCCCTCGATGAAGTGTCGGACACCACGATCCTCTCGAACCCGAAGATCCTGGCGTTGAACCGCATGCCCGCCCGCGTTCTCGTCGGTCGTAAGCTTGGCTACCTCAGCACGACCTCGACCGAAACCTCGACCACGCAGACCGTGGAATTCCTCGATACAGGTACGCAGCTCGCCTTCCGCCCGTTCATTTCCAATGAGGGCATTATCCGCCTCGAGATCGCTCCCCGCGTCTCGGAAGGCGTGGTGAACACCAGGACCGATGTCGAGGGCGTGGCGATCACCGTCCCCGACGAAATCACTCAGGAACTGAACACGAACATCGCGGTTCCCGACGGCTCGACCGTCGTCCTCGGTGGTCTCTTCAAGGAGACCAACTCCGCGAGCCGCTCGCAGGTTCCGGTTCTCGGTGATATCCCGCTCATCGGTGCCGCGTTCCGAGGTCACGACGATGCCATCGACCGTCAGGAAGTGATCTTCATGCTCACTCCGACGATCATGAGCGACAACACTCTTCTCGCACAAGGTGAAGAAGGTGTGAAGTGGACCGAGCGCGTCCGGGTCGGATCGCGAAACGGCACGCTGCCGTTCTCGCGTGAACGCCAAACTGCGCAGCTCAATGTCCAGGCGGAACGCCTGGCCCGCGAAGGCGAGTACGACCGTGCGATGCACCTCCTTCGTCGTTCCCTCGAACTCAACTCGCGTCAGCCAGATGCCCTTCGCCTGCGTGAGCAGCTGATGAACCAGACCGACTTCTGGCCGAAGCGCAGCATGCTCGACGCCATCATCAACGACGAGGTTGGTGTTCGCTTCACCGTTCCCGCTGAGCCCGACAGCAACCCGTCCCCGGTGGGCAAGAACGATCCGGCAGCCGGGGCCGGCGACAACTCGAACCGGGAATTCGCTTCTGATGGGTCATCATTCTCTGACGCCGGCGAGCCGATCGACAGCGTCATGAACTCGTCCGGTACGGAGAGTGGCCCGGTGGCCTCGGGAAGCTTCGGCGACGACGCCGAGCCCAACGGTCGAGGGTTCAACACTCCGGGTGAACTGGAATCGATCGGTGGTGCCCAGGCTTCCAGCGATCCTGTCACGGCCGAACTCGAGGCCTACCTCGAGGAACTCCGCAATCAGACTTCGCCCTTTGCTGAGGCCGAAGACTTCTTCGCTCGCGGCGACTTCACGAGCAGCGGTCTCCACGAGATCGCCGGATCCGACGAGGATGCCGCAGAAGACTCTGATGTCAAGCAGGCATCCGCTTCGGACGCGGACCTGAGCAGCGGGTTGCCCGAATTCGAAGGCTTCTTCCTGCATGGCCGCGGTCCACTCGCGTTCTTCCCTGCGGTTTGGAACATGCCGATGAGCTTTTTCAACCCGCAGTTCTGGACCAGCGACACTCCCGAGCAGATGGAAGAAACCGAATTGACCGAGGTTGAGGTCGAACTCGACAACTAATCGAACCGATAACAGCACCTCCGGCCTCGAAAACGAGGCTGGAGGTCTTTCGCTTTCAGTGAGCCGTCTCTACCACCGGAGTCCTGCCATGACCAAGATTCGCCCCGTTGCGTCACGAGCGACCGCCCGTCGCGTTACCACCGCTATTCTTCTTGCTGCCGTTGGTGCCGCGGCACTCAGCGGGTGCTCAGCCGGTCACGGTGAGTACACCGAAGATTTTCGTCAGCAGGCGAACACGCGGATGGATCAAGTCCGGGCTGGCACTGAGTGGGAGATGGCTCACAGCCAGTTCCTCGCCGGTGATCTCAAGAAAGCCCTCAAGAGCATCAACAAAGCGCTGGCGATGACCGAAACGGTTCCGCGAGTCCACACGCTTCATGGTCGGATTCTCTTCGAGATGGGTGAGCTGGATCAGGCCCTCGAGTCGTTCGCTCGGGCCATCGAACTCGATCCGACCTACTCCGAGGCGCATTATTTCACAGGCATTGTCTACGAGCGGTTGATGAAGCCGGAACTCGCGCTGGAGGCGTACAGAGCCGCCGCCGAGCACGATCCGAATAACGCACAATTCGCGATCGCTTCTGCGGAGATGCTTATCCAGCTCGAGCGCCTTGATGATGCATGGGAACTCTTAAGCAACGACGAGCGTACCTTCCAGCACAGCGCAGGAGTCCGCCAGCTCCAGGGCCACATCGCCCTGATGCGTGGCGATGAAGCCAAGGCGATCAAACTCTTCGAAGAAGCCTGCCTGCTCGCCCCCGATGAACCCTCGCTGGTCGAAGACCTCGCCCGGGTGCAGATCGAAGTCGGTGACTACGCCGAAGCAGAGTACAGCATCTCGCGTCTCATCCGGATGGATACCACCGGTACTCGGCGTGATCTCCTGCACCTGCAGGCACGATGCCTGATGGAGATGGATCAGCCAGTTGAGGCTCGCGAGATCTATAAGCAGTTAACCATGGACGAGCGGGGCACCACGGATTACTCCGCCTGGTTCGGGCTTGCCAAGGCTTCGATCATTCTGAAGGAAGACCTTCGCCTGCGCGAAGCGGCCAACCGGATGATCCGCATCTCCCCCGAACGCCACGAAGGCTACCTCATGCTCGCCATGTTCCAGAGGAGCAAAGGCCAGCTTGAGTCCGCCGCCGAACTCCTGGACAAAGCGATTGACCGCACGGATTCAGATCCTCAGCCTGCGATGCTGCAGGCGATGATCTATCACGACCTCGGTCGCTTCACCGATGCACTCGAGAGCGCTGAGATCGCGGCGGAACTGGACCCCACGAGCGTACACGCCCGCACGCTGGTTTCCGCGATGTCGACCGAGGTCCGGGATCACGCGATCGCCGATGTGCCGGTTGGGATCGATTGAGCGCGACTTCGCAAAACCAGAGATCAGCAGAACAACCGGTGGTCCTGCTCGTTGATGACGAGCCATCGATCACGGAACTGGTTGCTCTGCGTCTTGTGAGAATTGGGTATCGCGTACACAGCGTGATCAACGGAGCGGATGCGCTGGACTGGCTCCAACATCACCGCGCGGATCTGGTGGTTTCCGATCTCCACATGCCTTTTGTTGGCGGGCTGGAACTCTGCCGTGCCATGGTGACGGACCCGAGCACCGCCGATATCCCGGTCCTGCTGCTGACCGCAGACCCAGGGGAAATCGATGTGGAAGGGTTGGTCAATCTGCGAGGAGTTGTGTACAAACCCTTCTCCGTGACGCAGATCGTCACGAAGTCCGTAGACCTACTCGGCCCGGCCACGCCGATCGCCGAGCCGGCGGCCTGAATCAACTGCGAGTGATCTGAGAACCGTTGATCTTTGCCACGACGCTCGGTTCTTCGGCGTTGATCTGATCGGCTACCTCGCGTCGATGCACTTGCACCTCACGCGGGAAGTCGAACGCGACCCGCACCCGATCGCCCTTGATGTTTGCAATCCGAACGATACCGATCGGATTCCGCGGGTCGCCAATGACGACCTCTTCGCCTTCGCGGCGTGTAATCACCAACATAAAACAGGACCTCCTGTCCGGTCACTGCCAGAAAGGCCGTGCCCACCAAGGCTGAGTGTACCCGGGTGCAGCCGATCTCAAACAGTGAAACCCGAAACTCCTCACAGGTTCACGATATTTCCACCATCCACCCCGAGCACGATCCGATAACCGGTCTGGCCCGAAACCTCCCTGCAGACCACTGGGATCAATCGATCGCGATGACCGAACTCACTTCGGGAACATGCTCACGAATATTTCGTTCGATCCCCTCGCGCAGGGTCATCGGGGAAGACGGGCAGCCTACGCACGCCCCGTGAAGACGGATACGAACCAGCCCGTCCGCAGAAACATCCACCAGTTCCACATCGCCCCCGTCGGCCTGAATCGACGGACGCACCGCGTTCAGAACACGAGCGACACGACGAAAGACCTCCGCCAAGGCTTCTCGGTCAATCTGAGATGGTCTGGAATCAGGAACACTCATCTGCCTGATTGTAGCCACCTTACGCGAGTATTGTCCGTTTCGAGCGGAGAGATACCGGCACCCGAGCGACGGTTACACTAGACCCATGCTGAATTTCCCAACCGTACTTCTTCGGAAGACCCTTCCCGCAGCCTTCGTGGCACTTGCCCTGGGAACGATGTCAGGGTGCTCATCCAGTGACGGGCCTGAGCCGGTTTCACGGATGCTCGATACCGAAGCGATGTCGAAAATTCGGTTGAACGCGATCAACCGCGTCTGGGACGCGGTTGAAGCGGGGGAGGTCGATCACCAGCAGGCCCGCGAGATGCTCAAGCGGGTCGCCTGGTCTCGGTCTACCTACTGGTCTACCCGGACCGCCGCCATTGATGCTCTGATGAAGGACACCGACCACCTTGAGGACACGCGGGCGATGTTTGCACTGCTTGTTCCCACAGAGAAAGTGGTCGAGGTTCTGGAAAAAATCGGCGAAATCAGTGTGCGACGGGAGTGGACGAATGTCGCCCCGAGTTTCGTCCGGGCCTGGGACCGCAACACGCAGGAGGTGCGGATCGACGAGGACCGTCCGGAGCCCGCGGTGCTCCGCGCGATGTTCCCGGATCAGACCCTTGCGCAGACCCTCTTCGAGGTTTTTCAGGGCAAGTACCAGGATGGGCCGGGAGTACGGTTCGGCGAACGAGATCGCAGGGCGGCATGGGGGCTGCTGGTCAGGACCGCCGAGAGTGAAGACGAGATCACGGAACTAGTCCGCAAGGCTGAGATCGGAGCCCGGAACGACGACCCGCTCATGTGGGCGATCGCAGCGGCGGCGAATCGGTTTCGTGCCGTTCCGCAGACCGCCGAGCAGGTGGCCTGGATCGAGCGATTGCTGACCGACACGAAGAATCTTGATTTTGTTTCTGAGGCCGAACGGGTGGTCGAGGTGCTCCCGGAATCGGCTCGGCAGGGATGGCAGTTGCGTCATCTCGCTCCAGCGGTATGGGCGAGCCGCTTTGAACCGAGTTTGCTCACGCGTTCTCGGAGCGAACTGATCTCTATGGTGGATGCCATGCTGAGCTCGCGCGAGACGCACTTCCGCGACCGGACCGATACCGCGTGGCTGGGCGGTGAGTCGCTCGACGAATGGAAAGACAAACTCGCGTGGGGCGATGCGCTCGCTCTTCTGATCGCCGCACGCTCCGTGGAGGACGCGTCGCGGTCGCTTGCGGATCTGCATACCGAAATCTTCAGGCAAGCCGACGCGGATAACGCGGATACCTCGACCGAGTACGGCGGGTTGCTGTTTGCCGCGGCTGGGGGCAATCTCACTGCTCAGCTCTTTGAGCCACGCGCAAATTCACGCTACGGGGATGAACGATTCGTGGCATCGCAAGAGTTGATCGATGCGGCTGATACGGCCCTGTTCATGTACCACTTTCATGTGACCCGCACCCGCAATGCCGATTATGCGGGACCGAGTTTCGATGATTTCGAGTTTGTCCGTCGAGAAGGGCGTGCGAGCCTGCTTTATACCTTCGTGACGCAGGATCGCCTGAATGTGGACTACTACCAGCCCGGTGGGCTGCGGATTGACCTCGGAACCATTGAGCGACCATGACGATTGCGGGCAACCTGCCCAGACCGAGCCGGCATGTTTGACCCGATCATCATCCTCTACATCCTGACAATCGCGCTGCGGGATAGCACCCCGAATCTGCTCACCCCACCGCAGGTCAGCCCGCTGGTCCTCGGTGTGTTCATCTGCGGTGTGCTGATCGGCCTCATCGCGAGCACTTATTTGCTGAATGCCCTGGCTCTGCGCGCCTTCGACCGCACAGGAAGCCGGCGGGTGATCCAGCAGATCGATCGACTCAGTTCAATCTCAAAATTCCTGCTCGCGGCACACTGGATCTCATCGGTGTTCTGGCTCGACTGGCTCGGCATCGTGCGCTCTGGGGTCGGTGATGTTGTTCTGCTCGATGAATTGCTCGCGGTGCTGCCGTTCCTCTTCGCCTTGTTCGCGCTGTACGGCCTGGGTCATGGCATCCAGACCCGGCTGCAGGAGGCGGTCATGGCGCGATGGCTGGATCAGGGCCTCCCGATTCCCAGCCCACCCTCGTACGCCGTCTATGTGATCGAGGCGATCCGTCACCGGGCCGCGATTATCCTCGTCCCTGTCTGCATTTTGACCGCAACCAGCGAGGGCCTCGAACGGTTGTTTGCCCGGCTGACACTCAGATACCCTGAGTATGCCGAGTCGGAATGGAGCATTCTCGCTCCTGAACTGGCTCAATTGGTGCTCGCTGGCGGCGTGCTCTGTCTCATGCCGATCCTCCTCCGGTGCGTCTGGCGGACCTCGTCGCTTCCGCAGTGTCGGACGCGTCAGCGACTGGAGACCATGTGTCGTGAGCAGGGGGTACGGGTTCGTGACATCCTTGTCTGGCACACCCGCAGCGGAATGCTCAACGGGGCGCTCATCGGCGTGCTCCCCTGGGTCCGTTACATTCTGCTGACCGAGGCCCTGATCGAAAGGCTGCCGGGAGAGCAACTCGAAGCCGTCATGGCCCACGAAATCGCGCACGCGAGGCGACATCATCTGCCGTGGCTTCTCGGGGCGATGGTGGGTGTGGTGACCGTTTGTACCACCGGTCTTTGGTTACTTCTCCGTCCTACGCTCATGCAGATCGAGGATCACCAGCAGCGCATGTTCTGGTCAGATACCGCAGTCGGTCTCTCGATCGGCGTGGCGTTGGTATGCGCGTTCTTTTTGTTTGGTTGGATCAGCCGTAAGTTTGAGCGTCAAGCCGACGCGTTCGCTACGCAGCACCTCTCTGGTGTACGGTTCAACCGTCGCCACCCGCACCCCACCGATCGATGCCAAATTATTTCTGGTCGTGCCGCGAACGCGATGCAACAGGCACTCGCGACGGTCGCGGAATCCAGTGGGATGCGCCCGGAACGCTTCACATTCCGACACGGTTCGATCGCGGGCAGGCAGCGTGCCATCGGCAGGCTGGTTGGCCGGCCCGCGCTGCGGCTGCCGATTGATCGCGTGGTCTGGCGGATCAAGGCTGCGACCGTGCTCGTCCTCGGATGCGCCGTCGCAGTGTCCGCGGTGCAGTGGAACATCGAACAGGCCGAACGCGAAGAGGCAAAGGCTCGAGCGGATGCGATTGATCAGGTTGTAGACCAATGGCTGCGCGATAACGGTTTGCATGTCTGGTTCACACCAAGTCTCACCCCTGAAACGGACCGCGAACCATGAGCCAGAAGATTCCGTTTGTGAAGGTCAATGGCTGCGGCAACGACTTTGTGCTCATCGATCGGTCGCGACTCATCCCGTCTCAAGTCGAACGGATGGATAGAGAATTCGACGCCGGGCTCGCCGAGTGGCTCTGCGATCGCCGGAGAGGGATCGGTGCGGACGGAGTCCTGTTGCTCGATTCTGCGGATCATGGCTGGTCGGCACAGATCGTCAACGCCGACGGGTCGGACGGGGGCATGTGCGGCAACGGCCTTCGCTGTATCGCGCTCTACCTCCTGAATCGCGGTGACGCTTCAGCCCGCGAGCCGATTCCGATCGCGATGGGCGGGCGTGTGACCGAATTGCGCATCGAACGCGAGGAGCCCTTCCACGCCTCCCTCAACCTCGGCACCGTGCAATTGGATCACATCAGCGGGACACGACCGGTTCAGCAGAAAGACCTCGAAGCACTGAACGCGATGTTCGTCGGCTCGGTGTCTGGGATCGCCTGGGTTGGGAATCCTCACGCCGCCATCCTTCTGAGGGACCTCCCTGGCCCCGGTGAGGGATCTGTCCCGCAAGCGATCCGAAACTCCGGTCTGTTTCCCGACGGCGTCAATGTCACCATGGCGGTCCTCGTCGATCGTGGGCATCTCCGGGCCATGACGGATGAGCGGGGCGTGGGACCGACCCAGGCTTGTGCCTCGGGGGCCGCGGCACTGGTGGCCATCATGCACCAAGCAGGGATTGTGGACGCGACCTGCGAGGTTGAGATGCCCGGTGGTTCACTGAGCATTGGACTGTCTCAGGATCCACAGAATCCGAAGAATTACCTTGCTCGGATCAGGGGAGGCGCAGAGTTTGCGTTTCAGGGTGAAATCCCGATTTCTGCCCCGAAATCGACGGCGTGATACGATTCCATTTCGTGAGAGCATTTCGCGACCGTTGAGCAGGGGGGGCCGTTGAGCCAGTCCGTTCGAGACAGTGTGTGCCAGGCCATCGCGAAGCGAGAGGCGATGATGCGCGAGCAGCTCGCCGCCCATGTCGCGATCCCAACCGGCTACAACAACACGAGCGGCCTAGAGGAATATCGAGGCTTGCTGGTCGATCGGCTGACCGCGCTCGGTGCAGAGCTCAGCCTCATCCCTGGCACACCACGCGAGCCGTGGCTCACTCCCAAGGGCACGGTGACCGACACCGTCCAGCCGATGGCGGTCCTGCGCAAACACACATCCGACGGTCAAGTCCCAAAGGTCATGATCGCGGGGCATCTCGATACCGTTTTCGATCCTGCCGGCACATTCCGCGAGATGGTCGTCTCAAGCGACGGTACCACTGCGAATGGCCCGGGTGTGGTCGACATGAAAGGCGGCATCCTGATCGCCGTCACGGCACTCGAAGCGCTCGCCGAGTGCGGCGTTGACATCCCCTGGACCGTTACCTTCAACAGCGATGAAGAGACCGGCAGTTATTTCTCGCACGCCGCGCTCGCCGAGGTCTCCAAACAGCACAAGTTCGGTCTTGCGCTCGAGCCCGCGCTGCCCGGCGGGGAACTCGCGATCCAGCGTCGCGGGTCGGGGCAATTCATGGTCGAGGCCCACGGACGCTCTGCGCACGCCGGGCGTGCGTTCTTCGAGGGTGCCTCCGCGGTGTACGCCCTTGCCCGCACGCTGACCCGGATCGAGCCATTGTCTGATGAAGAAGAGGGAATTTCGATCAATGTCGGCCCGCTTGAAGGCGGGATCGCGACCAATGTCGTCCCCGACTTCGCCGCGGCGTGGGGGAATGTCCGATATCCCTCGCAAGAGGCCGCCGAGGCCCTCGGGGCGAAGATGGACGCCCTGCAGACCGATGAAGACACCATGCCCCGCGTGGTGATCCGCCGCTCATTCAATCGCCCCGCGAAGCCCCTCATCCCCGAGACCGAGGCACTCGCCCTGACAGCCCGTCGTGTCGCGGAATCGCTCGGTCAGAGGCTCCCCTTTGCCTCAACCGGCGGAGTCTGCGACGGGAATATCATGCAAGCTGCAGGGCTTCCGACCATCGACACGCTTGGCGTGCGAGGGGGGGACTTGCACCGTACCACCGAGTGGATCGAACTCCGCTCGCTCGTCGAACGCAGCCAACTCATGGCCTGTTTGCTCCTTGAACTCCACGGGATCGAGTAAGACTCGGCTCCCGCAACGCTCAAACACACTCTCTTTACCCCGCCTCATAAGGGCCCGACTGATATGAACGACAAGCCCGCCACCCAGACCACTCCCCACAGCCACGGCCATGCCTACCTCTCCTCCGAGAAGACTCGGGCTGGCATCGAACAGATCGTTTCGGAGATGCAGTCCCACGCCTCGAACGTTACCGAGGTGCGTGGGCCGACTTCTCCCGAAGCACGCCAGAGCTTTGAGGAGTTCATGGACCTCGCCGCCGATGTCCGCGGGCGCCCGTTGCTCTACCCGCATGTCGGCTCCGGGCTCGGAAACGGTCCGCTCATCGAACTGATGGACGGCTCGGTGAAGTACGACATGATCACCGGCATCGGGGTGCACTTCTTCGGGCATTCCGACCCGGGCATCGTTCGGGCCGCGATCGAGGGTGCCGCGAGCGATACCGTCATGCAGGGCCACCTCATGATGAACCGCGAGGCCTTCGACTTCGCGAAGATCCTCGTCGATGAGGCCCAGAAGGGCGGCTCCAAACTGGCCCACGCCTTCCTCTGCGGTTCGGGTGCAATGGCCAACGAGAACGCCCTCAAGGTCTGCTACCAGAAGCACGCTCCGGCGAGTCGCGTGATCGCTTTCGCCCACTGCTTCATGGGGCGTTCAACAACCATGGCTCAGATCGGCGACTCCGCGGGCGGGCGCCAAGGCATCCCGCTGAGCACCCTCGTTGACTACATGCCGTTCTACGACCATGTCGCGGCTCGCAGGATGTCCGCCGGCGATGTCAGCGGGCCCACCCGTTATATCGATATGTGCGTCTGGCACCTTGAGCAGTACATCGCCCGCTACCCCAAGCAGCACGCCTGCTTCTTCTTCGAATTGGTTCAGGGCGAGGGGGGCTTCAATACCGCGCTTCCCGAGTTCCATAAGGCCCTCATGGAGGTCTGCCGTGATCACAGCATCGCGGTTTGGGCCGACGAGGTGCAGACCTTCGGTCGTACCGAGAAGATGTTCTGCTTCGATGCGCTCGGCCTCGGTGAATATGTCGATGTGGCCTGCGTGGGCAAGATGAGCCAGGTCTGCGCTGCGATGTACACCGAGCAGTACAACCCGCAGCCCGGGCTGCTCTCGGGCACCTTCCTCGGTTCTTCGGCCGGGCTCAAGGCCGGGATCGAGATCATGAGCCGTCTGCGTGACGGGGACTACTACAACAAGCCCGATGGCACCAAGGGACGAATCGCACATCATCACCAGATGTTCCGAGATCAGGTCGCGGCTCTGGCCAAGAAGCACCCTGATTGGTTTGGTCACAACCACCGTGTCCACGACATCGCGGGCGGCTTCGGTGGCATGATGAAGATGACCCCGTTCCGCGGTGAAAAAGATCCGATCATGAAACTCTGCCGTGTTTGCTTTGACGAGGGGCTGATCCTCTTCTACTGCGGGCACGACCCGTACCACATCCGCATGCTCCCGCCTCTGGGCATTATGCAGGACTCGGACTGGCCGAAGGTCTTTGCCATCCTCGAGCGCGCCATGGCCAAAGTCGCTTCCGAGATGCAACTGCCCGCCGAGCGCGAGCCGCGCGCGATGCGCAGACCCTATTCCAACGCCTGAGCCCTACTCCGCGAGCATCCCAGAGCAAAGGACGCGACCCGATGTTCCTCATTCGACGCACCAGACCCGACGATCTCGATGTGCTGTTCAAGTTTGCCAAGATGGTGCACTTCATCAATCTGCCCGCAGACAAGAACATCATCGCCGAGAAAATCCAGCGTTCGCGCCTGAGTTTTCGCGCCGCGAAGGAAGGCGTGCCGCTCAAGACCGTTGCTGGTGACCAGTCCGCGGTCGGCGCGAGCCCGCTGTTCATGTTCTCCGTCGAAGATCTTTCGACCAACAACTGCCTCGGCACTTCCATGTGCGTGTCGAAAATGGGTGGTCCTGGTCATCCGAACCTGTCCTTCATGCTCCAGAAGAAGCAGTTCTTCTCGGAGGATCTGCAGACCGGCACCACACACACCACCGCCAAGCTCTACATGGACGAATCCGGCCCGAGCGAGATCGGCGGCCTGATCCTCGGACCCAGCTCCCGCCGTCACCCGATGAAGCTCGGCAAGCAGCTCAGCCTCATCCGGTTCCATTACATGGGGGTGCATCGTGAGCAATTCGGCGACAAGGTGCTCGCGGAGATGATGGCTCCGATCACCCCCGACGGGCACAACACCCTGTGGGAGTATCTCGGGCGACGCTTCATCAACCTGCCGTATTCCGAAGCCGACAAATTCTGTCAGTACTCACGCGAGTTCATGGTTTCGCTCCTGCCCAAGGAGGAAATCTACCTGTCGCTGCTCCCGCCCGAAGCGCGCAAACTGGTTGGTCAGGTCGGCACCGACACCATCCCGGCTCGCAAGATGCTCGAAGACATGGGCTTCAAGTACACCGGACGCATCGATCCGTTTGATGGTGGCCCGCACCTCGAAGCGATGCTCGACGACATCCCGGTCATACGCGACACGAGAATCCTCAAAATCATTGGCACCTGCGCCAAGTCTCGCTGCAACCATGAAGGCTTCGTCAGCATCGATGGTGACGACGGCAACTGGCGGGCACTGCACACGCCGTACAGGCTCGTCAGCAACGGCAAAGGCATCGAAGTGCCAAAGGATGCGATGGCTGTCCTTAATCCGGAAGACGAAGACCACGCGGGTGTGACCCCGTTGAAGCTGAATGGGAAACGCGCACCAAAGGCAAAGCCCGAGCGAAGAACCAAGAAACCCGCCAGTCAAAAGAAGCCCGTTTCGAAGAAGACGGTCAAAGCCAAACGCTGAATCTGATCCACGAAAGTCTGAATCATGAGTGCCACGACTCCGACCTCCGATCTCCATGAAGCCACTCGCGCGTGCCTGAAGCAACCACTGGCCGACCTGATCGCGGGTGAACCGATCACAAGCGGGAGCGGAGACGGCCAGATCATTTCCACAAACCCGGCGCTACCCGAGCAAATCGTGTGGGCCGGCGGGTCCGATCCCGCTCATGTCGAGAAGGCCGTCGCCGCAGCGCGAACCGCGTTGCCGGAGTGGTCGGCCACCCCGATCGAGCAACGCATGGAGGTCCTTCGAGCCTATCAGACGCTCGCAGCCGAACGCGCCGAACTCATCGGCGAACTGATCTGTGCGGAGACCGGCAAGGCCATCTGGGACAGCATTTCCGAGGCCAAACTGCTCGCCGCAAAGGTCGACATCACCCTGGACGACTCCCAGAACTCTGGACGCGCTCGAGTCACTGGCTTCGACCTCGAACTCTCCAAGACCCGCAAGGGGATCTGTCGGTTCCGCCCGCATGGCGTGATGGCGGTGGTGGGACCGTTCAACTTCCCGGCCCACCTTCCCAACGGGCACATCGTTCCCGCGCTGCTGACGGGGAACACCATTGTCTTCAAGCCATCCGACAAAACTCCAGCCGTTGGCCAGGCTCTCGCCGAACTGTTCCTGGAAGCGTTGGACAAGGCCGGAGCCCCCGCGGGCGTATTCAACCTCGTACAAGGTCGTGCTGATGTCGCTTCAGCCCTCGTCACCCATCGCGGCGTGGACGGTGTCCTCTTCACCGGTTCCTGGCCGGTCGGACGGCGCATCCTTGAAGCCAACCTCGATCAGCCCGGCAAGATCATCGCGCTCGAGATGGGCGGCAACAACCCGGCCATCATCATGCCCGACGCGGACCTCAAGCAGGCCGCCATCGAGTGTGCCCGCGCCGCGTTCGTCACGACGGGCCAGCGGTGCACCTGCACGCGTCGGATCCTCGTTCATCAGGACATCGCCAAGCCCTTCGCGACACTGCTCGCCAAAATCGCCTCGAACCTGATCGTCGGGGACCCCAAAGGCATCGGCGGTGGTTCTCGCAACCAGCCGGTGTTCATGGGCCCGCTGATTTCCGCCGAGTCTCGCGACCAGGCGATCAAGTTCCAGTCCGGCCTCGCCTCCGCCACGACCGGCAACCCGCAGCCGATTCTCGAGATGACCGCGATCGATCATCCTTCCGGCGGGCACTATGTCAGCCCAGGGATCTGGCAGGTCGATGGTTTCTCTCTGAGTGACTCGGTGGCCGAGGACGCAGGGGCAGATGTCGAGCTCTTCGGCCCGATGGTCCGTCTCGCTGAGTTCGAGACGCTCGACGAGGCCATCGAGCAGGCCAACACCACGCGCTACGGCCTCGCGGCATCGATCTTCACGCAGGACGATGAGGCCATCGACCGCTTCGTCGCCGAGTCTCGTGCGGGCTGCATCAATGTGAACACCGGCACCGCGGGGGCGAGCGGCAAACTGCCGTTCGGCGGGCTCGGCTGGTCGGGCAATCACCGCCCGGCGGGTGCATTCAGCCCCGATTACTGTGCATACCCCATTGCCAGCATGATCGAGCGAGAACCCGAGGTGTCGCTGCTGCCGGGCATGCACTACGAGGAATCGTGGCACAAGCCCGAGTGAGTCGTTTCGGAATCAGGACGCTTCGCGCAGCGCGAGGATCAGCTCCACCTTGCCAACCTGCTCATCGAGTTGGCGGGCGATCTCGACGCTCTTGAGGCCCATCTCCGACAACTCGTGGACCCGTTCGGCGAGCTGGTCCCGACGGCGCGCGGGCGAAGTCTGTGCAGCGACCTCTTCATCCCCCTCAGACGACCAGTCTCGTGATGAGCCGGTTCGAGCCGCGGACGGGCGGGCCTCCAGTTCGGTATCCCGCTCGCCACCGGATCGGACGGATGCCACGACCGGCGGTCTCTCGGTGGCTCGTTCCAGTTCGTTGAGCCGCTGGTCGGCGAGCTGGATCAGGTGTTCGAGCTTGCTTGCGCGATTCTCGATCTGAGCGGCGCACACCCGGGTGAGTTCTTGCACCTCAACCATGAGCTTCTCGAGAGAGTCGCGTTCGGTACGGTGTTGGAGTTGCTCTCTCTGCTGAGCGAGGGCTTGTTTCGGATCTCGAGCACGAGACGCCCGGCTTCGCTTGAGCCACCGGCGCAGCAGCGCGATGGTGATCAACGCCACACCGAGTGCCGCCACGGCCCCCGGCAGCCAGTTCTCAGTGCTGCCCATCGAGTCGAAGAATCGGCCCGTCTCGGGAGCCCCCTGAAGGGCCAGCACCGGATCGATGCCGTTCACGAGTTGTGCGAGCATGTGCGAATCCTCCGCAATCGGGCCCACCTCCTGTGGACCTGGTGTGTATCGGCACGACCGATCGCCGAAGAATACTCCAGCACGATCCGGACTGCAGGAATCTCCCGAAATTACCGGGCAAAGCGAGCCAGAAACCGCGATGATAACCCTGTGCAGCCGGTTCCGAACAGCCCGATTCGTCTCGACCGTCGCCACCCCGTGGCTCGCCGGATGATCGCGACCTGGCGAGGTCTGCTGACGCAGCACGGAGGCGATTCGGCGGGGGAACCAACTCTGATCGCCTGCAGCGGCGGGGCGGACTCCGTCGCGCTGGCGATCGCCCTCGCCTCCACCGGTGTCCCGGTCACCCTCGCCTTCGCCAAACACGACGCTCGCAGTCCCTCCGAGGTGGAGGCGGACCTCTCGGTCGTTCGGCGCGTGGCGGAATCGATTGGAGCCGAATGGGTGGCCCTGGACTGTCCGTCGAGCACTGACCAGTCCCCAACGGAAGAGTCCATGCGCCTCTCCCGTTACGCGGCTCTGGCGGCAGAAGCACGCCAGCGGTCAATCCGATTCGTCGCGACTGGGCATCACGCAGACGACCAACTCGAAACCGTCCTACTCGCACTGATTCGGGGAGGCGGGCTGTCAGGTATGGCCGGCATGGCACCGTCGCGCCCTCTCGATGCCGACTCACCCACGGTTCTGCTGCTCCGCCCGATGCTCGGTGTCACCCGAGCCGATGCGGAACGCTTGTGTCTGGACTCGGGCCTCTCGCAACCCGGCAGCGGCGGGCCGTCGTGGGCAGTGGACTGCACCAACACCGATGCCGCGTACCTCCGCAACCGAGTCCGGCACGAGGTGGTGCCGATGCTGGAGTCGCTCAACCCCGGGATGGCCGGGCGTGTGTCGGTGAACGCGGAGTGGTTCAGGCAGGCCTCGTCTCTTATTCGTTCGCAGGCCATCGAACTCGACCGTGGTGCTCGAGAGTCTGCGAGTGGTGGAGCCATCCGGTGGTCGCGTCCACCGTTGTCGACCGTTGAGCCTGTTGTCCTCGGTGATTTGATCCGCTGGAGTGTTGAGACCCGCCTCGGGCGTCAGGGACTCGATCGCCTGACCGGCGAAACGCTCCGGGCGATCACCGAAGCCATCCGCGACCGCTCGACCGATCCGCGTCGCTTCGAACCCGGGGCTGGTCTCGTCATCGAGGTGACGGCTCACTCCGTCACACTGACACAAAAAAACCCCGCTTGAGCGGGGTAGGAGTAGAGAGTTCGGTTGAGGTGAGCCCTCAGTTCAGGACGGCGTCGGACCGCTTGTTGCGCCTGCGCGTGCCATCGATGAACGACTCTTCAAGTTCGATGCGGATCTTTTCGAGTGCCTTGTTCTGGATCTGGCGGACGCGTTCCTTGGTCACGCCGATGATCTGGCCGACCTGCTCGAGAGTCATGGGCTTGCTGTGGGAAGCAAACTCGTCCTCGAGGCGGAAACGGTGCTCGATCACGGTCTTCTCGATGTCGGACAGATCTGCACGGTTTTCAACCACGATCCGCTTCACCTCGGACGCGGAGTCCGAGAGGAACTCTTCTCGCTTGGATTCGACGAAATTGGAACGCTCCAACTTCGGATCGAAGTCGGTGGGGAAGCGCTGGCGGTACTTGCTGAGCTTCATGCCTTGGCGACTGAAGGCCTTGATGATGGCACGACAGGCGTAGGTTGAGAACTTGAAGCCACGACCGGCATCGAACTTGTCCACGGCGCGGAGCAAGGCCATGTTGCCCTCGCTGACGAGGTCTGCAAAGTCCACTTCACTCATGCGGGTGCGCTTGGCCATCGCCAGCACCAGCGCGAGGTTGGTCTCGGCGATCTGTTCGCGAAGGACTCGAGACTTGCGGTACCAGCGAAGCAGTTCGTGCGCCTGCTCGTCGGTCGGGGTGCGATCCGGGCTGGCCAGGATTTCGTTGCGCAGTTCCGCGACCCGGAAACGGGCGTAGTTGTACTGAAGGAAGATCACCCGTTCCTCGGCACCGGTCAGGATGACCTGATCCGAAGTCCGCGGCAGGCGGGTCTTGGAGATCCCCAGATCGTTCATGACCGGGCTGTACCACGAGGCATCGGGTTTCCGGATGTCCGGAGCCTCGTCAAAGATCCGCTCCTCGGCACCGTCTTTGCGGAATTCCTCGGAGTCGATGTAATCCTGCTCGCTGGCCAGGATCTCGGAGATTTGCCGGCGATCGGTCTCATTGAGAGCGCGGAGTCCACGCTTGCGGGTCGTTCCCGGCTGGATGCTCACTCCGGAGCGTCGTTGCATATTCGAGAGAGGGCTAGGAGTGCGGGTGTTGGAGTAGGTCATTGGTTCCATCCTGGTATCGAGAGCCCGGCACATTCCGGTGCCGGTGGTGGAAGAGTGTTCGCCGCCGAGGCGGACTTTGGTTTCAGAACAGGCTGAAGTTTCGTCCCCACAGGTCTTGCCTCAGTGAACGCACCATGAATGCGTTCTCATTCCGAGAAATCCTGCGGGATTTCACTCTCATTCGAGTTTTGTACTGCTTCGGGGCATCACACCCGGAAATCAGTCACCGATTGGTGATATGGGCGACGAACCCCGAAGGTTCGCTAAAAACTAGAATCATTCTAAAAAAGATACCATCCGTACACAACCCGGATAAACCATCGTGTTTCTGGGCGCAATGCCCTGTCCAAGACGCAGGACACCAAGGCAAGGGTCCGAAAATCTCCTTCCCCAGAACATGACATCGATCCGCGGACGGTCTATCGTGCCCCAGCTTTCGAGCCGAGAATTATCACGAACTCATATCAAGGAATAGGAATATGCCCTTCACACTCCCTGATCTCCCGTACCCCAAAGACGCCCTCGAGCCCCACATCGATGCCAAGACCATGGAAATCCACCACGGAAAGCATCACAACGGCTATGTGACCAAGCTCAACGACACCCTCAAGGGCACCGAATGGGCCGACAAGCCCCTCGAAGAGGTCGTTCGCAACCTCGACAAACTCCCCTCCGACAAGCAGACTGCCGTTCGCAACAACGGTGGCGGCCACCTCAACCACTCGATGTTCTGGACCAGCATGAGTCCGAAGGGTGGGGGCAAGCCATCCGGCGACCTCGCCAAGGCCATCGACAGCGCGTTCGGCAGTTTCGACGACATGAAGAAGCAGTTTTCAGACTCGGCCGCGGGTCGCTTCGGTTCCGGTTGGGCCTGGCTCTGTGTTCAGCCCGGAGGCAAACTGCACATCGTCTCGACCGCCAACCAGGACAACCCCATGATGCCGACCTCAATGGGCGGCCAGGGCTCCGACCACCAGCCGATCCTCGGCCTCGATGTCTGGGAACACGCCTACTACCTGAACTACCAGAATCGGCGCCCCGACTACATCGAAGCGTTTTGGAATGTCGTCGACTGGAACGCCATCGGCGATCGGTACGCGAAGGCCAAGGGCTGATTCATCCGCCGTCATCGACGCGAGAGGCAGCAGCCCCCGGTATGACCGGGGGCTTTTTTCTGCGCGGCACTCCCGTACCATGATCGGATGCACACCTGCCAGATCATCGCCGTGCTCCTCGCCGTGTTTGGCTTCGTCATCGAGGGTGCCAGCGCGCGGGAGGCACGCGAACAGCGCGTTCGCTTCGTCGTGCAGATCCCGACCACACACTACGGCAGCGATCTGTACCTCGCGTGCAACGCCAACAACTGGAGCCCCTCGGCCGAGCGATGGAAACTGCGTCCGAGCGGAGCGGATCAACCGGGGCGGTACACCATCGATGTCCCGGTCGCGGTCATCCCGAACGGCACGCTGGAGTACAAATTCACCAAAGGGTCGTGGGACACCGTCGAACTCAATGCAGACCATCAGGATGTGCCCAACCGCACGCTGAGCACTGAGGACTTGAATAACGGCGACCCGGTGCACGAGATTGCCATCACCATCCCCGCGTTCGGCGATGAACGCTTGAGCGACGAACGCGAATCAACCGTCGTTGGCACGCTTGAAATCTTCGACTTCACCAGCGCCACACTCGGCAACACCCGCAAGATTCGTGTCTGGCTTCCGAAGGAGTACGCTGAGCACCCCGACCGGGACTACCCCGTGCTCTACATGCACGACGGCCAGAACTGCTTCGACGAGGCCACTTCATCCTTCGGGTGGGAGTGGCGCATCGATGAGACGATGACCGAACTCATCGAAGCGGGTGATATCCCGCCGATGATCGTCGTCGGCATCGACAACGCCGGCGCGGATCGGTCGTGGGAGTACAACGCCTCGTACACCGCATTCGGGAACCGCGAACCCTACGGCGAGAAGTATGTCGCGATGCTCGTTGACGAACTCATGCCCGATCTCCAGAAGCGCTACCGCGTGAAGACAGGGCCTGAGCACACCGCGCTCGGTGGCTCCAGTTTCGGCGGAAACATCACCATGCTCGCGGCCATGGAACGCCCGGGAGTCTTCGGTCGGCTGCTGATCGAATCCCCCGCGGTACCGGTGGTAGGTCCCAAATTTCTCGAAGCGATTCTCGCGTTTGCGGAAACCGGGCGATGGACACCCCAGACCGAAGACTTCACTGGGCGCGTCTTTCTTGCGATGGGAACGAAAGAAACCGACAACGAGGTGTACAACCAGCGTTTGGTGCAATTGATCGGAGAACTCGAACCCGCGTTCGCTGACGAAAATCACCGGATCGTGGTGGAAGACGGGGCGGTTCACAACGAGACGGCTTGGGCGAAGCGATTCCCCAATGCCGCGAAGTTCCTGTTCGGACATCGTTGAACATCAGTTGGAAACTGGTTGGTTTCACAGAGATCCCTTGATCCGTCGGTCCTCGGTGGTACGCTTTTCCCATGCGTTCTATGCATCGGCATAAACACAACAGGAGGAGAGAACCATGAAGACCATCGCTTTGACCACGCTCGGCCTTGTCACGCTTTCGACCTCGGCGGCATTCGCCGGTGATGACCTGCCCAGCGTGGCCATCGTCGCCGCGGCGACCAATACCGCCAACGCTCAGGCCGAACCCCGCTTTACTGACCCTCGTGACAAGCTCATGGCCACCGGACTGTTCAGCGCAGTGGACATCATCAACGCCACGGGCATCGGAGACGGTGTCGGCACGCCGCCTCTTGAGACGCTGCTTGAATACGATGCCGTGCTGACCTGGTCGAACACCTCGTTCGATGATGCGGTCTCGATGGGTGATGTGCTGGCCGACTATGTGGACGCGGGAGGCGGCGTCGTGGTGGGGGTGTTTGCCAACACCTCGACCAACCCGGCCCGGTTCCTGCAGGGACGCTGGCTGTCCGATCCCGGTTACATCGCGATCCCGCAGAACGGCGGCTTTGTGGACGGCAGCGCCGCCGGACTTGGTGAGGTCCTCATCGCCGATCATCCGATCCTCGACGGCGTGGATTCGTTCTTCAATCAGGCTCCCATGGGTTCGAACGGCATCCCGTTCGGTGCGTGGCGACCCGCGGAGTTGTCCCTCACCGAAGGCTCGACCCTCGTCGCTCGCTGGACCACCGGCGAAACCCTGATCGCGATCGCGCCCAACCCGCGCGTGGTTGAACTCGGCTTTCACCCGGTCTCCAACGCGGTCAACGCGGGATACTGGGATCAGACCACGGACGGCGGGCTGATCATGGCCAACGCGCTGATCTTCGCGGCATCGCAGGGTGACGAAGTCTGCCCCGGCGATGTCACGGGCGACGACGCAGTTGATCTCGCCGACCTGAATCTTGTCCTCGCCAACTTCGGCAGTGAAACGAGCGAGGGCGATACCAACGGAGACGGCATCGTCGACCTCGCCGACCTCAATGCGGTGCTCGCCGAGTTCGGGAGCACTTGTTGACCATGTGAGCCAGATCGTTCGGTTCAAGCGGCCCGCTCACGACAAGTGATGGCCGCTTTTTTGCATGGTGAGGACTTGTGAGCATACCTACCAGTTGGTATGTTTGTGTTGATCTCGAAAGCACCCACGATTCACCATGAAAACAGACTCCAAGACCAAGTTTCTCGATGCGGCCCTCACGGTCGTCCGCACCAAGGGGTACGCCGCGACCACGGTTGAAGACATCTGTCACGAGGCCGGGCTGACCAAGGGGAGTTTTTTCCACCACTTCAAGTCCAAGGAAGAACTCGCGCTGCTCGCTGCGGAACACTTCGCGGCGATGGCCGACCAACTCTTCTGTTCCGCACCGTTCAACGATCTGAAGGACCCCCTGGAGCGATTGCTCGGCTACATCGACTTCCGGCGGGAGATTCTGCGAGGTGAAACCCACGAGTTCACTTGTCTCCTCGGCACGATGGTGCAAGAGACCCATGACACTCACCCCGCGATACGCGAGGCGTGCGAGCGGGGCATTTCTTCCCACGCCTCGACACTCGAACAGGACATCGCGGCGGCAAAGGCGCTTTATGCGCCGGATGCGCCGTGGACGGTTGAGAGTCTTGCGCTGTTCACGCAGGCGGTGCTTCAGGGGGCGTTCATTCTCGCGAAAGCAAAACAAGAGACCGATGTGGCGGCCGAGTGCGTGGTGCACCTGCGCCGGTACATCGAAAACCAGTTCGCTCCATTGCGAACAACGGAGGAGTAGACATGTCTGACACAGTGATCCAGCCGTACCTGTATTTCGGCGGTACCTGCGAAGAGGCCATTGAGTTCTACAAGAAAGCACTCGGCGCCGAGGTCGAGATGCTGATGCGTCACAAGGACAATCCCGAACCCTGCGAGGAGTTTCCGATTCCCGCCGGATTCGAGGAGAAGGTGATGCACGCAAGCTTCAAGATCGGCAGCAACACCATCATGGCCTCAGACGGGTGCGGTGAGGCGTCCAAGTTCGAGGGCTTCTCTCTCTCGCTTGCTGTTATGACCGAAGGCGAAGCAGACAAGGCCTTCAGCGCGTTGAGCGAGGGCGGCAATGTAATGATGCCCCTCTCCAAGACTTTCTGGTCGCCGAAGTTTGGCATGGTCACCGACCGCTTCGGGGTGAACTGGATGGTCAGTGTCATCACCGATTGCGGCGAGTGATCGCGGCGCAGTTTATTGCTGCAACTTGGCGATCCAGCCCCCGCCCAGCACAAGGTCCGGCTCAGCCGCGCTGTAGAGCGCGGCGGCCTGGCCGGGGGTGACGGCTCTCTGCGGCTCGTCGAAAACGAGTTCGAACGCGCCGGTTCGCCCCGAGGGGACTGGCACGCGTTCGGGAAGTTCCATCGGATCGATCACGCGCACCCGAGCCGGGACCGGCTCGGAGTTGTAGCGAACTTGGGCCAGGCACGCCTGCCACTGACCCAGAGGCGGCTCGTCAATGAGCCAGTTCGCTTCGGCGACGGTGCAACCGACAGACATCAGTTTCTCGGGGTCTCCGACGGTGATGGTGTTCGTCTCAGGGTCCTTGTCCACGACATAGATCGGGTAGCCGAGCGCGACGCCCACGCCGCGGCGCTGGCCGATGGTGAAGCGGTGCTGGCCCTCGTGCTGACCAACGACTTTGCCTTCGGTGTCAACGATGTCGCCGGTCCGCCCGGCAAGATCCTCGCGACGGCGTTCGACCAGACCGGCATAATCGTTGTCCGGGACGAAACAGATTTCCTGCGAGTCCGGCTTGTCGAAGACCGGCAGGCCGAGTTCCTCGGCGATCGCGCGGACCTCCGGCTTTTCGTAGCCGCCGATCGGGAGCAGCATCTCGCTGAGTCGAGCACGCGGTGCTCCGAACAACACATACGACTGGTCCTTGGAGTAATCAACGCCACGCAGGAGCCGAGGCAATCCGGTCGAACGATCGACCCGGGCGTAGTGCCCGCTGGCGACGAATTGGGCGTCGATCTGCTTCGCGTAGGCATGAAGTTTGCCGAACTTCAGCCAGTCGTTGCAGCGGACGCAGGGGTTGGGGGTGCGCCCGTTGGCGTATTCCTCGACGAAGTAGTCGATGATCCGGTTGAAGTCCTTTTTGAAGTTGCAGACATAGAACGGCACACCCAGCTCCGCCGCGACCGAGCGGGCGTCCGCGGCGTCGTTGATCGAGCAGCAGCCCTGATGCCCGATTTTGATACGGGTCGGGTCGCAGGAGACCCCGGCGGAGTCGAACGGCTCGAGTTGGTCAAGCGTTTCACCTGGCGATCCGAGGCGCATGAAGCAGCCCACGACCTCGTAGCCCTCGCGCAGCAAGAGCGCCGCGGCGACCGAAGAGTCCACGCCGCCAGACATCGCGACCAGCACCTTGCCCTTTGAGCGAGCCATCGCCCCAGTCTAGCCCCTCGCACGCCCCCCATCCGGGGCCACAGCCGGTTATTTCCTACAATGATCGGCCCCGGGTCCGCCGTCTGCGTGTGCAGCGGGTCCCTGTGAAGCCACGCCAGAAGAAGTGAGCATCCATGGCTATTTTTTCGCGCCGATCGTCCCGTACCAAGCCGCTCAATGTTCAGCCCAGCGCGACCGTGGTCGCCGAGGGGAAGCACGTGCGACCTCCGGTCGAGACGAGCGCGCAGGCCGAGGTCTGGCGGGATAATCGCATCATGGAGTTCGGCTCGGAGCTCCTGAAACTCGCCGAGAAGCATCGTGCGGGACTGCTGTCTAAGCAGTTCTGGTCCGACAAGATCATGGACTGGTCCATGAAGGACCAGGACTTCAAGGTCCAGATGTTCCGGTTCGTGGACTGCTTCCCAATGCTGCGCACCTCCGACGCGGTCTACGACCACCTGACTGACTACATGAACCAGCCCGGTGTGACTCCGCCTCCGGTGATCTCTACCGCCATCAAGGCCGGTTCCATGGCCAAGGGCATGGCCGCCAAGACGATCTCCAGCCAGATCCAGGCTATGGCGAAGACCTTTATCGCCGGTACCGATGCCCAGAGCGCACTGCCCAACCTTGAAAAACTCTGGAAGAGCGGCATCGCGTTCAGTGTCGACCTGCTCGGCGAGGCTTGCGTTTCCGACGCTGAGGCCGACGCGTACCAGGCCAAGTACCTCGACCTTGTCGGCAACCTTCCCGATACCGTCGCAGGGTGGAAGCCAAACGAACGCCTCGAAACCGATCACCTCGGCATCGTGCCGCGTACCAATGTCTCGATCAAGATCAGCTCGCTCAGCGCGAAGTCCGACCCGATCGATACCGAAGGCGCGATCAACGATCTCATATCCCGCATCTTGCCGATCCTCGAACTTGCCCGTGACAAGGGCGTTCTGATCAACTTTGACATGGAGCAGTTCGAGCTCAAGGACCTCACGCTCGAACTCTTCATGCGCTGCTGCGAGAAGGTGGACTTCCACGCTGGCCTGGCCATGCAGGCCTACCTCAAGTCCGGCGACGACGATGCCCGTCGCATCGCCGAGTGGTCCAGGCGCACCGGACGCCAGGTCACGGTTCGACTGGTCAAGGGCGCGTACTGGGACTTCGAAACCATCCACGCCGAGGAACAAGGCTGGCCCTGCCCGGTCTGGAATACCAAGCCCGAGACCGATGCGTGCTACGAACGCATGGTCGAGATCCTTCTGGATTCGACCCCCCGCGCCAAGGGCGAGGGCGGTGTGAAACTCGCCCTCGGCTCGCACAACGCCCGCTCCATCGCCGCGGCCCTCGACGGCCTCGACCGACGCGGATTGCCACGCAACGCCATCGAGCTCCAGATGCTGCACGGCATGGCGGATGACCTCAAGGGTGCCGCCTCGGAGTGGGGCCTGCGCGTGCGCGAGTATGTCCCCGTCGGCGAGATGATCCCCGGCATGGCCTATCTCGTCCGCCGTCTGCTGGAGAACACTTCCAACGAGTCGTGGCTGATGGCTTCATCCACGGGAAAACTCGACATTCAAGCTTTGTTGAAGTCGCCTCACGCCACCGTGCGCGAGCGCGGCAGCAAGGCCGACCTCTATCTCTCCGCCGCCGAACGCCATGAGTTGTCCCCGGCGGTCGACGGTGTCGGTGATGGCAAGCCGTTCCGCACCGAGCCGCTGCGCAACTTCGCGATCAAATCGGTCCGCGAAGCCTACGCCCGCTCCGTCGAGTCCACCACTGTCCCCAACATCCCGATCAACGCCACTGTCCAGGACGCGGACCGGGCCATCTCCATCGCCGATGAGTACGCGACGACTTGGCGCGATACCGATCCTCGTGCCCGCGCCAGGGTGCTCACCGAAGCCGCCCGCATCATGCGCTCGCGCCGCGATGAACTCGCCGCGGTCATGATCAAGGAGGCCGGCAAGACCTGGATCGAAGCCGACGCGGATGTGTGCGAAGCCATCGACTTCTGCGAGTATTACGCTCGCTGCGCCGTCCCCATGTTCGAACCCAAACGCCTCGGCAAGTTCATCGGCGAACTCGACCAGACCTGGTACCAACCCCGCGGCATCGCCGCGGTCATCAGCCCGTGGAACTTCCCGTTGGCCATCTGTTGCGGCATGACCACCGCTTCGCTCGTCACCGGCAACACCGTCATCGTCAAGCCCGCCGAGCAGACCCCCGGCATCGCCTCGCTGCTCGCTGAGATCCTCTATGAGGCGGGTTGCCCGAAGCAGGCCCTGCACTTCGTCTATGGCGACGGTGAGTCCGTGGGCGCATCCATCGTTCGCGATCCGCGCGTGAGCCTCCTCGCTTTTACCGGTTCGAAGGCCGTCGGTCTCGACATCATCCAGGCCGCGGGCGTCACGCCGGAGAACCAGGCTCATGTGAAGAAGGTCGTCTGCGAGATGGGTGGCAAGAACGCCATCATCATTGATACCTCCGCCGACCTCGACGAAGCCATCCTCGGTGTCCGCCACTCCGCCTTCGCGTTCCAGGGGCAGAAGTGCTCGGCCTGCTCGCGTTGCATCGTCGTCGATCCCGAAGGACCCAATGGCCCGGCCATGCGCACCTTCGTGGAGCGGTTCGTCGAGTCATCCCGCTCGCTCATCATGGGCGAGCCGACACGATCCGGGACCGATGTCTCTCATGTCATCGACATCGAGGCCGCCACGAAGATCCGCTCCATCATCCAGTCCGCCAAAGATGAGGGTTGCGACTGCCTGCTCGAACTCGAAGTCCCCGAGCGCCTCCGTTCCGACGAGCGCTACATCGGCCCGACGATCTTCGCCGGTGTCCGCCCCGAGCACCGCATCGCTCGCGAAGAGGTCTTCGGCCCGGTGGTCGCGATCATGCACGCCTCCTCCTTTGACGAGGCCCTCAAGATCGCCAACAACCATGTCTACAAACTGACCGGCGGCGTCTTCACCCGCAAGCCCGCGCACATCGACAAAGCCAAGCGCGACTTCCGCGTCGGCAACCTCTACATCAACCGCGGCTGCACCGGCGCCCTCGTCGCCCGCCAGCCCTTCGGCGGCTTCGGTCTCTCCGGCGTTGGCTCCAAAGCCGGCGGCGAAGACTACCTGCTCCAGTTCGTCGAACCCCGGGCGTGCTGTGAAAACACGATGCGACGGGGTTTTGCGCCGGAGCTGTGATTCAATTTCGATTCACGCGAGCAGTGGGGCAGGCTTTAGGCCTGCCCCTTTCATTTTTACTCCACCAACTCCCGCCAAAAGAACCCCCGAATCGCCTCCACCGCCTCCGAACTGGTCATCCAGTCGTTGTGGCTGTACCCATCCAGCGTGACCAGTTCGACCTCCACGCCCGCCTTCGTCGCGGCGTCACGCAGCCGATCGGAGTGATACGAGCGCACAATTCCATCGTCCGTGCCATGCACCAGCAGCAGGGGACGACCCTCGAGTTTCGCCACCGAGTCCTCCGCGTTGAACCCGCCGGGGATCAGCAGTTGCCCGACGATCGGCACATAGTCGCCCGCGACCCGCTTCCACGAGGAGAAACTGGCCACCGCGAGCACCGCATCAACCTCTTCGCGCTCCGAGGCCATCGCCAGCCCGATCACGCCACCGAGGCTCCAGCCGAACAGCCCGATCCGCTCCGTGGCCACATCCTCGCGCGTGAGCAGGTAGTCCAGAGCCGAGTCCGCATCATCCACCAGATTCGCTCGCAGCAGCCGCCCGTCGTCGCTCTTGCCGTATCCCCGGTAGTCAAACATGAGCACATGCACACCAATCCGAGGCAGCCACTGACAGGTCTCCAGGTAGTCCCCGATGTTCCCCGCGTTCCCGTGCACATGCAGCACCGCCGGTGCGGCCTCGCCCTTCGCGACCCCCTCCGCTCGCAGGAACCAGCCGTGCAGACGCGAACCGTTCGGTCCATCAATCCAGACCTCCTCGGCTCCCGTTGGTGCCGGTGGGGTGCTCGCGCTCGGGTGATAAAACAGCGACGATTCCAAGCACCCGGTGAGGCTCATGGTCACCAGCACCACCGTCGGCAGGAGCAGGTAGGCCACCAGTCGCTTGACCAGCGCGTGCTTCCGCCTGTTCTTTTGGTCCGTTGTTTCCATGTCATCTCAATACAGGTGGGTCGCTCGCGTCTTGTCACAGGTCCATGCGAACCATATCCGCACAATCATCCCGCGTGGTTCCTCTCATCATCTCCCCTTGCGGATACCATCACCAACCATGCCCACCCACGACCTCTCCGGCCAACGCGTCACCGTCATGGGCCTCGGTCGCTTCGGCGGAGGCGTCGCCGTCACGCGCTACCTCGCGGCCCTCGGCGCGGATATCCTCGTCACCGACCTCGCCAAGCCCGAAACGCTCTCCGACGCCATCTCTGAACTGCAGCCGCTCATCGACCGCACCCAGGTCACGCTCCGCCTCGGCGAGCACAATGTCAGCGATTTCACAACATGCGACCTCGTGATCGCCAACCCCGCCGTCCCAAAGCCCTGGGACAACCGCTTCCTCCGCGCCGCCGCGGCTGCTTCCATCCCCATCACCACCGAGATCCGCCTCTCCATCGAGCGCATCCCGACCGCAGCCACCGTCGTTGCCGTCACCGGTTCAGCAGGAAAAAGCACCACCGCCGCGATGGCCGCACATGCCCTCGAGAAGTCATGGCAACGCGGTCGCGTGGTCTTCGCGGGCAACATCGGGCGTTCCCTCCTCCACGAAGACCTTTCGCCCGATGACTGCATCGTCCTCGAACTCTCCAGCGCCCAACTCCACTGGCTCGGCCCGAACTCGCTCACCGGAGAGCCCGCCCCCCTCGTGCCAGACGCGGCGGTCTTCACCACACTCTCCAAGAACCACATCGACTGGCACGGCTCCTTCGAGCACTACCGCAAGTCCAAGCACTGGCTCGCCGCCATCACGCGTGAGCATGGGGGCGCCATCATGGCCTCTGAGCAGGCCGCCGAGGCATTCGGCTTCGACTCGCATACCCCACCGAGCGATGACCTTGAACTCGCCCTTCCCGGTCAGCACAATCGCGCGAACGCGTCGCTTGCCTTTGCCGCGGCGAGCCATGTCCTCAGCACCTGTAACCAGCCGGCACCAGGAAGCTCTGTGCTCGGGGATTTTGCGGGTTTGCCGCACCGCCTTGAACTCGTCACCGACACCCAGATCGCAGGCGGTCGCTTCCGTGCCTTCAACGATTCCAAATGCACGACTCCCGATGGCGTCCGCCTCGCCGTCGATGCCTTTGATCAGCCCGATGAGATCGGCGCGTCGCGCATCTGGCTGATCGCCGGCGGCTACGACAAGGGCACCGACCCCACACCAATCGCGATGGCCGGAGCACGCTGCGCCCGGGTCTTCTGCATCGGCGACACCGGTGCGACCATCGCAGCCTCCATTCAGCAGCAGGGGGGCACCGCGATCGTCGCCGAAACGCTCGATCGAGCCGTGGCTCAGGCCATCGCCCAGATCCGTGATTCGAATGGCCCCGGCGTGCTCCTGCTTTCTCCGGGGTTTGCCTCGTGGGACCAGTTCGCCAACTACGAGAAGCGGGGGGAAGTCTTTGCCGAGGCGGTCAAATCTGTCTTGTATCGTGGCTCTCTCGAAGACCGATCAAAAACCTTCCAAAAAATCCAAAAATAGACCAAACAGACCTTGAAATACCTTCGCCGCTCGCTATCCTGACGACACCCAAACATTCTTGTGCCCGAAGGAGTCTTGCGGTATGGTCAGCACAACAAACAACTCGACGCGTCTCAGTGCCAATAACGGCCTGAACCGATCAGGAGAGACCAGAATGCTGGATGAGAAAGTCGCCAAAGAGCGGGCCGCAGCCCTCGAACGCACGAAGTCCCAGATCGAGCGGACCTTCGGCAAGGGTTCGCTGATGACCATGGATGAGAACGCTCTTGCCGCCATACCCGGCATCAGCACCGGTGCCGTCTCCCTCGACCTTGCTCTTGGTGGCAAGGGCCTGCCCGTCGGGCGTGTCATCGAGATCTACGGCCCGGAATCCTCCGGTAAGACCACCCTCGCCCTCACCGCGCTGGGCAACGCTCAGAAGAAGGGCGGCGTCGCCGCCTTCATCGACGCCGAGCACGCCCTCGATCCTTCCTGGGCCCGTCGCCTCGGGGTGAACATCGACGACCTGCTCGTCAGCCAACCCAGTTCCGGCGAAGAAGCCCTCGAAATCTGTGAGCTGCTGGTTCGTTCCAACGCTGTGGACCTCGTCGTGGTGGACTCCGTGGCCGCGCTCGTCCCCCGTGCCGAGCTTGAAGGCGAGATGGGCGACTCCCATGTCGGACTGCACGCCCGGCTCATGTCCCAGGCCCTCCGTAAACTCACCGGCGCGATCTCCAAGACCAGTTGCACCGTCATCTTCATCAACCAGATCCGCGAGAAAATCGGTGTCATGTTTGGCTCGCCCGAAACCACCACCGGCGGCCGGGCACTGAAGTTCTACTCGTCGATCCGCATCGATGTCCGGCGCATCTCGTCCATCAAGGAGGGTGATGAGAATGTCGGCAACCGCGTCCGCGCCCGCGTCGTGAAGAACAAGCTCGCCGCCCCCTTCAAGGCCGCCGAATTCGACATCATGTTCAACGAAGGCATCTCGCTCACCGGCGACCTCGTTGATCTCGGTGTCGCTGAGGGCATTGTCGATAAGTCCGGCTCTTGGTTCAGTTACGGCGAGACCCGCCTCGGCCAGGGACGCGAGAACGCCAAGCGATTCCTCGCCGACAACCCGGATCTCAAGAAAGAGATTCACCACAAGATCCTTGTGGCCAAGGGAGTACCCGGCTTTGCTCCCAAACCCGTCGCGGACCAGGTCGAAGCCAAACCCGAGGCGGATTCGGATGACAACTCCGGATCTTCCAGCAAGGGCAAGACCGTTCGCAAGACCACCAAGGCCGGCAGCAAGTAATCGCCCCAAATCATTTCTCTGGGAGGAGAGAGTAATCGCCCGGAAGATCACACCAGTGGTCCCCGGGTGGTTGCCATGGGCGAGGAAATAGGTATCCTGTCGGGCCGCTCGCGGATGTGGCGGAATTGGCAGACGCGCTAGGTTCAGGTCCTAGTGGGAGTAAAATCCCGTGGAGGTTCGACTCCTCTCATCCGCATTTGTGCTGGCTTTCGAGCCCGCCACCGATCACCAGATCCGACTCGACGCCCACCTTATGGTGGGCGTTTGTCGTTTGGCAGCGCACAAGCGCCACGCCTGAGGCGAGGCAGAGTTCCCGAGTAACCCGGTAAAAAGTGATAAATATCTTCAAAATCCCAAAAATCTGCTAGGGAATTCGTGAGGTTTGCATTAGGTTTTGAATGAATTTGCGAAATATCCACGCTGAGGGTGCAACCCCATCCCCAGCGTCTTCAACAGAGCGGCCCGTTTGTGATTCGCAGGGTGCTTCGGTTTGATGTGAACCGGTGCCCTTCACACACTTTCTGGCGTGGGGCCATTTCATTCGCCGCTCTGTGGTGCCATCCGGCATCGGTCCTACGCGGACAAGAAGGAGGCCTCCATGGCCATTCGCAAGAAGAGCGGTTTTACGCTCGTGGAATTGTTGGTGGTGATTTCGATCATCGCCCTGTTGATCTCGATCCTGCTGCCAGCAGTGGGTCAGACGCGTCGTCAGGCTCGTATCTCGGCCTGTACCTCGAACATGGCTCAGCACTCGCAGGGTATGTCGAACTACGCCGCGGCCAACGACCAGGCGCTGCCCAACGCCCCGGATTCTCCCGGCGGTGACTTGGCCGCGACCTACGGCCCGCGTGGCGCACCGGCGTACCGCTTCGCCACCGAAGACCGCCCGGTCAACGGTTTCAAATTCGGCACGACTGGCATCCGCGTAATGGGCGCTGGCAATCCCAGCGGCCCGCCCACCTATTACTTGTACGCCGATCCGTGGATGAACGCCGAGCAGGGCATTTCCCAGATGTACTGGGTGGTCATGAGCGAGTTCATGGTCGAAGGTAGCGGTGCTCAGGCGATGCAGGACATTTTCCTGTCACCCTCTGATGTTCGGGGGCGCAAGGAGTGGGATATCTTCCTGGATTGGCTGCGTGTCGATCGCCAGGGCGAGTTCCCGGCGCTTCCTCCGGTGAACGGCGTGATCGCGCCGATCACGCAGGACGGTCTGAACCTGTTGGCCCCGAGCGGTATCTCCAACGGTTCGTACCTGTACCCGAGCAGCATGGTGTGTACCCCAGAGATTTGGCTGCGCAACCCGAGGAACGGGAATGCGATCGATGCAACCAAGTTCAATAGTTGGGGCCAGTTCAACACATACACCCCCCTGACTGCCACCAACCACACCCAGGTCATCCGCAAGAACCGCATGAGCGATGTGTCTCACCCCTCGAATAAGGTTGCGTTCTTCATGGATGATGCAGTCCACGACCCCGATATTCGCAGTTGGTACGAGCAGGGTGCGACCTGCCCGGTCGCCCTCAGCGACGGTAGTTCTCGCGCGACGCGCCCGTATACCGACGCACTCAAAGCCAATCCGGAAGAGAACGCCGGAAACCGCTTCGTGCTCTTTTACACCAACGAGGGAACCACCTCCTCTTTCGATGTGCCCTACATCTGCAACTGGGGTGGTATCCGTGGCCGTGATCTCTGATTCCGTGATCCTGAATTCGTGATGTTGCGAATACGCGACACCGCGGATGAAAGCGGCTAAACTACAGCAGCACGCGACCTTCGTTCGCGTGCTGCCTTTCTGCTCAGAACCCGTAACAGGAATCAGGACATGAAATCCAACGACACCATCAAGATCGTCGTCGCGGTTGTGCTCCTCGCCGTGGCAGGGATCGTTATCGCCATGACCTTTGGTGGCGGCGACAGCAAGCCCAAGGGCGGTGAGATCGTCGACAACTTCGACCCGCCGCCGCCCTCCGAGGATGCCCCGGCGACGCCGTATGGCGTCCCAGAGTGATCTGAGGAACCAGTTTCAGCAACTTCAGCCACCCTGCGGGTGGCTGATTTTATTTTTTGCCCCCCCAGACTGGGCGGTGTTCGCCGCGTGATGAAACGGCAAATTCAATCGCGATAGTAGTTTAGCGCGTACACCTGTATTCCTAGGGGTTAGCCGGTAGAAAATCCACCGAATCTTTGCCTGAAATCCGAATCTTGGTCGGGCGAATTGCGTATTAATACGCGTCAGCACTCGCGTGGGGTGGGTCGCTTTCAAGTGATCCGTAGGAGTTCACGATTCCAGAGTCGGAATCGTGCTCTGTCGTTGTCTTTCTGTACTCCGGCGTGGGACCACATTTATTTCGCCTCACGCGACGCTGAGACCATTGGTTCCACTCGGGCAGAAGAAGGAGGCCTCCAGGGCCATTCGCAAGAAGAGCGGTTTTACGCTCGTGGAATTGTTGGTGGTGATTTCGATCATCGCCCTGTTGATCTCGATCCTGCTGCCAGCAGTGGGTCAGACGCGTCGTCAGGCTCGTATCTCGGCCTGTACTTCGAATATGGCTCAGCACGCGCAGGGCATGTCGAACTACGCCGCAGCCAACGACCAAGCGTTGCCTAACGCCCCGGATTCCCCTGGCGGTGACCTGACTGGGACCTACGGCCCGCGTGGCGTGCCGTCATTCCGTTTCGCAACTGAAGACCGCCCGGTGAATGGATTCAGCTTCGGCACAGCTGGTATCCGCGTGATGGGCAACCCAAGTGGGCCGCCCACCCATTACCTGTATGCCGATCCGTGGATGAACGCGAATCAGTGCGTCATGCACATGTATTGGGTGGTCATGAGCGAGTTCATGGTCGAAGGCAGCGGTGCTCAGGCGATGCAGGACATTTTCCTGTCACCCTCTGATGTTCGGGGGCGCAAGGAGTGGGATATCTTCCTGGATTGGCTGCGTGTCGATCGCCAGGGCGAGTTCCCGGCTCTTCCGGCGGTCAACGGTCAGATTGCACCGATCACGCAGGATGGTCTGAACCTGTTGGCACCGAGCGGTATCTCCAACGGTTCATACCTGTACCCAAGCAGCATGGTCTGCACTCCTGAGATCTGGCTTCAGAACCCGAGAACCGGGACCCCGATCAACCAGACGCTCAACAACACATACGGGGTGTTCGCCAACGGTGGCGGCGCAGTTCCGACCGTCGCGAACTACACCGAAATTGTTCGCAAGAATCGGCTGAGCGATGTGACCTACCCCTCGAATAAGGTCGCGTTCTTCCTCGACAAGGCAGTCCATGATCCGGACATCGAGAGTTGGTACGAACAGGGTGCAACCAGCACCGTCGCCTTTGCCGACGGCAGTTCGCGCTCGACACGCGCCTACACAGAAGCGCTGAAGGGGAACCCCGAAGAAAACGCTGGCAATGTTCTGCAGCTTTTCTATGTTGACCAAGGTACGACTTCGGTGTTCGACATTCCCTACATCTGCACCTACGGCGGTATCCGTGGGCGCGATCTTCCCTGATCTCAGACCTCTGACGCACGAGAGTGCGTGAATCAAAAATCCACCGCCGCACGCCCATCAGGGCGTGCGGTTGTTTTTGCAGCCTCGGCTTGTCGTGTACCTCAGTTGCCCCGATACTCGCACGATGAGCGGAGTGGGTGCATGATCTACGCGGGTATCGATGAGGCTGGGTACGGTCCGATCCTCGGGCCACTGTGTGTCGCTTCGAGTGTGTTCGAGGTCCCGGACGAACTCGTGCATGCTGAGGCGGGAGCGCCAGATCTTTGGGCGGCTCTCGGGCCGATCGTCTGTCGCACGCGCAAGGAGGCCAGTTCTTCTTGTTTTGCGGTCGCCGATTCGAAGGCATTGAAGCTCGCCAATTCGGTGAAGCGCCTCCATCCGCTGCATCATCTGGAGATCGGGGTACTCAGTTTCGGCTCGGTGCTCGGGGACGCGACCCAGCCCGCTGCGACCGAGGGCGAGCTCTTCCAGACGCTCCACGCCGAGCCCGGTGAACTGCCGTGGTACGCCAGCGAGAATGACCGGCAACTCCCGCTGGGAACCACCGCGGATCATCTGCGACTGCTCGCGAGTAGACTGCGGTCCAGGTGCGAGCAAGCCGGTATCTCGCCGCTGGAGATGCGTTGCGCCGTCACCTGCGAGCGCCGATTCAACGACGACCTCCGTCGATGTTCGACCAAGGCTGAGTTGTCGTTCCTGCGCGTCGCCTCGCTGATCCGTCGGGTGTGGAAGTCGGACGCGGCTCAGCAGGACGATCCGGCGACCTGCCCCCGCGTAGTCGTGGATCGCCAGGGAGGGCGGACGAGATACGCCGAATCGCTCACCCGCATGGTCCCCGATGCTACAGTCGAGGTTGTTGGCGAGACCGCGGGTCGGAGTGTGTACGACCTCCACAGAGACGGACGCCGGCTCCGCGTGAGTTTCGAGGTCGAGGCGGAGAACCGCCACCTGCCGGTCGCGCTGGCTTCCATGACCGCCAAACTGGTCCGGGAACTGCTCATCGCTCGGCTGAACGAATACTGGTCTGCCCGGTGTGCCGAACTCAAGCCTACCGCTGGCTATGCCCAGGACGGCGCGAGATATCTCAAAGACCTTCGGTCCGTCGCAACTCCGGAAGAACTTCGAGCCCTGCGTCGGAACGCTTGAGGAACGATCGGCGTACGCTGTGAGCATGTCCGAATCACGATCCAGACACGACCGAGCCATGCTCGATCTCGCCGCGAGAGTTGCTTGGCGTGGGTTTGGTGCGGTCGAGCCCAACCCCACAGTCGGTTGCGTCATCGGACGCGAGATGGACTCAGGCATTGAGATTCTCGGGGTGGGTCATCACCAAAGGTTCGGAGAGCGCCATGCCGAGGCCGAGGCCCTGCACCAGTGCGCTGAACGAGGCATCGATCCGGCTGGGGCCACAGCGTGGGTCACGCTTGAACCGTGCAACCACCACGGCAAACAGCCACCCTGTGCTGCGGCTCTGGCGAGGGCTGGAATCGCCCGCGTGGTCTATGCGTCTGGCGATCCAAACCCATTGGCCGAGGGGGGCGCTGCTGCGCTTCGGAAAGCTGGCATCGAGGTCACGCAATCGCACGCCAGCCCAGCGGCGATCGCGGTGTCCGAGCCATTTCAGTATCGAATAAAGACCGGGTTGCCCTGGGTGATCGCCAAGTGGGCTCAGACCATCGACGGGCGCATCGCGACGGCGAGCGGTGACTCCAAATGGATCTCAAACGAGTATTCACGCCGCTCGGTCCATCGCCTTCGAGCCAAAGTGGACGCGGTGCTGACCGGCATCGGGACCGTGCTGGCCGACGATCCGCTGCTGACTGCGCGGGGTGTCCCGGTGCGCCGGGTCGCCCGGCGTGTGGTGGTCGATCCTCACGGGAAGCTGCCGCTCGACTCTCAACTCGTGCGTTCGGTCACCGGCGGTGCGCCGCTCACGCTCGCGGTCGCCCCAACGGTTCTCAAGTCCAACGCATCGTGGTATCGCACGCTGCTCGAACGCGGTGTCGATGTGGTGGCGTTCGAACCCGGGGCCGACGGTCGGTTGAACATGGCGGATCTGCTCCGATGGCTGGTTGCCGAACGCGGCTGCTCGACCGTGATGGTCGAATCCGGACCGGGCCTGCTCGGCTCGTTGCATCGCGAACGGCTCCTGAATCGGTTGTGCGTGTTCGTCGCCCCGAAGTTGCTGGCCGATGGTGGGGGCATGCCACCCGTGCAGGCAGAAGAGGCCGAGCGCATTGCGGACGCCGCGTGCTACCGACTGGATCATGTGAAGCGAATTGGGGGCGATGTGCGTTTGATCTACAGCGCGACAGACTGAGGCGGCTACTTGTTGCCTTGCGGGTTCGCTCCGCCAGCGCCGCTGGGTACACGCTCTGGCTCCGGTTCGATTTGGTCTGGCGCGGGAAGCATGAACATGCTCGGCGCGATGGTCTCAGGATAGAGCCACAGCACCGTTCCCCTTCGAACCGAGACGACACCGTCGGTGTAACCGACCTGGAGACTACCAAGGTCTGAACCGTCGAGGGTGTAGAGTTCGACGCGCGTCAGTGGGCGGAAATGATCGACCTCGGAAGCGATCCGGGGCGTGCCTGTCTCGGTGGTGAGCATGGTGATTGCCTGGTCGAGGGCCTCTCGGTCGGGCAGTTCGGCGGTGCGCATCCCGCCATCACGGTTCATCTCATTCCAGCCTTCGAGGTCTCGGCGGAACCCGCGTTCGGCATCCATATTCCCGATCGGGCGGAACAGAATGATGCCGATGTCCTCCCGACGTTCGTGAAGCGGATGCTTGGTGATATAGATCTCGGGCTCAGCCAGTTTGATGAACTGCTCGTCCGTGCTGATGCCGCCACGCTCGATGATCATGGCGGTTGCAGGTGGCAAGTCGGTGCCGCGAACAGTCGCGCGCCGCAGGGGGCCACCCGGGGGCATCGCGCCGCCGATGGAGAAGACGCGGCGTGTCACCCGCCTTGCGCTGCCGTCGGACGAGACCACATCGTCACGCTCCACTTCGAATGTGACAACCGGGTCCGTCACGAGGTTGGTGGAGTCGGTGAACTCGGAAATCCGCATTTTCGCGAGTTCACTGAGCAGGGAGCGGATCATCACTTCGTCCGCTCGGGCAGAGATCGGGCCTCGGATCGTCCATCGGTTCTCAACCTTCGCCAATGCGACGCGATTGTTACCGGAGGCGATCGTGATCCGCGAGGGATCACTGTTGAGGCCCGCGAGCGGAGAGGTGAGGCGCCAGGATTCGGGGCCTTGGGAGAGAATATCCGACACGGTATCGGACGGGATCAGGACCGTTTGCTCAGAATCGACCAGAGCGAGTGAGTTCCCGCCAACCGATTCACGCTCAACCTGAAGCGAGCGAACCGTGCCGTCGGCGAGACGGAGCTCAATGATCGGGGCGGAATCATCAACGGTGACTGAATCAGATCGACCGGCTGCGGGGATCGGGGACAGTGTCTGCAATGCAGAGCGCACTCGGGAGACATCCACCGGCCAGCCGATATCGGGTTCGGTCGTGACGGGCAGTTCGGCGTAAATCCAGCCACCGACAGGTGTCTTGTAGACGGAGCGGGTGACTCCCCCCGGTTCGGTGACGGTGAGTGCCACGACCTGTGCGGTGTCCACCTCGAAGGCAGGGCCGGTTGGGGTGGAAGACCCTGGCGATGAGCCGTTCCCGCCCGCGAAGTGCGGCTTCTGGTTGACGAAATAGAGCGTGGCTCCGAGTCCGAGGGCGACGATCACAAGCACGATGATGGCGGTTCTGGACATGGCCACCAGTGTAACCGCTCACGCGGGTCTTTCTTATCGGCGGTAGCCGATTGGGTGCTCGACGAGCGAATACAACTCCCGAAGGATCGTCATCCCAAGCAGGCCCACAAGACTCAGCACAGCCAGGGTGACACCCGGCCAGAGCAGGCCCGCACCGAAGGCCCAGGTCGCCGCGTACATGGGGAGCCATAGGGCACCGTACCGCTGGACCTTCTCTGCGGCCTTGCTAGCGTTCCGGGTCGAACGAGTCTTGGAGATGGCGAACAGCAGAAACAGCCCAGCGAGCAGAGCCGGGGCGATCGCGGCGCTCACGGGGACGAACGAGGGCCAGAGGGCGTTGTTCCTGATCACCGAGAGCGTGGCGAGGACCAGCGACCAAAAGGCCCAGCCGATGATCGCCAGCAAGAGCGTTCGACGGTTCAGCGTGGGGCGTCGCCCGGCGAGGTGGTGGGTGAAGGCCCCGACCATGAGCGCGTGGGTCATCGCGAGCCAGACCGGCCAGAGGAAGAGCATCTGGGGGTTGGCGATGAGCATATGGGCGGCATAGATCAGACCCAGCAGCACGAGGCCGATCGAGGGCAGGAATTTGGCCGAGGCGTTAAAGAGCAGGATGGCCGCGGCTGTGACGATCGCGAGCATCGCGGGCTCGATGCCGAGCATGAGCGCACCGAACATGGCCAGCAGAACCGTGGACACGGTCAGGCCGAGGGCGGCGTCGAGCGAGACCCGTCCGGCGGGGAGTGGACGGTCGGGGTGGAGCGTGCGATCGCGTCGGTAATCCATGATGTCGTTGACGACCATGGCGAACGCGTAGAACCCCAGCGCGACGAAGAGCCCTGCCAGCACCGCCAGCGGCAGTGCGACGCTGGCGGTGGAGATTCCCCGCGCAGCCGTGGCTGCCTCCCGTTCGGCTTCGACGGTGCGGGTCCAGAGGATCACAAACCAGATGTTGCCCGTGACGGCGAACGCGGCGGTAATGCGCGTGAGGTGCAGCAGCGGGGAGAGTCGGGCAATCAGGGAACTCATGGGCAGTCATCGTAGCCGCATCGGAGCCGGTCGATGCCGGGTCGGGTACGATTGGGCGTTCATGACACAGGTGAAGCAACAAACGGTTGAACCCACTCCAATCCCTGACATCGCCCGCGCCTTCGGCGGCGTGTTCCGGGCGGCGATCGTGGTCAGCCAGTACAACAGCTGGATCACGGAGAAGCTGCGCGACGGCGCGCTGGAGGTCCTGGCCCGCGAGGCGGGTGAACTCGGCCAGGCGACGGTGGTGGAGGTGGCGGGGGCGCTCGAACTGCCGACGATGGCGGCGGAATTGGCCGTCACCGGGCATTACGGCGTGGTGGTGGTGCTGGGCTGCGTGATCCGGGGCGAGACCAGCCACGACGAGGTCATCAACCACGCGATTTTTCAGCAACTCACCAAGACCTCGGCGGAAACGGGGGTCCCCTTCGGGGTGGGGGTTCTGACCGTGAACAGCCCGGATCAGGCGGAAGCTCGGGCGGGCGGCAAGCTCGGCAACAAGGGGGCCGAAGCGATGGAGGCCGCGCTCCGGTCGGCGGGGCTGATCGCGTCGTTGCGACTGTTGCACGGGGCCGATGAAACGGCACCCGACGAGGCCTGATCGCCTATCCTGTAGTCCTGACTGTTGGTTCCATCGCGGGATTCTGTTTCCGCTTCTTCCTTGGCAATCCGCCTCCGTTTCTCTTCTTTACTGACTCGACCCACCCATGGCGAAACCTCGCGATATCCGGATGCTGGCCTTCCAGGCCCTGTTTCAGCTCGATGCCCTGTCGGAGGGCGGGCTTACGCCGCAGGACAGCGTGCATGTGCAGGAAAGCCTGGCGGAGGTCGAGTTCGACGACGGCTCGGCTCCTGAGCCCAAGGACATCGCCCGGGCCTTCGAACGGGCTGAGGCTGCCTACGGCGTGCGTCGTGATTCAGATCGTCTGGTCGGTCAGTACGCCCCGACATGGCCCGCGCACCGCCAGCCGGCGGTGGACCGCGCGATCCTGCGCCTGGCCTGCTGGGAGATGCAGCAGGAGGGGGCGTTGCCCAAGGCGGTCATCAACGAATCAGTCGAACTGGCCAAGAAATACAGCACCGAGCGCAGCCCGGGCTTCGTGAACGCGGTGCTCGACAAGATCTACAAGCACATGCAGGGCGAGAAGCCAGAGCCCGTGGAGGCAAACTGAGATGGCGCTTCTGAAGTCGGTCTTCGGGAAGGTCAAGAAGGGCCTGGAGCGCACGCGCGAGACCTTCGCTAGCGGGCTGCGTTCCATGCTGATCGGGCGCAAGCTCGATGATGAACTGATCCGTGATCTCGAGAAGCGGCTGATCCAGGCCGACATCGGTGTGCAGACGACGCTGCAACTCATCGCGGGCATCAAGGCCGACTACAAGGCCGGCAAGATGACCAAGGGCGAGCAGGTGCTCGACTACCTCAAGCGCGAACTGAAGGCCCTGTGGCCCGAGGAAGACCGGCGGATCAACTTCACCGATACAGCGAGCACTGGTCTGCCGACGGTGATCCTTGTCGCGGGCGTGAACGGCGCGGGCAAGACCACGAGCGTGGCGAAGATCGCCAAGAGTCTGGTGGATGACGGCAAGAGTGTGCTGCTCGCCGCCTGCGACACCTACCGGGCCGGCGCGGTGCGCCAACTGGAGATCTGGTCGGAGCGTTTGGGTGTGCAGATCGTCAAGGGCCAGCAGGGCGGCGATCCGGCAGCCGCGGCGTTCGATGCGTGCGATGCGGCGCTGGCCCGTAAGGTGGATGTGCTGCTGATCGACACCGCGGGGCGTCTGCAGACGCAGGACCCCCTGATGAGGCAGCTCACGAAGATCCGCGATGTGGTGGCACGCAAGATCGAGGGCGCGCCGCACGAGGTGCTGCTGGTGCTCGATGCGACCACCGGGCAGAACGCCGTGCAACAGGCCAAGAAGTTCAGCGAGGCGATTGATGTGACCGGCCTGTTCCTGGCCAAACTCGACGGCACGGCCAAGGGCGGCGTGGTGGTCGCGGTCCACGAGGCGGTCGGCGTGCCGGTGAAGTTCATCGGCGTCGGCGAGCGACCCGAGGATGTCGAGCCGTTCGACCCGGACCAGTTTGTTGAAGCGATGTTCGCAGAGTGACGATGTAGGCCGGTCGCGAGATCAACGATACGGAGGACGAAGCATGCCGGTGTATGTCTACCAGGTGATCACGGACGACGGTTCCGAGGGCGAGGTCTTCGAGGTGGTGCAGTCCATGAAGGACGATGCGCTCAAGAAACACCCCGAGACCGGAGAGCCGGTGCAGCGGATCATCCAGCCCCCGATGATCGGCGGCCAGCACTCGACCGCGCGCGACAAACGCCTCACCAGCGACTCCAGTCTGGAGAAGATGGGGTTCACGAAGTATGTGAAGGGCGGCAACGGCTACGAGAAGGTCGTTGGTTCAGGGCCGAGTTCGCTGCCGGGCAAGGAGCAGTTGGGGGAGTGAGGGCTGCTCGGGGCTGAATTCAAGCAACCCAAAACCGACGCGACCCCACCGGTTGGGGGGGTCGCTTTCGTTTCGGCAATACGCCCGGCGGGGGTCGAACCTGCAACCTCTGCCTTCGGAGGGCAGCGCTCTATCCAATTGAGCTACGGGCGCGTTTGTTCTGCAAGGATACGCCGTTTGTCGGCCCGAGGCAATGCTGCGATGGATTCGGGGCGGTATCCTGCCGCGCTAAGGCCGGTTTGTCCGGCAGGAGCGAGCGATTGAAGCCAATGAGTGACAGGAGCGGGTCAGTGGTGCAGCGTGTGGTCGCCCCGGCGTGGGCGGTGCTCGCGGTCACCTGGCTGGGGAGCATCGGCACAGCGGTCGGCTGGAGCGGCGTGTTCTTCATCACCGAGGCGGCGTACGACTTCGAAGAAGAGAGCAACCTGGTCCTCGGCGCGGGGCTGGGGCTGATCTACGCGATCTCCGCGCTGGTCGCCGGGCCGCTGGTGACGCGGCTGATCGATGCGAAGCCCGGCCTGTCTCGGCGCGCGGTGCTCGCGGCGGTGTGCATCGGCATGGGCGGGTCGGCGATGATCCCGGCGTTCACACCGGCGGTGTGGGCCATCTGGGTGTTCGCGGGGATCTTCATCACGCTGCAGGGGCTGATGTGGCCGCTGGTCGAGGCGTACCTGTCGGGTGGTCGCAGGGGCAAGGCGATGCGCTCGATCACCGGGCGGTTCAACATCGTCTGGGCCTCGGCGATCGTGCTGGCGATGTGGGGCATGGCAGGGTTCATGGAGACGCAGCCGCGGGTCATCCTCGGCCTGCTCGGTGTAGCGATGTTCGCGACGGCCGGGCTGCTGGCGTGGTTCCCTCGCGAGCCCGCGCCGCATGCCGAGATGGCCGAGGTTGAGCACGAGATCGATCCGCAGCGAGCGATCAAACTGCTGCGGGTGTTCCGGGTGTCGTTGCTGGGCAGTTACGCGCTGCACTCGGCGCTGACGCCGCTGCTGCCACACCTGCTCGGCGAGATGGGCTTGTCGGAGGGGGAGAAGACTCCGTTCGCCTCGATCTGGATGGCCTCGCGTCTGGGCATGTTCGTTCTGCTCGAACGCTGGCACGGCTGGCACGGGCGCTGGCGGACCGCGTGTTGGGCGTGCGGGCTGATGCTGGCGGGGTTTGTCGTGTGCGCGCTTGCACCGGTCGCGGCGGACCTGTCCAACAACTTCAACGGGCTGCTGTGGATGGGAATCGGCCTCGCGTTTCTGGGTGCGGGGATCGGCGCGGTGTACGCTGCGGCGTTGTATTACGCGATGGAGGCCGGGCCCGCGGCGGTCGAGAGCGGTGGCAAGCACGAGGGCATGATCGGGCTGGGATACACCGCGGGGCCGGTCATGGCGCTCGTGGCGGCGGAGATGTTCGGGCTGTTCGATGGTGGAACGGGCATCCTGCCCGTCCAGTAGTCCAACCAAAGAAGACCGGCAGGATGCCCGTCCCGCCAGAGCGATTACTCAAACGGCGAGCGACCGGCGGCGATGGCGTCGCGTGAGCCGACGCCCGCGAGTTTCACCATGTAGTCCTGGTACTGGCGGTCGAGTTCCTCGATGTCTTCCATGAAGTAGAGCTCGAGGATCTCCGAGCCGATACGCCGCGTGAGCAGGGCGGTGGCTTCGCGTCGCCCGTAGCGATCCATGAGACGGGATCGCATCTTGCCGTTGGCGGCCTCCTGCAGGAGCAAACCAAGTGAGGCACGGTGCTCCGGCGTGTTCAGAAAATGCGTGAGAGCCCAGACCTGAGCGTAATAGTCGAGCGTGCCGGAGCCGACGGTTTGGATGAGTTCCTGGGGGCGGTTGTTGGTCAGGGTCTGGAGCGTGACTGTTCGTCCGTTGCTGACCGCCGAGCGGAGTTGGTCGAAGCGCTCGATGTTGCCCCACGGGCGAAAGATCGGTGTGGTGACCCGTGGGCCGACGACCCAGGAGTGGCCCTCCATGTAGGTCGCGAGTCCCTCATCGAGGTAGACGGGCAGCGGGTTCGCGAAGGTGCGCTGGATGTACTGATGCCAGCCCTCGTGGGCGGCGATGGCGAGCGTGTCGTAGAGGCCGATGTCGTAGTAGACGCCGATGCCGCGTGACGCGAAGCCGCCACGGGCGATCTTCAGGATGGTCTCGGCCTGATCGGGCAGCAGGCGTCGGGTGACGCCCTCGTATTGGGCCCGGTTGTCCATCAGGTAGGTATCGAGCCGTTGGGGGGGCTCGGGGAGTGAGATGATCGCGGTGCGGTAGTGCGCGAGCGCGTGCTCGGTGAAACCGGTCAGGCGCTCCGCGAGAACCGGGTTGGACTCGGTCGTGTAGATGCGGTAATTGCGGGTCCGGATGACCTCGCCGGAGGCATCGCCGAATTGCCAGGGCTCGCGAGCGAGGACGCCTTCGGTCACGGCGATCGCGCCGAGCGAAGCCTCGCGCGCCACGGCGCGCGTCCCCGAGCCGGACCCTGAACCGGAACAGGAGGAGAGTGTGCCCAACGCGACGAGTACGGTCGCGGTGATTGCGAAGCGAGCGATCATCCGAGTTCGTCCAGACGCTTGGTGACGGCGGCGAGTTCGGTCTTCTTCTGCTCGAGTTGGTTGCGGGTTTCCTCGACGAGGTGAGCCGGGGCCTTGTCGGTGTAGCCTTTGTTCGCGAGGCGCCCTTCGAGGGCAGCAATGTCCTTGGCGAGTTTGGCCTTGGATTCCTCGAGCTGGGCTTTGGCGGATTCGGCGTCGACGCCAGAACCATCGGCGAAGCCGGAAACGAAGAGTTCCTCGGCCTCGTAGGTGAAGGGGACCGCGCCCGCGCCGTGGGCATCGGTGGTGGGGGTGGAGTTGGACAGCGTCTCGACGAGACCGGAGCCGGCTTTGATGCGATCGAGAACCGCCGCGGGGGCGTGGAGCGTGACCGGGGTCTTGAAGCCGATCTTGTTCTGGGCCCGGACCTGCCGGACGGACTCGGTCAGGCCTCGCAGGTACTCGAAGGCGGCTTCGGCTTCATCGTTGCGGAGGTCGGCGGCGATGTCCGGCCACGGCGTGGTGCAGAGCAGTTCCTCAGCCTCGCCGAGCTCGATGCCGGGGACCTCACCAACCTTGGCGCTGGCTCGCTGGATGTGCGGGTGCAGCGTCTCGGTGACGAACGGACAGACCGGGTGGAGCAGGCGGACGATCGCGTCGAGCGCGGTGACGAGGATGGCCTGCTGCGTCGGGTTGGTCTTGACGGTTGGTTTGACCGCTTCGAGGTACCAGTCGCAGTAGTCGCGCCAAAGCACATCGTAGAGCGCGGTGGCGTTCTCGCTGTAGGTGTAGTTGGCGAGCGCCGATTCGCAGCGGTCGACGGTGGTGCGCAGGCGGCTGAGCATCCAGCGGTCGGTGGCGGAGAGTGATTCGGCTTTGACCGGATCGGTGGAAGTGGTGGTGGCCTCGTCGATGTTCATCAGCGCGAATTTGGTCGCGTTGAAGAGCTTGGTGACGAAGTTGCGCCCGATGTCGAACTTGGGTGAGGTGTTCTTGCCGGTCGTCTCATCCCGCTCGACGGGCATGCGGACATCCTGCGTGTTGGTCGCCATGTTGGCGAGCGTGAAGCGCAGGGCGTCGGAGCCGTGGGAGTCGATGATGTCGAGCGGGTCCACGCCGTTGCCAAGGGACTTGCTCATCTTGCGCCCCTCGCCGTCCTGGATCATCGCGTGGATGAACACATCGGAGAAGGGGATCTGTCCGGGGGTCTGGCCGCCGTCGGGAGAGAGGAAGTAGCGGTTGAACATGACCATACGCGAGACCCAGAGGGTGATGATCTCGCGCGCGGTGCAGAGGACAGAGGTCGGGTTGAACGCGTCGAGCAGATCGCGCGTGTCGTCGGACTGCTCGGAGTCCGGCCAGCCCAGAGTGGAGAGCGGCCAAAGGGCGGAGGAGAACCAGGTGTCGAGGACATCGGGGTCTTGGGTGAAGCCTGCTTTTTCAAGACGGGCTGAATCCTTCAGATCAGTGCCGTCATAACAGACGAATATGTCGAATGTGCGATCTCTCTTTTGGTCCACAGAAAGTACGACCTTCGGATCGACTTCCTTGCCGGTTTCATCATGGATCCGAATGGCTCCATGTTCGTATTCGCCTCGTGCGAGATGGTCGAGTCCGCAAGCACCAAAGTCGCCTTCTTCTGCAGACATGCCGCGTTCCACGGTCATGCGAGTATGCCACACCGGGATCCGGTGCCCCCACCAGAGTTGGCGGCTGATGCACCAGTCGCGCAGGTTGTCGTGCCAGGTTTCGTAGGTCTTGGCGTAGCGGTCGGGGTAGAAGCGGAGGGAGCCGCTGCCCGTCCCACTAGATGAAGTAGAGCCGCTCGTCCGCTGCTCGGGCACCAGCGCATCGTTCGCCCAGCCGCGGAGTTTTTCGTCCGTCACCTTGCAGTACCACTGGTCTGACAGGTAGGGCTCGATCGCGGCGTGAGAGCGGTAGCTGTGCCCGACGCTGTGGCGGTAGGGCTTGACTTCGCCGAGCAGGCCGAGGGGCTTGAAACGCTTCTTGACCTCGATGCGTGCGTCCTCGCGCGAGAGGCCGATGAAGTCCTTCGCGTCGCCGATGTCGGTCCAGCCGTGCGCATCGGAGATCGACGCATCGGGGGCCATGACATTGATGATCTCCAGGCCGTGGCGCTGACCGATTTCCCAGTCGTTGGGGTCGTGCGCGGGGGTGACCTTCAGGAAGCCGGTGGCCATCTGGGCCTTGGGATCGCCGGAGTCTTCGCCGGTGATGAAGTCCGGCATGACCACATAGTCGTCTTCCACGATCGGGACGATGCGCCCGACCAGCGGCAGTTTGACCTTGAGCCCACGGAGGGCCGCGGCACGCGGATCCTTGGGGTTGATCGCCACACCGGTGTCGCCGAAGTAGGTCTCCGGGCGGGTGGTGGCGACGGTGATGCAGGCGATGTTGTCGGTGCCGTCGAGGGAGACGGGCTCGGGCAGGTGCTCGGCGGGGTAGCCTCGATCGCGCAGGGCATCGACGGTGATGTACGCGCCGTTCTCATCCACCAGCGGGTAATGCAGGTAGTAGAAGTTGCCGGCTACCTCTTCCATCTCGACCTCGTCGTCGGAGAGCGCGGTTTGGGTGACCGGATCCCAGTTGACGAGGCGTTTGCCGCGATAGATGAGGCCATCCTTGAAGAGTTGGAAGAAGGCCTCGCGGACGGCACGGGCGCAGATGTCATCCATCGTGAACCGCTGGCGGGCCCAATCGCAGGAGCAGCCCATCATCTTGAGTTGGTCGGTGATGACCTGCTCGTACTCGTCCTTCCACTCCTGAACCTTGTTGGTGAACTCTTCACGCCCGGGTTCGCCTGCGGCCTCGCGGAGTTTGTAGTCCTTGAGCGCGGGCTGGCCCTCGGCCTGCAAACGCTTGTCCACGACGGTCTGCGTCGCGATGCCCGCGTGGTCGGTGCCGGGCATCCAGAGCGTCTCGTAGCCCTTCATGCGATGGGCTCGGACAAGGATGTCCTGCAGGGTGTTGTTCAGGGCGTGACCGAGGTGGAGCCGGGCCGTGACATTGGGCGGGGGGATGAGGATGCAGTAGGGCTTGCCCTCGCCAGCGAGCACGGCTTTGGGATCGGCGTGGAAGGCCCCAGAGCGATCCCAGAGGTCGCGGACTCTCGGTTCGTGCTCGGGTGGCACATACTTGCGTGGGAGTTCGGCGGTGGCGTCGGTTGTGGCGGGTGCGGTCGAAGACAAAGCTGGCTCCGCTGGGAGGTGTTCGTACGGTTTGGTTCTGGGTGTGGGGCCTTCAGTGTATCGGAGCCGATATGCTTGGGTATGCACTCAGCAACTCAGCAAAATTCGACCGTTCCGTTCGGGCGGACCCGTGATCGACGCGGCACTGTGGCCAAGGCCCTGCTCATCCTGATCCCGGCTCTCGTCATCGTCGCCGCGATGGGATATTTCGCCATTCGCCTCGCGACCGAGGAGCCCGTGGAGGACACTACGACGGAGCTCTCAGGGGCCGAGTTGGAACGGAACCTGATACGGACTCGCCAGGCGGTCGAGACCTATTTTTTGCAAGAGAATTTCGAGGCCGCGGACAGCATCCTTGCCGCGGCGTTGAAGAAAGTACCCAACAGCCAGGATCTGCGTCTGCTCAATGCCGAGTTACGGATGCATCAGGGTCGTCCGGGTGAGGCGTATGAGGAGATGCAGAAGGCCTATAAGATCGGCCCTGATGATCCTGAATACCGCTACGCCGCCGCCGGGTATGCCAAGGCCGCCGGACTGATCGAGGATGCCATGGCGGAGGTCCGCAAAGCGATCGCGATGAGCGATACGCCGGATATCCGGTTCTTTGTGTTCCTTGGCGCGCTGCAGATGCAGCAACAACGGCTGGCCGATGCCCAAGCGACGCTGCTCATCGCCCTTCAGCAGGATCCCGAGCAGCCGATTATTTATGGCATGCTCGCGGAGATCGATCTGCAGCAGGGAGGGTCGGAGAAGGGTTTGGAGTTTGCCCGGAAAGCCCGGGATCTGGACCCGAACCAGTACGCCTTCCGCGTCACCGAGGCGAGGCTGCTCCGACGGCTCGGGCGGCTGGAGGACTCGCTTGCGGTGTTGACGGCGATCGATGAGTACACCCGGCTGACCAACGCTGCGGTGCTGCACGATGTGATTTTGACGCTTCAGGCGCTCGATCAGAAGGATCGGGCGGCAGATACCGCCATGCGTGCCGCGGAGGCCTCGCCAACCGATGCTCAGATCATGATGATGGCCGCCGATGCGATGGATGCTGCGGGTCGGCTTGAGAAGGCGGTGGATCTGGCGACACGGGCTCGAATGCTGGGGCACCCGAACGGGCAGGCTCGTGTGGAGCACCTGCAGCGGAAGTTGGCCGAAGCCTCGTCCTGAGAGGGCGGAGTGTTCCCGAAGGGTTGGTTATACTGGCCGATTCGATGCCGGACACGCTACGGATCAACGAGATTTTCTATTCGATTCAGGGAGAAAGCACCAGGGCGGGACAGCCCTGTGTGTTTGTCCGCCTGACGGGGTGTCACCTGCGCTGCTCGTTCTGCGACACCGAGTACGCTTTCAAGGAGGGGACGATCCGCTCGATCGAATCGATCGTGGAGGAGGTCTGCTCGCACCCGTGCTCGTTTGTCGAGATCACGGGCGGTGAGCCGCTGTTGCAGGCCAGGGTGCATGACCTCATGCATCGGCTGTGTGAACTCGGCAAGACGGTGGCGATCGAGACCAGCGGTGCCTGTGACATCGACGCCGGCGGGAAGTGCGATCCGCGGGTGGTGCGCATCATGGACCTCAAGACTCCAGGCTCGGGCGAGGTTGAACGGAACGATTGGGCGAACATCGATCGCCTGAAGGCGCACGACGAGGTGAAGTTTGTGGTCTGCGACCGGGCGGATTACGAATGGGCTCGAGAGAAGATCCGTGAGCACCGGCTGGATGAGCGCGTGAAGGCGGTGCTCATGAGTGCCGTCTTTGAGCAGCCATCCGGGCTGGAGATCGTTGGTCAGCGGGGGCTGTCGATGCGTGCCCTCGCGGAATGGATTCTCGAGGATGGTCTGCCGGTCACGATGCAGACCCAGCTCCACAAGTTCATCTGGGATCCTCAAACCCGAGGGGTATAAGCACAGTGCAGGTTGATCTGGTGAAGAGTTTCGGGTTCGAGGCGGCGCACTGGCTGCCGTGCTTCCCGGAAGGGCACAAATGCCGTCGTATGCATGGGCACTCGTTCCGCGTGGATGTCATCGTGCGCGGCGAAATCCCGGATGATCGTGGGTACCTGATCGACTTCGCGGAGATCAAGAAATTGATCGGGCCCATCGAAAAGCAGCTCGACCACTATTGCCTGAACGACATCGAAGGTCTTGAGAACCCGACGAGTGAGGTGCTCGCGAAGTGGATCTGGGACCGCCTGAAGCCGGAACTGGACCTGCTGGCAGAGATTGTCGTGCACGAGACCTGCAGCAGCCGGTGTCACTACCGGGGCTGATTTCCGGAGCGTTCAGACTCAGTTCACAGAAGGCTCGTGCCGACGGATCACGCTCTCGGGCTTCAGTCGTTGTTCAACGAGGTGTTCAGTCGTGTCCTGATCGCTCTCGATGATGATGAGTTGCGGATCTGGTGTCGTGTGCTCGCGTGCGTCGGTCTCGGGGTTGGGCGAGTACACCATCGGTGGGTCGTTTGAACGCACACCATCGGCGTTGGCCTGAGACTGGTTTTTGAAACTGCGCACGGTGCTGGTGTATCCATGCTCTCGCAGGTACTGGTTTCTCGCCAGCACAAGGTCATTGCGAATGGAGTCGGTACGGCGCAGCCACGGGAAGTTGCGTCTGAGTTCCTCGATCGTGCGATCGGTGACCGGTTCCCACGGGCTGATGGCGATATAGGGGACCGCCTCGCGCGGACGGACCACGATCAGTTCTTGAGCGGCATCACGCGTGGCGCCGTACGGCAGACCGGAGGTAGCGTCGTACGGGTTGGCGCCGCGATCATTGGTGTACCCGCGCACGGAAGTGCGGTACGGAGAACGGTTCTGCAGGACCCCTTCGCGGGGGGTCTGAAGCACGATCACTCGAGGTTGCTTCACGCTTGCATACGACGAGCCACAACTGTGCGAGGGGGTAGCGCTCAAGGCTGGTGCAAGGGGAGTGACGGCAGCAAGGCAGGCGATGGAAAGAAACCGTTTCATGGGAGATCCTGTCTTTGGTTGTCGTGACCCCAGATCGTTGGGGCCACACCTATATCATTGCCTGTAAAGCACTTGGGTCAAGTGGCCAGGGCCTGCAAGGAGTAGATGGGAAGATGGGGGGTGTGGGGAATCCGTCTCGTATGTAGGAATTCAGTCCGCCGGGCCGCCAAACGGGATCGCCTGCTCGCCGCAGATCTGGTTGTAGGCCGCGGCGATGGCATCGATGTGAGCGGAAGCCACCCGGTGCTCTTTGACGAATTGTCTGGCTTGATCGCGGATGGTTTGGCACTGCAGGTTCTTGCGATCCAGCACGGTTGTGAGGAGATCCTTCCAGACCCCCGGTGTTGGGCGATCGGCGAGCAACGCGGTGGTCTGGTCGATCAGCAGGTCATCGAGGAGCGGGTCGCGAGCGGCGAGGACGAGCACGCCGTTGGCCATCGCTTCGAGAGTGAGTGATCGGTGCTGCCCATCGGCATCGGGGAGCACCAGCACATCGCAGTTCATGGTGAGTGCCCTGCTGTGTTCCAGCGATGGAACAATGGAGATTCGATCGTCGATCCCGAGCGCCCGGATATATCTCGTTGCCTCGTGCGTGCGTCTGACGGCGTGCTCGTCGAGGAAGCACATGGGGTGCTCGGCTCCGTCGGTCGGTTGGTATTGCTTGACGGCATCGAGGAAACGCAGCAGCCGGTCTTGTTTGATTCCGGAAGTCACGATGGCGATCGAGGGCAGGATCTCGCCGCTTGCTTGCGGGTGGGCATGTGCGGAGGTGTGTGTGCCCCAATAGGTTTCATAGATCGGCGCGGATTTGGCATGGTCTCGTAGAGCCTGGTACATGCTCGGTCCCGGCGCGAGCCACGCGAAGCGTGCTTCGCCGCCAAACGCACGCATGACTCGGTTCTCGAACGGGCGTACGCGTTCAAGATCCTGTGCGTTGAGGACTTCAACCACGAGATACGATCCTGCGGAGACCGCGGCCTGAAGCCCGATGCCCCATGCCCCCGATCCGAGGACATGCACAAGGTCCAGGCGAGAACTGGTCGGGTCATCGAAACCGATGGCCTCATCAACATCCCGGACGAGTTTTCTGGCGCGGGCCTTCAGTGTCAGGATCGAGCCGCCGGAGGTGTACTCGAGGCCAGCGATGAGGCTCTCGGCGTCGACATGCAATTGGTCGTCGGATGGTTCGGCGTAGAGGATACGGATCCCGTGCCCGATGAGTCCGACCTCCATGCGGCTGAGGAGTTGCCCTTCGCGTGCGGCGGTATCGGCATCGGTCAGGATGAGTGCGCGCATGGGGTCCGCCCTTCGGGTCGGCTCGGTTGTGCTACGACTTTGGCTGGCGCTCCGGGTCGTCTGCGATACGGTAGGAGAGGTCCGGCGGGCGCGACTCATGACCTTGGACGGCCTCGGTGCGCCATACCCCGACCCAGTGGTCGGGTTTGACTTCTTGCAAGAAGTAGTCACCCGCTGGCTCGTCCTTGGGTTGGAGATCCTTTGGCGGGTCGTGCCAGGGCCACCATGGACGGACGCCATTCTCGGCACCCGGGAGTTTCTGGAACTCTGCGGGGTTCTCGGTGACCTCGGTGATGGTCACGAGTCGTTCGAGGCGTTCGCGCATTTTCGGGATGGAGGCAAACAGTCCCCGGGTGTAGGGGTGCATCGGGTTCGCGAAGAGTTCGAACACATTGGCGTACTCGACGACGCGTCCGGCGTACATCACGCACACCACATCCGCGTTCTCGGCGACCACGCCGAGGTCGTGGGTGATGAGCATCATCGCCATATCGCGTTCCTGCTGGAGATCACGGAGCAGTTCGAGGATCTGTGCCTGGATCGTCACATCGAGCGCGGTGGTGGGTTCATCGGCGAGGAGCAACTTGGGTTGGCAGGCGAGCGCCATGGCGATCATGACGCGTTGGCGCATGCCGCCTGAGAACTGGTGGGGGTAGGCTTTGATGCGTTCGCGCGGTTCGGGGATCCCGACATCGTTCATCGCCTGGACTGCGATCTCGACCGCCTCACTGACATTCACATTCTGATGGAGCAGAATGGCCTCAATGATCTGATCGCCGATCGTATAGACCGGGTTCAGTGAAGTCATGGGCTCCTGGAAGATCATGGCGATGTCGTTGCCGCGGATCTGACGCATCTGCTGTTCGGTGAGCGTCAGCAGGTCGATCTCGACTCCCTGGCCGCCCCACATGATGCGTCCGCGATCGAAGCGCCCGGGTGGGCGGGGGACGAGTTGCATGGAACTCATTGCGGTGACCGACTTGCCGCAGCCCGATTCACCGACGACCGCAAGGGTCTGGCGGGGGTAGACCGACATGCGCACCCCGTCGACCGCTTGGATGCGTGGGCCGGAGCCGTTGTCGAATGAGACCGCGAGGTTCTCGACGCGCATGAGCGGCTTGTTCGGGTCGAGTTTCGTCGCCGCGGGCTTGGACTGAGCTTGAGTGGTGGTCGCTGTCATGGGTCGGTTACACGCGGGCCTTCTTGAGTTTCGGGTCGATGGCGTCGCGGAGCGCTTCGCCGATCAGGTTGTAGCTGAGCACCGTGAGGAAGATGGCGGCACCGGGGAAGATGGCCAGCCACCAGAAGAACTCACTGCTTTCCCCGGTTGCGGAGGAGAGGAGTTTGCCCCAAGAGGCTTGGTTGTCCGGGCCGAGGCCGAGGAACGACAGGGTCGCTTCGGCCAGAATGGCGGCGGCGATGGCGAACGATGATTCAACGAGCACCGGCGTCACACCGTTGGGGAGCATGTGCTTGAACAGGATCGAACGGAGCGGCAAGCCGGTGGCGCGAGCGGACTGCACGAAGTCCATGTTGCGGAGTTTGAGGAACTCGGCGCGGATGAAGCGTGCGGCACCGGTCCAACTGAAGCAGCCGATGATGATCATCATCACATAGATGTTCTTCGGGAGAACACCCGCCGCGAGAATCAGAAGGAAGAGGACGGGGATCGCCATGAAGATCTCGACGACGCGATAGAGCACAAGGTCAACCCAGCCGCCGAAGTACCCCATCAGAGCGCCGATCGTCACGCCGATGACCAGCGAGATGCCGGTTGAGACTAGTCCGATCGAGATGGAGAGACGACAGGCGTGCAGCAATTGACTGAGCATGTCGCGCCCCTGATCGTCCGTGCCGAGGGGGTAGGTCTGGCCGGTGCGGCCGAACTCCTCGGCGAGCACGCCGGTACTCTTGCCCGCATCGATGACCCCGATGTCTCGACGGATGGCATCCGGATTCGAAGCCTGATACTCATCGAGTTTGGTCGTGATGCGAGCCTTGGCTTCATCGCTGAGCGGCTGACGCGCGATGACATCGCGGACAATATCGAAGCCGTGAGAGCCGATCGGAGCGTTGAGCGGCAGATCCTCGCTGTCGAGGTAGTTCGACAGAGCGTTGTCGATGTTCCGGATGAGCGCCTGATCCTCGGTTTCACCGGGGGCCATCGTTGAAGTGTTTCGGTCCACAGGGCGCTGGCCGGGTGACCATGGGATGAGTGTGAAGGTGGCTTCTGCGGTGCCCGAGCGAATCGCCTCGCCGTACTGGAACAGAGGAGGTTTATTGTCCCATGTCTTGCCGAGCACGATGCCGCTGCAGCTCACGGCGAGGACGAGCCAGACGAGACGAGTGGATATGCGTTCGGCGAATGGCAGCCAGAGGGTCGCGAGGAGGCCGATGGAAGCCCCCAAGGAGATCGCGCCGACGGCGTAGGCGGTTCGAGCATTGCCCTGCTGGTCGCGTTCGAGTTCGCGGATTGCGTTGAGCAAGCCGAACAGCCAATCGCCCGCTGCACTCGAGCGCAGCAGTGTGATGAGCAGGACCGGGATTGTGCCGGCCACGATCGCGACGATGATCCATCCCACGCGCTTCGCCCGGGTCAGGCGAGGGATCGGCAGCAGAAGGAAGATGCCTCCCCCGAAGGTGGCGATCAGCAGCAGCCAGTCGGCCGGGGTGAGAAAATTCAGCAGTGGCATCGAGACGCTTCGAACGCCGTTCTCATCCGTTTTGACGAAGCGGATCGGGTGGCCGCTTGCGATGATCGGTGCGAAGACCGCAAAGAAGGCGACGATCCCGAGCCAGGTCAGTCCGAAGATCGCGCTGAACCGGCGGATGACCTGACTCCAAGCTTCCGCCCAGAACCCACGCGACTGCTGCACACCATGGCCCTGCATCGCTTGGATGCCGGTGATGGCGGTGGGGGTGGTTGTCGAACCTTCCTTGGACATGAAGCGTTGAGTCTCCGTGGTCTGTCGTATGGTTACTGGGGGTTAATCAAAGGTGATGCGCGGATCGGCGAGGGCGTAGAGAATATCTGCGAGGAGCAGCGCGAGAAGGTTCACCGCGCCGATCATGAGGGCATTGGCGAGCAACAAGTCGCGGTCGCGTTCGTAGATCGCCCCGAGCACGAGGTTGCCCATGCCGGGGATCGTGAAGATCTTCTCGATCACGACCGAGCCAGCGAGCATCGCAGGGAAGATCGAAGCGAACATCGTGATCAACGGCAGAAGCGAGTTCCGGAACACATGACGGAACACGATGTCCGTTCTCGAAACACCCTTCGCCTTCGCGGTGCGGACATAATCGGCGTTGAAGTTGTCCAGCATCGCGGCCCGGGTCTGCTTCGAGAGGACCGCGAAACCGGTGTAGACCAGGCAGGCCACGGGCAGGCAGAGGTGCCAGAGAGTGTCGAGCAAGACCCCCTTCTGTCCGTCTGAAGGCAGGAAGGTCATGTTGTCGGCGTTGCTGCTGCTCAACCCCGCGGTGGGGAAGGCCAGGTCGCCCATGTAATCCTTGTTGGCCAGGAAGCCGACCGCGAGAACGCCCGCCCACACCACGGGAATCGACCAAAGGGCGATGTAGAGGGCGCCGCTGGCGGTGTCGAACCAACTGCCCCGGTGAGTCGCGGCGAGCAAGCCGGACGGAACGGCCACGATGTAGATGATCGGGAACGCGATGCAGTTGAGCAGAAGAGTCACAGGGAGGGCTTCGGCGATCAGTTTGCTCACCGGCAACGCCTTGGAGAACGATCGGCCAAAGTCCGGCGGTGCGAGGTAGACGAATCCCGGCACACCCATCGGGACTTGGCCGATGCGGCAGATCGCATCCGGGAACGGGCGTGCGGCGTACGCCTCGGCCAGACGATCGCGAGAAGCGATCGCGGCCTTCATCGCGGTTACCGCTTCGTTGCCCGTCGTGACAACCCGCTGGCCCAATTCCGAGTCGGTATCGAGTTCATGCCCGCGGAATACGGACTCGTTCAGTTTGCCGTCTTCGATGACATCGTTCGGTCCGGCGAGGCCGTTCTCGATCGCGTAGTTCTCCAGCGCGATCTTGAGTCGTTCGATCGCGCCGATGTATGCGCCTCGCTTGTTGGTGTAATCGTTGTTTGCGAGTTGGTACGCGTCGACCCGAGCCTTGATCTCTTCAGCGTCTTCGAGTTTGTCAGGGCCCAGTTTGGCTCGCGATGGTTGGTCTTGTTCCGGCAGGGTCTTGTCGGCGCCGTAGTATCGACCGAAGAACGGAGGGGGATCGAGCTTCTTGGGTGGGGCGATGACCTCGCCCACGCTGTCACGCTGCATCGGAGTGCCGAACTTGAGCGGTGAGACGCGCTCAAGCCAGCGGACATACTGCACGAGGATCGGGTCGTTCAGGCCGTACCGGTCTTCGAGATAGGCTTGCTGGATGGCACGGTTCTGACCGGCATCCGCACCTTCGCCGCCGCCGAGAGCGAGGGTGGCACCGATGCCGCCCGGTGCGTTGGCCACGATCATGAACACCAGGAAGGTGATGCCGAGCAGCGTCGGGATCATCAACAGCAGGCGTCGGAGAATATAGGTGGTCATTGGGCCCAGTCTTCCTCGAAGTTCACCGAGTGCGTAGGTACGCGAGTGGAGGCTTCGGTCTGCTCAGAACGCGGCGGGGAAGTACATCTCGTTGCGATCGAGACCGATCGGGTAGGTATGCACATTCTCGACATCACGCGAGATGAAGCGGATCCAGGGGGTGTTGAGGAGGAAGGTGTAGGGTTGTTCCTCGTAGAAGACTTCGTGGAGTTCGTGCCAGATCTTCATGCGCTCTTCGTTGTCGAGCGTCTGCCGGCCTCGCATGATCAATTCATCGGCGCGGGGGTTGGACCACTGGGCGAAGTTGTCGCCGCGGTTCTTGATCGAGTTCGAGTGCCAGAGCTGGTACGGATCGGACTCGGGGGCGCTCTGCGACCACTGCATCGTGATGGCATCGAAGTCTCGGTTGTCGAGGGTCTCGGCGAAGATCGCCCAGTCGATTTTACGGGTGGAGCAGATAATGCCGACCTGGGCGCACTGGACGGTCAGGTAGCCAGCGACCTTCTCTGCGTACGAAGACCCCTGCGAGATCGTGTACTCGAATTCGAAGCGCTTGCCGTCCTTGTAGCGGTAACCGTCTTCCCGGAGGAGCCAGCCAGCCTCGTCCAGAAGTCGCTTCGCTGCTTCGAGGTCGTAGGGGCGGGGGGTGATTTCGGGGTTGTTCATCGGGCCAGCGGGCGGGAACGGCCCGGTGGCGACTGCGCCCAAACCGTTGGCGAAGTCACGAAGGATGCGTTCGCGGTCGAGCAGGTGCGTCATCGCGCGCCGGACCCGGGCATCGGTGAAGGGGGTCGCTTCACCATTTCGGTTGCCGCAGTTCCAAGCGATGAACCCGAAGCCGGATCGCATGTTGATCCACTGTTCGGCACGGTTTTTGGCCATGAAGTTCTGGTCGTTGGTCTTGCTGCGGTACTGATCCGAGGTACCGCGAATCATGTGCGCATCGCCGTTTTCAAAGGTCGTGAGGCGAGCGACATTGTCCGTGATCGCGTTGAACCGCAGACGCGAGATCGCGGGCTTGCGGCCCCAGTAGTTCTCGTTGCGCACGAGCACAAGATCAGTGCCTTGTGTCCACTGGTTTTTGGGGTCGAGCGTCTCGAGGCGGTACGGACCGGAGCCGAGCAGGAGGCCCGTGGCCTGGTTCAACTGCGAAGGCTGAAACTGCTCGTAGAAGTGCTTGGGCACGACGGTGAGCGACAGGGCCTGGGAGACATTGGTGAAGTTGGCGGTGGTGAAGCGGAACTCGACGACCCGCTCACTGATCACTTTGACCTCTTCGATGACATTCAGCGTGGACCGGAACCGCTCGGTTTCGTGCTGCGGGTTGAACACAAGGTCATGGAAGGTCCAGCGGAAGTCTTCCGCGGTCACCGGGACGCCGTCGGAGAACCGGGCGCGGGGGTTGATCTTCGCCCGAAGCCACATGCCGTCCGGGTCGATCTGCCACGCCTCGGCGAGCAGGCCAACCCACTCAAGGCTTTGCGGGTCATAGCGACCGAGCTGTTCACAGACCGACTCATCGACGATTCGGCGACCGTACACATCGCTGTAGAAATACGGCGTGATCTTCGGGAACTGTGCCTCGAAGGTTTCGATGAACTCGCCGCCCACGGCGTAGTCGGCGCGGTCGGACGGATCGTTCACATAACTGTAGGGTTCAGGGAAAGTGACCGGAACGCCGGGACGAGCCCAGGAGAGGTCGCGACCTTCCTCGTCGATCGTCTGCCCCTCGGTCACGCTCAGACCCGAGCCTGATTCGCCCAAGCGGTCGATCTGACTCTTGAGAATCAGCACTTCGGCTCGGAGCGACTCGCTGAGTTCATTGATCAGTTCTTCGCCAATTTTTGTGACTTCATCGCGGGTCTGGCCTTCGGTGAGTTCGAGTCGCTTGGTCGCCTCTTCGAGCATGCTGAGTCGCTTGAAGTTGCGGTCGTTCTGCTTCATGGCGAACACGACGGTGATGGCCAGGCAGAACACCAGCACATAGAGGATGAAGTCCTTGAGTCCAAACTTGCTCTGCATGCGCGGGCCCTCGATCACGATCGGTGTGAGAAACGAATCTTGATTGTGTTCAGACTACTTGCGGGCGCGCTTGGGATCAAACGCCTCACGGAGTCCTTCGCCGACGAAATTCAGGGCGAGAAGGGTGATCCCGAGCATTAAGCATGGGAACAACAGCAGCCACCAGCGGGAGCGAATGGTGTTCAATTCGTTCAGACCTTGTGCCGCGAGGTTTCCCCAGCTTGGGAGGGGAGCCTGCACGCCGATACCGAGGAACGATAGGAAGGATTCCTGCAGCACGGCCTGCGGGACCGTCAGGGTCGCATAGACGATAATCGGGCCGAGTAGGTTCGGCAGAAGGTGCCAGATAAACTGCTTGCGGACCGGGGTGCCGATGGAGCGTGCGGCCTCCATGAAGGGTTGCGACTTCAGGGAGAGCACCTGACCGCGGATCACACGGGCCATGGTTAGCCACGATACACCGCCGATCGCGGTCAGCAGGATCAGGACATCCAGCAGCATGCGCGTCCCCGCGCTGAGTGAGCGGATTTCAAGTCCCTGTTCGCTTGTTGCTCGCTCGACGAGTGATCTGAGTTGGTCCTCATCGCCTCCGAGCGTGGCGGAGAGTTCCGCCTCGATCGGTTCGTAGCCGCGGGTGTAAGTCTGCACCGCGTCGGCGGCTCGTCGTGCCTGGTCGCGGTCTGGTTCCGCGGCGTTTTGCAGCACCTCGAGTTCCTTCTTCGCACGCTCGTACTGCGCATACTGGCTTTCGCTGGCATCCGCTTCGGGGAGAGGCAGCGGGACACGGAGTTCGAGATCAGGTGCGATTGCTTCGGTTTGGGCGATGCGCTTGGCTTCGACGACCATCCATGAGTACCGCTCGTTTGAAGAACTGACTCGGACATAGTTGTCATAGCGATCGACGACCGCATCGCCTGCGACCGCGAGCAGAACGACGAGCAGGATGTAGGGCAGGCCGTACAGGATGTCGACGATGCGCATCATGAACGAGTCAACCGCACCCCCGATGTAGCCCGCGAGCGCACCATACAGCGTCCCGATGAACACCGAGAGGCCTGCCGCGGCAAGCCCGATCCCGATTGAGATCGCACCGCCGGCGAGCGTCCTGACGAACACATCTCGGCCTTGGTTGTCGGTTCCGAAGAGGTAGAAGCGCTTGTGAGTTTGGATCTGCTGCGCCGTCGGTTCAGGCACCTCGACATCAGCCGGGAGTTCGCCGAGGAGCAAGCCGAGTTGAGCGAGTTGCTCGCTGCTGAGGTTGTTCTGGTCCGGATGTTCGGCGAGGTACGCATCGATACGGGTTTGGTTCACCTCGTCGAGGCGCTGCTGGCGGATGTCCTGACGAGCGGCTTCGGTCGCTGCGAATTCGATCTTCTGGCGATCCTCGTCCAGGTGATGCCACCAGGAAGGCGGGAGCAACACGGTGTCGAGGTTGCCGGCGTTGTAACGCACGGGGGTCCCAAGACGCGGGGGGATGAGTTGCCCATCGACTACCGCCGCATTCCGCGGGCTTTCAGCGGGGCGAAAGGTCCAGGGGATGCTTCCGAGACTGGAAATCACCAGCATCGCGAGAACGATCAGGCCGATCAGGCCAGCCGTGGATCGCGTCAGAGGGTTGTCCCGCTGGACGCGCGGGGCAGCCATCGCCATGACGGATTCGGGTTGATCGGCGTCCTTACGATTTTTTTTGGGCCTGCGTCCGGCACGCTCACTCATGCGCAGAGCATACCGGACTCCGGCGTGGAGGTTGAACCCCGAACAGATCAGCGCCGGGGAGAACCTTGGGGGCCTCCAGGTCTTTCCGGGCCGGGTCGTCCTGGTCGGCCTCCTCGGCCTGGTGAGTCATCGCCGCGAGGTCCTGGGCGCCGTTCACGAATCGCGCGGATGAGGTCTGCCTTGCGTTCGACGATCAGGGTGTCGCGGTTCTCACGGGCTTCGGCGATTTCTGCGCGTTTCTTCGCCGCGTCGGTCTCGACTTCCGCGAGCTCGGCCTCGAGGACTCCGATTCGCAGATCGAACTGCTCACCGATGAGCGTGTCCAGTTTCGCTTCCGCCTGCTGGCGTTCCTCGGGATTTTCGGCTCTGGCCAGGGACCACGCGACGCGCCGAATCATCATCTCGGAACGCGCGAATTTTTGCCTGGCCTCAAAAACTGCCGGGTGATCCCGACGCTCAATCATTAACTCGACCAAGCGCGGACGGCGATCACGCAGCAATTTCTGAAGAGCATCGGGGTCGTGCTGTCGGATTTTCTCGATCTGCGCGATCCATTCCGGGTAGACCTCGGCGATGAAGGCCTCAATCTGCTCATCGGTGAAATCTTCCCGGATTGGGGCCTCGCGTTCACGGTCACCATCCCGGCGAATCCGCTCGTCGTCGGGGCCTGCCTCCGGGCCACGGTCCTGTCGTCCGGGGATTCGCAACTCGTGGAGCGGTTGCCCGGCTTCGATGGCGGCTAGCGTTGCCTCAAGGCTGGCTTCTTCTGCGCGGATGCGCTCGAGCCGTGCCATGATCATTCGACGGGCATGGTTTCTCGCTTCGGCGTCACGCTCTGCGTCAGGCGGTCCGTCAACCGTGCCGTCGGTTGGACGCGGTTGTGCGGGAGGCGGGGGAGCGGCGGCGACGGTCGTAGAGACCGGCAGGGCAAAGAGCAAGGCTCCCAGCAGGGGCACAATGAATCGGCTCGGGTTGCGCATTAGAGAGAGACCTCCGTCTCAAATCCGTTCAAGAATTCATCGTCCAGCGTCGTGCCCCAGAACGAGTCGTCCTGGACAGAGGAGGCATCGGATGATCCGCTCTCCGTCGATTCGGCGACCTCAAAGTCGTACGAGGCGAGCAGCGCATCGAGCGTGAAGCCGACCTCGGCTTCGAGTTCGGCGAGGGCGATCGAAGAGCCGTTGCCGGAGGGGGCCGGGTGACCGCCGCCACCCGGCGTCAAAGTGAACCACCCGATGCCGGTGGCGATCAGGAAGCAGGCGGCCAACGCGACCCAGGCGTGCCATGAACGGGCCGAGAACAGGGCGGCCCCGCCGAGCGGCTTGGGGGCGGGCAGGTGGCTGGCCGAGGCCGTGAATACCCGGTCCTCAAGACCAGACGGGACCGAACCACGATCCGCTTCGCCCAGTGCATCGAGCCGGTGGGCCAACTGACGCTCCTCGGGCGTGAGGCCCGCGGCGTGGTGTTGGTAGGACTGGCGTTTTGAGGGGTCGGTCATGGGGTTCTCCATGGCAAGCGAAGGATGCCATCAGGGGCAGAACGATCAGGATTCAAGGGTATTGCGGAGTTTCTTGAGAGCACGATGGTGACGGGCGAGGACGGTCCCGATCGGGGCATCGAGGACCGCAGCGATCTGTTTGAACGACATCCCGCCGATGTGGCGCATGTCGATGATTTCTCGGTCTGCGTCCTCCAGGCGGTCCAGAGCGTCCCGAAGTTGCTGGTGCTGAGGATCGGCTTCAAAGGTGGCCGGGTCGGCTTCTGAGGCTGGCATCGCCCTGGAAATGGTCTCCGGGTCGGTGGGACGCGCCTGACGCTTGGCTCGGCGGGCTTCGTCCCGAACCCGATTCATGGTGATCCGAAAGAGCCAGGGCTCAAAGCTGCCCTGCTCGCGATATCCGCCGGAATTCGAGCCTGGGAGCTTCTGGGCGACGGTCACGAAGACCGACTGGGTGATTTCCTCGGCGAGTTCATCGCTGCGGAGGTGGGATTTCACCATGGCGAAGACCCGGCGACCGTACAGCCCGATAATATCGCGCCAAGCCTGCTGGTCCCCGTCGGCGGCGCGTGACAGCAGCGACTGCACCGCCGCGGCGTCATCGGAGTTCGCTTGATGCGCGTTGCCGCGAGGCGAGCCGTCATCCATGCCAACAGTATCCCCCGGCGCGGAATTCTCCGCGTTTCTGAGAGCGGATAAAGCCTCGCCGCTCCTGCCCGCCAGGGATTTCCTGCGAGCGATGGTGGTGCGCACAGCCATCTCATCGGCACAACGCACCGAAATCGTGTGTATTGCAGGGCAGGTCCGCATTCTCGGCTGGGTTTTCTCATCTGGAGCAAGACTCTGGTCGATCGAAGCCGGTCTGTTGACCACACAGAACACGCTTTGGTATGCTCCGCGACCCGACCGGTCGCACGCGACCACGGAGCGGGCAGATAGCTCAGTTGGTAGAGCACGGCATTGAAAATGCCGGTGTCCCCGGTTCAAGTCCGGGTCTGCCCATTCGAAAAACCCGCCAGATGGCGGGTTTTTTTGTGCGCCTACCCTGCGTTCACATACTTCACAGGGTTCTGGTTTCCAGGCGGAAAGTACGCCGCGACCGATTTTCCAAGGTAGCGCTTGCGTATTTCGTCGTCTGCGACTTCACCTACAAATTCCCAGCGTCCTTCGCGATCAGGAGCACGACCCTCCGTAGCCGCATCGCGGAGTCGCATCGTTGATCCGCTCGGGAGCCATGTCGCGATCCGATACACCTCCCGAACGATGCCTCGATACACACTCAACGCGTAGTCCACGCTCTCCCTCTTTAAGCCAAGGCGCCATGCGCTTCGCGTGGCATCGTAAAGCTCGATCGGTGTGAGCCCGTAACGAAATTCACGATTGATATTGATGAGCAAGCAGTTGTGAGTCACCGTGACCGGATCGGCGCTTAGCGTTGCTTGGACTTCCTCGACTGAAGCGCGTGCTCCGAACCGGGAGCCGTGTCCGCGAGCAGCGTTTGTAAGGTTCGCGATGTTGATCAGATCGATTGCCGTGGCTTCGACAAGAAGCGCTTCTTCTTCGCTCAGTCCGTACTTGAGAAGCTCGATCTGTGGTTTGATGTTGAGTTTGTCGAGTTCCGAGATAATCCGGGCCTTCTCCGAGTCATCCTTGACGCGGAGGTGGCTGAAGACGCGGTTGCCGCACCCTTTGCCTATGTAAAAGACCTGCTGGTTCCGAGGGTCGATGTACAGATAGACATAGAAGCCGATGGCCTCTATGACTTTCGGGCTGAATTTCTTCATGTCACCAGCATAACTCGAGATACGGTTGCCCCATATCCGTGTTCAAGTGGCCGTATTCAACCGATCTTGAAGGTCGAAGCCCGTCGGATCAGTTCCACAGGGATTCGCTCGCTGACGCGGTCCGGCTTGTCGCCGTTCCGGGAATCGATGAGTGAGATCATCTGCCGGCAGGATTCTGCTCCAACTTCAAAGAAGTTCATACGAACCGTGGTAAGTGGGGGAGCGGAGAGAGCCGCGACCGGGTTGTCGTCGCAGCCGACGACCGCGACATCCTTGCCGGGCATGCGACCCGACGCTCGCAGGGACTGGTAGGCCCCGAGTGCCATTTTGTCGTTCGCGCAGAAGATGGCCGTGAGTTGCGGGTCGCGCTCGAGAAGTTCGTCACACGCGAGTTTGGCGGTCTCGACCTGGAATTCGCCGCCCGCGATCATGGCCTTGCTGAGGCGCACGCCGTGGTGGCTCAGACGCTTCACGAACGAGTCCGTGAGTTCGCGGGTCGTGAGCACCACATCACTCGGCCCGGAGATATGGGCAATGCGGGTGTGCCCGAGTTCGATGAGGTGATCCGCCGCGACTGAGCCGGCGGCCGGGTAATCACAAACCACCTGGTGGAGATCCCACTGGGTGAAGTGGTTGTTCACGACCATGAGCGGGCGGTCGGATCCATCGAATTCTTCGAGAAACTTGTGCTCTTCGGTGGCCCCGAGGAAGAAAATACCATCAACCGAGCAGTCTTCGAGGAGCTGCATGTACTCGCGACGCTTGATGTAATCGCGTCGTGCCACTTCGAGTAGGATGCGGAATCCCCGTGCCGCGGCTTCCTCGTAGATGCCGGAGATCAGTTCGCCAAAGTAGACATCCGCGAAGGCGTTCTGGAGTTGCGGGACCAGGATGGCCAGGGTGTTGGCACGCCGGTTGGGCAAGCCCCGCGCGAGTCGGGACGGGGTGTACGCGAGCTTCTCGATCGCCTCAAGGACTCTCTGGCGGGTGGGCTCGGAGATCCGCTGGTCATTCTTATTGATGACCAGAGAGACGGTCGTGAGCGAGACTCCCGACTCTTTCGCGACATCTCGGATATTTGCTCGCTGCTTTGCCATTCGGACCTCATCAACCAACGGTGTGTCGGCGGGGTGCTCAGGGATTGCCCGGCCCCGCTAGTAAAACATTTTACTGCATACCGCCGGGGAATCCAGCCGAATTTCAGCCTGAATTGGTGGCTCTTCTTGGTGGTGTGGGCGGTGCATGAGCGAACGGTTAGTGGAGTGGGTGGCGTGATTTACGAATCCCACTCCGCGAGAGGGAATTTGAGCATAAAGCGAAAGAAATTGCGGGTTCGCGGACCTCGACACTTGAACCAAGTCGATGAACAAGTACACTTGAAGAGTTGGTAAAACATTTTACCTGCTCTTTGTTGAGGCCGGATATTCAACCGGAACACACGCTGGCACACCGTCCAGCACTGGAATGCAAAGGATCGGGCCATGACCTACGGAACTGATCGCCTTCACACCGCCGCCCGACGCGGCTTCACGCTGATCGAACTGCTGGTGGTTGTCGCGGTGATCGCGCTGCTCATCGGGATTCTGCTTCCCGCACTCGGCAAGGCCCGTGAGTCCGCCTACCGCGCGCAGTCGGCCAGCAACCTGAAGAACATCCAACTCATCATGCAGGTCTACGCGGTCGAGTACGACGGGGTCTACCCGATCGTGACCCCGGGGCCGGGCGGTGTCGTGGGACAGACCAGTCGCATCATCCCCCCGACCACTCTGTTCACACGCCAGTCGGACTACGGTGGCTTCGCTGGCTTCTTCAACCTCGATCAGCAGGAACGCGCCGCAGCGGACGGCTTGCAAACGAGTTGGACGCGCGACTACGCCGGGTACCCGGTGTACAGCAACGGCAGTTGGAAGGCCGTGTCGTTCACCTCGCCGAACCGCAAGCCGCTGCTCCGTGCGTATATGGAAGATGGCCCGGGTGACTTCGCGGTGCTTCAGAACCCTGCCGATGACAGCGACGGCGACACCCTTGAGGCCGGTGGTGACCCGGGGCGCTGGCCGTTCGCGACTCCCGGAGAGATCAAGGAAGAGAAGGATGTCGTCTGGTACAACATCAGTTACTTCTATGTCGCTGGCCTGAAAAACAATGAGGCCGCTCGGGTCGCCTTCCTCGGTGATGAGACAAACGCCAACGACATCGGCGGCGGCCAGTTCTCTTCCGGATACGCGGGCACGCTCCGCTCGAACCTCGCGTTCTTCGGAAATGACAAGGACCGTACCGGCTATCAGCCACAGGACAACCACGGTTCTGCCGGGGGGAACTTCTGCTTTACCGATGGCAGCGTGGAGTGGATCGGCGGCAAGGACACGGCGCACAACCAGATTTTCGATCAGATCAATCGCCGGTGGGACGAAGACACCATGAGCGAGGATGAGCGCCGCAGCAATCAGGTGATGTCTGTCGATTGATCCCGATTCATCGGATTCACGACCCGGGCGTCCCTTCGGGGGCGCTTTTTTATGGGCATTGTTGGCTCACGAGATCTTTATTCGTCGCCGCAGATCGCGCCGAAGTTGGCGAGGACAAGATTCAGATCCGCAAGATTGATCTGCCCGTCACCGTTTGCATCGGCATGAATATCCTCGGATCCGAAGTTGGCCAGCACCGCATTCAGGTCGGTAAGGCTGACACGCAGGTCGCCGGTGACATCGCCGGGGCACTCGATGACCTCGGTTGAGTTGATCAGGAGGCGGGTGAACACTGAGGTCTGGCTCGAGGCGAACAAGTCGTCCCGACCATCGCCGTCAAAATCAGAAGCAGCCAAACGAGATGGGCGGAACGGGAGTGATACGGTTGATCGGGTGTAGGTTCGACTCCCGGCGTTCTGCAGCACGGTAAGCATCTGTGTGCTGGGGTTGGCAACGACGAGGTCAGCAAGACCGTTCTGATCGAGATCGGACGCGACGATCGACTGCGGGGAAGTGCCCGCGAACAGGAATGCGCCAGCCTGGAAGTCTCGCCCCGGTCCGCCGTAGTAGGTCGAGATTGACGACGAACCGGTGCACGCGGTGGCCACATCGAGCCAGCCGTCGCCGTCCAGATCTGACAGAACGAGCCCGAGCGGAGAACTGCCAGTCGGGAGTGATTGCGGCGGGGTGTCGAATCGCACAGTGTTGTCGATCCGCGATCCGAAATAGATCTGGATCGTCGAGATGCCTGTGCAGGTCACCGCGATATCCGGTACGCCGTCCTTGTCGAAGTCGGCGATCGCAAGAGAGTCGGGGAGGGGGGCGCAGGCGATCCGATCACCGGCCGCGAACAAGCCACCACCGAGGTTGGGGAGCACCGCGATTTTGGCCTCGCCCCGAAGCGGGATAAACAATTCCGGCTTGTGATCTCCATCGAGATCCGCCAAGGCCGGCGCGAAAGGGCTGGTCCCTACCGGGAGTACGGCCCCCAGATGGAAGGAGCCATCAGAAGATTGGAGCACCACATGTGCCCGTCCGGTGGTCGGGGCGGTGGTGATGAGGTCCTGGCGTCCGTCGGCGTTGACATCCCCCAGGGTGGCAAAGCGAGCGATACCCCCGACAGCGAACGGCTCGTCATCGGGTTGCCCGGGGACGGTCACATCGGTGGAGATCGCGGCGTCGAGTTCTGGGAGCAGCACGATCAGGCGTCTCTCGCCAGACAGTGCGTGCAGATCGGAAGCGATGACCGGGAGTGTTGGGCCAGCTGCCGACTCGAACTCGATCAGCGGTAGATCTCGAGCGAGGCAGGGCGAGCTGGCCACGACCAGCAGGATGGAACTGACGGTGCGGGGAGCCATGGACATGCCATCAGCGTATACGCAAAAATTGCGCGTGCATGGCAGCCCGTGGGAGGAACGATGGAAATTGCGAGCCGCTGGTCACGACTCGGCGACCGGCGCGGTTATCGGATGAAAAACCCCGCATCCGTGCGGGGTTGAGTCAGCCAGCAGAAGCACGGGGGAGCGTGGATCAGGTGCTCATCGAGGCAAGCATGGCGTTGAGGTCAGCAAGATTCAGGGTTCCATCCCCGTTCAGGTCGAGTTCAGCGACGAAGTTGTCATCGCCGGTGCTCGCACCGAATGCTGCGGTCAGTTGATCGATGTGCGACTGGGAGTAGGTTCCGGGTTGGGCCTGGGCGGAGAGGTTGGCCAGCATCGCGTTGAGGTCCTCGAGACCGATGATGCCATCGCCGTCGAGATCGAGTGCCTCTGAGTAATTTTCATCCCCGACCTGTGCTCCAAAGGACTCGAGCAGGAGATCCACATCGTCCTGGGTGAAGCTGGGCTCAGGTTCGCTGCCCTCGGATGCGTCGATTTGTGACATTCGGGCGAGCATGGCGTTGAGGTCTTGGAGGTCGATGGTGCCGTTGCCATCGAGGTCGTACTGCTCGGCAAAGGTGCCGTCGCCTTCGGATGATCCGAACATCTTGAGCAGGTTGTCGATGTCGTTCTGGGTGAACTGGATGCTCTCGGCGGTGTTCTGGTCTGTGGAATCGGGCTGAACCGGATTGCTCTCGCTCGCTGCGGGGGTCTGCTTGGTGTCGGGAGCCGTCTTCTTGGTCGTGTTGAACGAGTATGTAGGAGCAGACTCTTGGGCGGACAGTGCCTTTTCAAAGCGATCCTGGTACCGAGTGGTCCCGAGGGCCTCTTTCGACACGACGCGTTCAGAGCGTCCCGCGGCCTTCGCGGCGGAGATCAGCAGGTCTTGTGCGGGTGAGGAAGCGGATGAAACTTGCATGGCAGCACCTCTTTGCGGGGGTCCGAGCGCCGCGGCAGCGCGACGCTTCGTCAGGACCTACGCAATTGGCTTGCCAATCCCCGCGTTTGCTCTGGGCGACCGTGATCGGGGGCGAGCAAAGGGCTCAAGTTCCGCGGGGAGCGATTTGAGACCTCGTCGTTCAGCCTTGAGCACGGCGTAATGGAGGGAGTCGTGCATCCGATCGCGCACGCTTTGCGTGATGTTCAGTTCATATTGCGCCATTGTGCGCAGGGACCATGCCCAGGCGTGGTACTCCTCCAGGCAGCGGGGGCGGTAGGTTTTGAAGCCAATCGCGTGGTGACCGATCTCGTGGCAGAACACCGCCGCGGACATCGGCCCTTTGGGACGCGGGGATTCGATCAGGCGGCTGACGGTTCCATCGCGATAGTGGACTTCCCATGCGACTCCGGACATGGAGGTTCGCCACTTTCGCACTCGCACGCCGTACTCTGCAAGGAGTTCTCGCTCCATCGCCTGATATTTGTGCTGCATCGTGCCCGGCTTTGGGCCGTTGGGGCGGACCGCCCGAACCCGGGTTGTGACGGTGGGAGCAGACTTGGGCAGGGTTTTTTCGAGTTTGGGCTTGCGCCGCGATGGGAGCAGGCTCCAGAGATCGAGTTGGCGATATCCAAGCATCGTCAGCGCGCCTCGGCGGCCTGGAACGGTGCCAGTATCTCGCCCCGTTCGATGCCCGTCCCGTTGGCAAAGGCCTCGAAGGGCATCGGTCTTTTGCCGGCTGGCTGGACCTCGATCAGCCGGAGCATCGTGCCGTCGGCGGTGGCGAGCAGGCCTTGTTTCGGATCTTCGAAGCAGCCAGGTTTTTGCGTTGAGCGACCGGTTGCCACTTCCACACGGTGAAGTTTCAGCGGTTCATTCCGGAACAGGACCGTGACGCCGGGCCAGGGGTTGAGTCCGTGGATACGCCGTCTGGCATGTTCGGCGGTGATTGTGCTGAGATCGATGTAGCCGGTGGACTTGTGAAGTTTCCCGGCGAGGGTGACGGCGGCCTCGTCCTGGGTGCTTGGGGAGAGGTTGCCTGCCGAGTAATCGGCCAGAACACTGCTGACCAGATCGGGGCCATCATCCGCGAGCCGATCGTGCAATTCCCCGGCGGTCACCGAAGGACCGATCGATCGCTCGGATTGGCCGAGCACAAGTCCTGCGTCCATGCGGTCGGCGAGCGTGATGACGGAGTTTCCGGTGACGGAGTCGCCAGCGAGGATCGCGTGGTTGATGGGGGCCGCGCCTCTCCAGCGGGGGAGAAGCGAGGCGTGGAGGTTGATGGCGAAGCGATCAGCAAGAAGCGGGGTGGAGAGCTTCTGCCCAAACGCGATGACGACCCACGCGCCGCGGCGCTCCGCTTCCGTTCCTACATCAAACGCACGGACGCGTTCGAGGATGCCCGGTTCGTTCACATTCTGCGGCTTGATGAGTTCGGCACCGGGCAGGTGTTCCGCAGCCCATTGCCCGATCGGCGTGGGTGTTGGGACCCGCTTGCGCCCAGCCGGCTTGTCGGGCTGAGTGATCACTGCCAGGACCTCATGGTTCTGCGCGAGGTGTTGCAGCGTGGGCAGGCCAAACGCACCCGATCCGAAGAAGACGATCCTGAGCCGATCGCCGCTAGTGGCACGCGACGGGGTGGTCATGGTCAGCCGACCACCCGAGCCGATTGCTCCAGAGACTGCAGGGACGATTTGATCTTGCGCCGGGTGGTCAGATCGAATTTGTCGATCATGAGTACGCCCTCGAGGTGGTCGAACTCGTGTTGCAGGCATCGGGCGAGTAGCCCGTCGGCCGCATGCGAGAACTGCTCTCCATCAAGATTCGTGGCGTTTACGGTGCAGAGCGATGGCCTGCGGACTTCTCCGGTGACCCTCGGGATGCTGAGGCAGCCTTCCTCGTAGGTCACGAGGTCGCGGCTGAAGCCGGACAGGGTCGGATTGATGTAGACCATGGGGCCGTTTGTGGCGCTGGGCGGGTCCGCCTCGGCAGAACGCTCGTCTTCGTCCTCAGATTCGGGGATGTCGATCACGAACATCCGCCAGTTGAGGCCGACCTGCGGAGCGGCGAGTCCGATACCCTCCGCCTCGTACATGAGGTCGATCATCCGCTCGGCGATCTGGCGGACTTCCTCGGTGATCTCGGGGATCACCTGGGTCTTCTGGCGGAGCACCTCGGCCGGGTATTTGACGATTCGCAGGTTTTGGGCGTCTACGGACATAGGTAAAGTGTAGGGTTTCGACGGTTGTTCGGCTATTTTCCGCCCACGAGATTCGCCTCAACGCTTTGGCGAGTGAGGCGGGTATGGCGTACCATGGCGGTTCCCCGCCGCTCGGGCGGGTTACCGACCTGTGCATGCCTCTGGAGGCTACATCTTGGCGCTGTTTGGGAAGAAGAAAGACGAGTCTGAAAACGGCGAAGCCACGATTGCGACGGCGGATTCGAGCAGTGGATTCCAACCGGATGCCACGAAAGCCGCCAAGTTCTTTCAGCACGCCAAGGCGGTTCACGATTCGACGAATTACGAATACGCAGTGACCCTCTGGCTGCAGGGGCTCCGCTGGGATCCGTCGGATATCAGCGGTCTTGAGGCGTTCTTCGACAGCGCTCAGAACTTCATGGCTTCTGGCAAGGCTAAGGGCCCGACCAAGGACCAACTCAAAAACTTCGGCGGTAAGTCGGCGGTCGATCGCTACCTCGTTTCGCTGCTCCAGTGGGGAACCCGGCCAGCCGATTGGCAGGCCGGTCTGAAGGCGATGGAGGCGGCGAACCGGATCGACACGGACATGGGCGAGCAGATTCACTGGATCGGTGAAAAGGTGCTCGCGATCGCCGCCAACGATCAGAAGAAAGCCAAGAAGGATCACTTCGTGACGCTGATGCGTCTGTTCCGAGACGCGGGCTCCTACAACAAGGCCGTGCAGGCTGGCGAGATCGGCATCCGGATGGATCCGACCGACTCGAAACTGATCGCCGAAGTGAAGAACATGTCCGCGGAAGCGACCATGAGCGCCGGCGGGTACGACAATCGCGCCGAGGGCGGCTTCCGCAAGAACATCCGAGACGACCAGAAGCAACGCGAACTCACTGAGGATGACGCGGTCGTCAAGACCGAGGAAACCCTCGCTCGCGTCATCGAGCGCGAAAAGCAGCGTCTGCAGGACAGCCCGAACGACCAGAATGTGATCGGAAAACTGGCGCGTCTACTCCGTGAGCGGGGCACTCCCGAAGACGAGAAGTTAGCGTACCGCGTGCTCATGGGTGGGTACGAACGGACGAGCAACTACAAGTTCAAAATGGAAGCCGGCGAGATCAATATGCGGGTCGCACGCCGGAAGGTGCGCAAGATCACCGACGCGGCGGCGGAGAACCCTGAAGATCAGGAACTGCAGGCCAAGGCCAAGTCCGCGATGCGCAAGCTGATTGAATTGGAGATTGAAGAGTACACCGAGCGAGTCAAGAACTATCCGACGGACCTCAACCTGAAGTACGAACTGGGCAAACGCCAGTTCCAACTCGGGAACTATGAAGAGGCGGTTCGCCACTTCCAGCTCGCCAAAGATGCCTCGGGCATCTCTGGGCAAGCCAGGTACTATCTGGCTCAGTGTTTCCTCAAACTCGACTTCATCAGCGAAGCCGAGAACACTTTCCGGGACGCGATCGCGTCCCGCACGGACGACACCGGTGACTTGACTCTCCAGCTCCGCTACGGGTTGATGGAAGTCCTTGAGCAGAAAGCGCGGAGCGAGGAAGATCTCGATGCCGCGAAAGAGGCGATGGCCCTCGCTGGTCAGATTGCGATGCAGCAGTTTGGTTACAAGGACATCACCGAACGCCGGCGTGCACTGCAGGACCTGGTCAACGAACTCAAGGATTGAACTGGCAGCCCGGTCGCGGCGACCGGCACGGGGGATTGGTCATGAGCGTCGTTGCGATCGTTCCCGCACGCCTTGCCTCCAAACGATTTCCGCGCAAGGTGCTGGCTGATCACACCGGGCGGCCGCTGGTTCAGCATGTTGTGGATCGGGTGCTTGGGTCAGGCGTCGTTGATCGGGTGGTGGTCGCTGCCGACCACACGGAGATCCGCGATGCGCTCGACAGGTTCGGGACGGAGGTTGTGCTCACCGATCCGGACCACGCCAACGGCACCAGTCGTCTGGCGGAAGCCGCGAGCCTGCTGCGGTTGTCCTCGGATGACCTGGTTGTGAATGTGCAGGGTGACGAGCCGGAGATGGACCCCGGCGCGGTCCGCGCGGTGGTGGGGGCGATCCGTGGATCCGATTGCCCCATGGCAACCGTCGGGGTGCGCATGGGGGATTGTCGTGAGGCGGATAGCCCACATGTCGTGAAGGTTGTCACCACGGCTGATGGTTCCCGGGCGTTGTATTTCTCTCGCGCGCGTATTCCCCACGACCGAGACGGTGATGCCCCGGAGCGGCTTTCGGACGCGCGCCCCATCCGACATCTGGGGTTGTACGCGTACCGCCGGTCGTTTCTGCCGACCTACCTGTCGCTCAGCCCGACACGGCTCGAACAGACGGAGATGCTCGAACAACTCCGCGTACTCGAGCACGGTTACCCGATTGCGATCACCGTTCTGGATGACCCCGACGCGGGTGGACGCGGCGGGATCGATACGCCCGAACAGTATCAGGCGTTTCTTGCACGATGGAACGCCGAGCAGGGTGGCTGAATCCCAGCGGGTCAGTCGCTGGTCTTCTGGCGTAATCGTTCCAATGCGCCCCGTGCTTCTTCCTTGTGCACGGGGTGCTGCAGGCGTGTCACGAGCAGTTCGAGTTCTCGTATGCCGCCGGGCTCCCCGATGGACACGATGGCGTCCATCGCCCCGCGCATGGTTCGGGTTTCGGAGTCGCGCAGGAGTGGGGCGATGATCCCGAATGCACGCTGCGGATCGTGGTGGCTCAGTGTTGCGATCGTCGAGATGGCCTCGGGGCGGAGTCGGTTGAGATTACCGAAACGGGTGTACGGCTCCGCGAGTTCGATGCCCTGCGGAAGGTCAAGATCTGCCAACCCCTTCAGCGCTCCCCGTCGGATGCGTTCGTGTTGGGAGTCGCAAGTGAGGGCCTGCTCGAACAGGGGGAGGTACGATTCATCGCCGTGCTGACCGGCGAGTTCCATCGCAACCGCAGCGACCTCGTACGACCATTCCCGGGACGCGAGTGATTCCTCGATGATCGGCCGAAGCTCGCTGGCCGGTCGGTCCCAGGCATCGCCGATGGCCTTCAGGATCGCGCTGGTGACCTTGGCTCGGTCGCCGGGCTCGTCGTCGGCGGTCGCGGATCGCGCGTTCAGCAGGGCGCTCAGCGCACCGAGTTTGCCGAGGGACTCTGCGGCCATCTGCCGAACCGACCAGTGCTCGTTCGCATCTGAGGCGATGCGTTCGAGTGTTCGGACAGTTTCTGCGGACTGGTGGTTCCGCAAGAGTTTCGTCGCCTCCAGGCGTGACGCGAGCGAGCGGTGAGATGCCTGGTTCCGCAGCCAGGAAGTGGGCTGATCGATTTCGACGGACATGAGCACCGAGAGGTCCGGATCGGCCACGACCATCGCCGGTGCCGCCTCAAGCGGGATGGTGTACTCATGGGATCGCTCGCTGATCGGGATCGTGACGCTGAGCGGAGCTCGTGATCCGGGAGCCGCGTAGATCTCGATAGGCAGGTCGAAACGGTATGCCGGGTGCTCGGAATCGATGCGCTGGAGTTGCTCGACGGAGACGGTCAGGGTGCGCGATGGTTCGTTCCATGAACTGCTGATGCGTACCTTCGGGGTGCCAGGGCGCTCGCACCATTGGGTGAAGAAGTGTTCGAGTGAGAGTCCGCTCGCTTCTTCGAGGACCTTGCGGAAGTCGTCGGTCTCAACGGTCTTGAACTTGTAGCGATCAACATACTCGCGGACACCTTCAAAGAAGAGTTCTTCGCCGAGTGTGGAACGCAGCATGTGCAGTGTCGCCGCCCCCTTGGGGTAGGGGTTTGAGCGACGACGGAAGACTTCCCACGGGTGCGCGTAGATCTGGCTGACCATGCCGGGACGGGTGGCGGTGGAGCCCGGGTCGAGTTGGTCGCGATCGGCGAGGCCTCGCATCGCACCGTAGAGGTTGCGGAGGTAGCCGTTCTGGTAGCCGTCGCGCTCCTCGAGCCAGAGGCTGGTGGAGTAGGTGGCCCAGCCCTCGTTAAGCCAGATGTGCGCCCAGGTTTTGCAGGTGAGCAGATCGCCGAACCATTGGTGGGCGAGTTCGTGGGAGTTCAGGCCGTCCAGATCGGAATCGTTGAGCGCGACCGAGTCGAGCACCGCGGTGTCATAGAGGCTGGTGGCGCTGGTGTTTTCCATACCTCCGGCCCCGAAGTTCCAGACGACGAGATTGGCGTACTTGTCCCAGGGGTAGGGTTCACCGAAGCGACGCTCAAAGAGTTCGAGCATGCGGGCGGTGTTCGCGAAGGTCTGCTGCACCAGCGGGCCTTTGCCTTCGGGCACATACACCGGGAGCGGGATGTCCGAGTTCGGTGGGGCGACATCGACCACATCGAACTTACCCACGACCAGCGTGACGAGATAGGTGGCATGATCCTTGTCCTGGATCCAACGCCAGGTCTTCAGCCCCTCGTGTCCCGGTCTGCTCATGGTTCCGTCGAACAATCGCCCGTTTGAAACCACCGTGTATCCCTCGGGGGCCGAAACGATCAGTTCTGTCGTGAGACGCTCGTTGGGTGAATCGTGTGCGGGGAACCAGAACCGGTTCGTCTCTGGCTGTCCCTGGGTATGGATCTGCGCCGGACGATCGGGCCACTCGTCGCTTTCATGGATCCAGAACAGCCCATCGACCGGATTGGTCACGGTGTAGTCGATGATGAGATCCGCTCGTTGCCCTGCGGGGATCGGTGGTTCGAACCGGATGTCGAGAAACTCACCGTCGTGTGTGTGCGTGACCTCGGTTGCAGAGACGGCCGGGGTCATGGGATCCACGCGCACGCGTTCGATGTTCATCAGCATCGCGTTGAGTCGTAGAGTTTCGAGTGGTTTCGCGATCGGTTCGAAGACCAGGCATTGCGTGGCGCTGAAGGAGGCCTCGTTCATGTCGGGAATCGTCATGATCAGGCGCATGTGTTTGTAGTCGACCTTGCGATCGGGGGCGAAGTTCCTCAGATCCTCGCCGGTCTCCGGGTTGTAGCGGATCGCGGGGTCGTACTCATCGAGGCTGCCGAACAGGCCCATCAGCTCGCCATACTCCAGGCGGCAGTGCTGGCATTCGTAGCCGTACGCGCCGAGACCGGCATCGTGAACGGTGTGAGCCATGGCCGCGTCGCATGCGAACACTGCGATCAGGGTGAGCAGGGCTTGGGGAACGAGTGCGGAGGTTTTCATTGTGATGCTCCTGTGACGAGTCTCCGCTCACAATGTAAGCGCAGGCCGACCAGGATGCTGCATCGCAGGAGCACCGGATTCGGTCTGATGGCGGATAAGAGCGGAGCCGCGTGCACGATCTGGACCGGGCAGGTATGCCTGCCCGAGGGGCGTGGGAATTCGCCGAGATCCGATAGTCAGCCTGCCGAGAACGCGTCCGAGGAGCGGCGTGATCAGAGTGGGGAGTGTCGCACCACAGATCCGCCGACGATGAACATGATGTCCTCGGCGATGTTTCCGGCGTGATCGCCGATGCGTTCCAGGGTGCGGGACATCAGCACGGTCGTCATGTAGCCCCCGGCGTTGTCCGGGTCGGTTTCGATCTGGGAGAGTGCCCAGTCAAAGAGTTCCTTGTTCCGCTCATCGACGAATGAATCACTGCGCCGGACGAAACGGGCGAGTTCAACATCCTGCTTCTCGAGCGATTCGATCACATTTTTGACCATCTCGCAGACCGCCTGTCCCATGGATTCTGCAGCGGGTGGGGGGTTCACCTTCGGGCCGCGCTCCGAGAGGCGGATGACGCGTTTGGCGATCGAACGCGCAAGGTCGGCGATGCGCTCGAATGAGGTGTTGATGCGCAGCGTGGCCATGACGAAGCGCAGGTCGGACGCGACGGGTTGCTGTCGTGCGAGGATGCCCAGACATTCGTTTTCGATGTTGAGTTCCATCTGGTCGATCACACTGTCGGCCACACGGATCGACCTCGCGAGTTCGACATCCCAGGCGAACCATGCTTCGAGGGCGGTCTGGACGCGTGTCTCGGTTTCACGGGCCATGGTGATGAGTGCCGAGCGAAGTTGTTTCAGTTCTCTTTCGAGTTCCGCAGACATGAAGAACACCCCTCTGCCCGATACACGGGCGGATACCGATCGGAGCACGCGCTTCCGGGAATTCCTAGCGGACAGCGGTGCGATTCCGTCATCTTAGCAAAGTAAACGCGCCATTGTGGTTCATACTAAGCACCAGTTCAACCAAAGCGCCCGGTCACATAATCCTCGGTCTGTGAGCTCTTGGGGTTCGTGAAGATATTAATCGTGTCATCAAACTCGATCAGTTTTCCTTCGTAGAAGAAGGCCGTCTGATCGGAGACCCGGGCCGCTTGCTGCATGTTGTGGGTCACGATCAGGATGGTGAAGTTTTTCCGCAGTTCGACGATCAGGTCTTCGATGCGGATGGTAGCCTTCGGGTCGAGGGCCGAGCACGGCTCGTCCATGAGCAGCACATCAGGGGACAGGGCAATCGCGCGAGCGATGCACAGGCGCTGCTGCTGCCCACCGGACAGCCCAAGGGCCGACTGCTTGAGTCGGTCCTTGACCTCATCCCAAAGGGCCGCTGCCCGCAATGACGATTCGACGAGATCGTCCGTTTCGGACTTGCTGAGTTTGTAATGCAGGCGTGGGCCGAAAGCGATGTTGTCGTAGATCGACTTAGGAAAAGGGTTCGGCTTCTGGAACACCATTCCGACGCGCCGACGCAGGTCGACCGCATCAACCTGTTTGCCCATCACATCCGCACCAAGCATGGTCATGGTGCCGTCGCATCGCGCGCCCGGGATGAGATCGTTCATCCGGTTGACCCATCGCAGGAAGGTCGATTTGCCGCAGCCCGACGGGCCGATCATCGCGGTGACGCGATGAAGCGGGACATCCATGCTGATGTTGTGCAGAGCCTGGAACGAACCGTACCAACTGCAGAAGTCTCGCACGGACAGCGCGGTCTCGGCTGGCTTCGCGTCACCCCGCCCGGAGAAGGCCATCCGTGCGACATTCGCGAGCGATGAGTTCGTGGGAGCGCCCGACTCTTGGGCTGGGGCTTTGCCCGGGTTACTCGTCTCTTCGGGTTTCACGGCATTCAGCTCCCGATGCTCGGCTTGGATAATGGTGTCGTGGTCGAGGGTCATGGTATCGGTCTCCGCTCAGGCGGGAGGGGGCGGGGGTATCAATTCAGCGGACGCTGGAGTTTCTGGCGGATCACAATGGCGATACCGTTGAAAGCCAACAGTACGGTCATCAAGACGATGATGCCCGAGGCGGCGACCCGCTGGAACTCAAGATCGGGCTGCCGGAGCCAGTCGTAGATCTGCAGCGGCATCGCCGCGAAGCCTGACATCAGGTTGTCGGGGGTGAAGGTCACGAAGGTGACACCGCCGATAATCAGAATCGGGGCCGCTTCACCGATCGCACGACTCATGGCGAGGATGCACCCAGTCATTATGCCTGGGATCGAACTGGGCAGTGTCATGGTCCAGACCATCTGCCATTTTGAGGCACCCAGCGCCAGGGCGCCTTGTCGGAGTGAGTCCGGGACTGCCCGCAGCGCTTCCTGCGATGCGATGATGACCACGGGAAGGATGACCAGCATGAGCGTCAGGCCGCCCGCCAGAACGCTCGCGCCCATCGGGAGGCGGATGTGCAGCGGGTGATCCTCATCGAGGAATGTGATCATCTTCTTCGTTGAGTATGCCAATTTTCCGTTGCGGCGTTCTTTGACCTCATCAATGGTGAAGGTGACCGGCTCGCTCTGGAGGTCCGCACGGACCGTGATGGTGCCGTCGGAAAGTTCTGGGATCTTGCCGACGATGCGTCGCCCGTCTTTGAGCTCGAATGAGTGGCTCCGGATCCGGAGTTTGTCGATGTCCTGCGTAGCATCAGCGATCATGTCTCGGGGGACGAAGACGCGCCCGTCACGCACGGTTTCAACGACATAGCGGGCCTGACCTTCGAGTGCGAAGGTGGCTTCGAACGGGCGGGGCGGGAACGGGTCCTCGTCGATCATCTCGCCCGAGAGGATGTCAAAGGGAGACAGGACGAAGCTGCCGAGCTGTTCTGTTTCGAACTGGAATTCGTAGTCATCGGTGAATTCGACCGTGCCGGTGACCTGGATGACTTCTCCATCGGTGGGGAACTTCGAAATACTCTCGTACTTCGTCCGCTCCAGCCGGGACTCGCCGATGAAAGGCCCATTCAGCGTGTAGACATCGCTCTGGATGTCTGTGGTGATCCCGACGACCTGTGTGCCGTCTTTGAGGTTGTACACATCGAAGGACTGGTAATCCAACGGAGTCCCAAGCAGGCCGAACATCCGTGCGAACACGGTCAGCCCGATCAGGCCGTAAACCACCGAGGGCACACCCGCGAGGTTCCTGATGTTCGTCGCGACAATTCGGTGCAGGATGAGTCCGAGGCGGCTGGTCGGTTTGAATTCTTCCAGGAATATCGCCGTACCGATCCCGATCGGAACTGCGGCGAGTGCGCACACACAGAGCAACCAAATCGTACCCACGAGCGGTGATTCGAAACCCGCTTTGCGCGGATCGACCGAGGGGGAACCCCCGAGGAATTCACCCGTTTTTCTGAGGGACGGGTCCCCGATCATGGTAAGCCGACTGACCGCGCTGCCACGAGTCGCGATGACCTGTTCTTTTCCGTCGGGGTAGGTGAAGACCACCCGCCCGTCTTCTGTTTCCGCGATGGACGCCCCTTCCAGGGAATCGTCGCCCGGGATTCCGACCGACTCCTGGCTCGGCACGCCGTAGACCAACCGTGCGGTGCGGTTCTCGATATTCAGTTCTTGAGAGACGAGTGAATCTGCGGTCGCGATTCGCTGTCGTGTGCCATCGTTCAGTACCAGGAACAGGTCGCCGCTGTCGGTCTCGAGCGAGGCCCCGGCGAGATCTGCCTTCGTTTCCAGGGGGATATCGCGGGTGATTTCTTCGAAATAACTCAGCTCTACCGCACGCGAGTCTTCGTCGAGGTGGAACTCGACGAGATGCGCCGAATGAGGCAGGACCTGAATCTGGAAGTTGAACAGATGCTTTGTGCCGTTGAGGAAGACCGATGCCAGCAGCACACCAAGGCACAGCACCGAGATGCTGGTGAACGCGAGGCACACATAGAGGAATGCCCCGTTCTTCCGGTTCCGAGCCGCGACCGGCACATGGGTCGCGTTCTTGATGGATGAGACGCCGATCATTCGTACTCCTCGCGGAACTTCTTGAGGATGTAGTTCCCCAGCAGGGTCAGTCCGAGCGTGATGATGAACAGAGTCGCACCGATCGCGTAACTCGAGTAGTACTCCACCGAGCCGTGAGGCGCATCACCCAGGAAGATCTGCACCATGTACGCGGTCATGGTCTGGGACCCTTGTGCGGGGTTCGTGGCGAGGCGTGCCATGCCGCCAGCCGCCAGAGCCACGATCATGGTCTCCCCAATCGCCCGAGCGATCGCGAGCAGGAACGCCGCGATGACGCCGGAGAGGGCTGCGGGCACAACGACTTTGACCGAGACATCGAACTTGGTTGCTCCGAGACCGTACGCGCCTTCACGCAGTGCCCGCGGCACGGCACGAAGGGCGTCTTCGGAAAGCGAACACACCGTTGGGAGACAGAGGATGCCCACCGCGATGCCGGCAGAAGTGGAATTGAAATACTCGAAGAGTTTGTCCCCGGTCAGGGCTTCGGAGCCTGAGCGAAGAGCGGGGGTGATCACCGCCAGCGCGAAAAAGCCGTAGACGACGGTGGGTATGCCCGCGAGCACTTCCAGGACGGGTTTCAGGATTGCGCGGACCCGCGCGGGTGCGTACTCGCTGAGATAGACCGCTGTGATCAGTCCGATCGGCAATGCGATGATCGCAGAGATCGCGGTGACCATCAGCGTGCCGGTGACCAGCGGCCACATGCCGAACTTCTTGTCGGCACCGAGGAGTGGGTTCCATTCGAAGCCGGTCAGGTAGCCCCAGAGCGAGACCTCTTCGAACTCGCTGAAGAAGTGGTAGCTCTCGCTGAAGAGGATATAGACGATCGAAGTGGTGACCAGGATCGAGAACGCGGCGCAGAGCACGAGGCTGCTGAAGATCAGCGACTCTCGAGTCTTTCTCAACTTCACGCTCCGAGCGCGGTGCTTCGCCGCCGGGAGCTGCGGAACTGGTATTCCCGACCGGGTATTCATCGGCTATCCCCTGGTGGAACGGGTGGCGGTGTCGGCCATTCTGCAATAGCCGCCCTCAGGCGTTGGCCCGGGGGCGGCAGGATATCGAACGATCATCGATCGGTCATCAGATCAGCGGTAGACCTTGGTCACACTGCCCTTGACGGCGTTTCCGTCGGCGTCGTGGAACTGGGTTCCGGTTTTGCCCTGACGGAAGTTGCGGGCAGCGCGGAAGTAGACGCTCTGGGGCAGGCCGACATAGCCAACTTCAGATGCGAACTTGCCAGCGTTCTCCAGGTAGTACTGAACAAACGCACGGATCTCCGGACGCTGGGCTGACTTGGTGTTCACATACACAAACAGCGGGCGAGAGAAAGGAGCGTACGAGCCGCTCTCGATGGCCTCGGGAGTCGGAGCGACGGCCTCACCCGAATCTGGGTTGACGATCTTGACGGCTTTGAGCTTGTTCTCGTTCTCGTAGTAGTAGGCGCAACCGAAGAAGCCGATCGCGCCGGCTTCGTTGGCGACACCGTTGACGAGGATGTTGTCGTCTTCGGAAACGGTTACATCGCTGCGGACGGTGCTGTCGCCAACGACCACTTCCTTGAAGTAGTCAAAGGTGCCCGAGTCGGTGCCGGGGATGAACATCTTGATCTCGCGACGGGGCCAGTTCGAGTTCAGGTCGTTCCAGGTCTTGATCTCGGAGCCTTCGAGGAACAACTTCTTGAGGTCTTCAACGGTGAGCTGCTCGCACCAGTAGTTGTCCTTGTTGACGACGAAGGTCAGGCCGTCGTACGCGACGGGGAGCTCGATGAACTCGACCCCGTTCTCACGAGCGATCTTGACTTCCGACCACTTGATCGGGCGAGAGGCGTTCGAGATGTCGGTCTCACCGACGGTGAAACGCTTGAAGCCGCCGCCGGTGCCGGTGATGGCGTTCTGGATCTGCAGGTCGGGGTTCATCTCGCGGAACGCCTCGGCGACCGCGATGGTGATCGGGGCAACCGTGGACGAGCCGGCGATGTTCACCTGGCCGGTGACCGGGGCAGTCGCGGCGAGGGCGACAGCGCCGAGTCCGAGGGTCGCGACGCTGGCGAGGACTTTCGTGTTCTTCTTCATGACATGATTCCTGTGGAAAAGGGTCAATTCAGGACCACGCTCGGTCCCGGACGAGCGGGATAGTCCTCTTACACTATTCAGATTGTGTTAAGGACTGATTAGGAATCCTGAAACTCGGCATCAGGTGAATCCGGATCCGCAGCGGCGGGCAAGCGCAATTTGAACCGAGACCCCTTTCCGAGTTCAGAATCCACCACGATGCTCCCCCCGTGGACCAGCGCAATGTGCTTCACGATGGCCAGACCGAGGCCCGTTCCTCCAAATTCGCGGCTTCTGGCCTTGTCGACCCGATAAAAACGCTCAAAGAGACGGGGTAGGTGCTCCTTGGGGATGCCAGGGCCTTCGTCAGCGACCTCGAATTCGACAAATGATTCATCCTCGATGAACACTTCCCGAACCGTCACCGTGACTTTGGTGCCCGCTGGGCAGTACTTGATCGCGTTCCCGATCAGGTTCGTGATGGCCTGCTCCGCAAGCCGGGCATTGGCCTCAATATAGAGCGGCTGGGATACATGGAGGATGATCGGAATCTTCTTCTGGCGAGCCTCGGGTTCCAGATGCACCCGGACGGCGTGGAGCAGGGCTCCTGCTGGCGTTGGCTGGGTGACCAGGCGATCGGAGACATCTACTCGCTCGAGGTTGGTCAGGGCGAGCATGTCGTCGATGATCTGGCCGAGTCGTTCAGCGTTGCGGGCGACGATCGCGAGGAATTTGGTGGCCTGCTCCGGATCCCCCATACCGTCGTCGAGAAGAGTTTCCACATACCCCTTGATGTTGGTGATCGGGGTTCGGAGTTCGTGGGACACATTGGCCGCGAAGTCGGTTCTCAGGTTTTCGAGCTTTTTGAGGTGGGTGACATCGCTCAGCACAATGATGGAGCCGACCCGTTTCCCGCTGGCATCTCGCAGCCGCCCGGCGATCGCGCGTACGATCAAGGCGTTGCCTTCACGGAGTTCCAACTCCCGGCTCATTTCGCCCTGCTCCACGATCGCGTCCGCGGCGAAACGCAGGAGAGCTGGCTGGGAAACCAACTCCGCGAATCGTCGTCCGCGAGCCGCGGCTCCGGTCATATCAAGCAGTTCCTGGGCCACGCGGTTGATACTCAGCACTCGCTGCTGGTCATCGATCGCGATCACGCCGACCTGCATGGATTGCAGGACCGATTCCTGTTCATTCCGCTGAGTGGTCAGCAGTTCGACCTGCTCGCCAACTCGCTTGCGGACCTGATCGAAGGCCTCGGAGATCGCCCCGATCTCACGGATGCTCGAGACCGGCAACCCCTCGGTTTCGCCACCTTCGATAAATGCGTTGGCCCCTTCGGCGATCCGCTTGAGGCGATGGCCGATCCGGGTAATGAAAACCGCGCCGACAAGGGCGTTGACCAGAATGAGTAGGACTGCCTCAGGTACCTGGCCCGGACCTGGGGGAAGTACCCACGCCCACACCCCGAGCAGGAACACGCACACCGCATTGGCGATCAGCAGGACGAAAAGATAGATCGCCCAGATCGGGCGGGTGCGGGTATCCATGCGTTCACACTACCGCGCGGCCGGGAGCCGCACCCCTCAGGTCAGCGAACTGTGGACGGGCTGGCGATCCCACTGCTCGGCGAGTCTGTACCCGACGCCGCGCACGGTCTCGATGAGCCCGCCGTATTCTGCAAGTTTCTGTCGCAACGCTGCGACATGGACATCAATGGCACGGCTGGACAGCACCGCGTCTTCGCCACGGACGGCTGCGACGATCTGGTCTCGAGTCCGGACAAACCCGGGCCGTGTCGAAAGGTAGTGCAGCAAACGGTACTGGGTGAGGGTGAGTTCGAGGTCCTCGCCGCAGAGGGTCGCGGTGTGGCGTGCGGGGTCAATGATCAGGTCGCCGCTGGCCAGGGCGATCTGTCCGCCGGAGTCCGTCTCGCGCCGGCGCATGGCCGCCTTCACGCGGGCCATGAGGACGCGAGGACTGAATGGCTTGGTGACATAGTCCTCGGCTCCGAGTTCAAGGCCCACGACGATGTCCGATTCCTCGCCCCTGGCCGAGACCATGATGATCGGGATATCCGCGGTGTTCGGGTCCCGCTTGAGCCGCTTGCAGACCTCGAGCCCGTCGAGGTCGGGGAGCATGATGTCGAGGATGATCAGTTTGGGCGGAGAGGTACGGACGGCCTCCTGCACATGGCTGCCAGACGCGATCAGCATCGTGGCGTATCCCTCACGCTCGATGTGGTATTGGATCAACTGAGCAATGTCGGTTTCGTCTTCGACAATGAGCACGCACGGTCGTTCCATCAGTCCCGTCTCCTGTCATACGGACCGGGGGCGTCCCGGTTCACATTGTGAAGAACAGTAGGAAACTCAGTCTCGCTGTCTAGAGGGTCAGGGCGGTATTAACCAGACCTGAACGCAAAACGCGGAACTGAGCATCTGAGGCGTGATGCCTAACCAAATTCTCACACACGCTCGGGGTGAGGCAGCACACGATGACCCATCCTCGTCCGCGATACACTTCCTCTGATGGACGCGCTCAAGCCACTGATCATCTCCGCCCCTTTCGGGAACTACATCCAGCCCGACTGCGCAACCCCGACGCTCGGGACTTTCACCGCCGCTGCTCGACCCGGACGGCTGTGGAGGGTCCTCAAGACCGTTCGCTACTACCCCCGCCTTGGAGCCTGGGTGAACAAGATCGGCCTCAGAAACCCGGGGATCGACCACCTGGCGAAGGCGGTCGAGGCGGGCAAGATCAGCCCTGCGGACAAGTTGCTGTCGATCCACGGTTTTTCGGAAGTCGACTGGTGGGCCCTGATCGAAAAGGCCGCGGCGATCCGGCCCATGGCTATCGAACTCAATATCTCCTGCCCAAATGTCGGAGAAATTTCCTGGCCTCAGGATCTGTTCCAACGAGCAGTTGATACAGGTGTCCCGATTATCGTGAAGGTGCCCCCGGTCCGTTATGAGCGGGTCATCGGCGAGGCACTCAACTCTGGAGTCCGCGCGTTGCATTGTTGCAATACGCTGCCCGTGCCAGCGGGGGGGATGTCCGGACGCCCACTCCTCCCGATCGCTCTGAAGGTGGTCGAGGAAGTTCGGGGGATCGCGCACGCACAAGGCATTGCTGATCTGAAGATCATTGGTGGTGGCGGGGTACGGTCTCCCGAAGATGCTCGGGCCTATCGCGAAGCCGGAGCGGATGCGGTCGCCGTCGGCACGCTGGTCTTTGGCCCGCGATACCTCTCAAAGTCGCACACCAAACGGGTGCTCGAACCGATCGCACTGGCCGCGGCGCAGCCAAGCGACTGATCGGATCACGGCACCCGCTTGATGCGCGTCGTCGCGGTGGCATCCACGGTGATCGTGATGCCTTGGGCCGAGGATTCCATCTGAGTGATGGATTCGGTTTCGAGGGACTCGATCACGCCGAGTTCCCCGTTCCATTTCAGTTGACCAGTGAGTTCTGCCTTGTTCGTGGTGATGTCCGGAAGCACCGCGGCGTCGGACGGCATTGTGGCCTTGGGTTCGCCGGTCAGATCAATGATTGCCAGATCCTTGGGGTTGTCGCCGCTTTTCATCTGGAGTTTCAAAACTGTTTCCGGGATCCCGAGTGATGGGATCGCGGGGCGCTTCAGTTCCCATGAATCCGGGGATCGGTGGCGGCTCTGCTCCGGGTCATCGACGATCTTGATCAGCGGCTGGAACATCGCCTTGGCCGCATTCTCGCCGAAGAGTTCGTTGAAGAGAATCCCCGCCAAGCCGTCAGGGGCGAGCTGTTCGAGCCCGTCGATCGATTCGATGGTGCCCGCCCGGTCAACGGTGAGTTTGATTTGCTGATTGACGATCGGCCGGCAAATTTCGGCGTAGATGTTGCCGGCATCGGTGGATTTCGGGTTCTGTGAATCGAACTCCCCCGGGACCTGGCCGCCCTCGAACGACACCTTGAGTTGTGAGTATGTCAGTCCGAGTACATGCTTGCCATCGGCAGCGGTCGGCTCATCGAGAACCCTGAGTGAGATGCGGGCCTCCATCTTCGCCTGCGTGGTCTGGTCGCTGCCAAATGCACTCATTTTGAGTGTAGAGCGGACCGAATAGTCGAACTGGTGGACCCGGGCGGAGTCGAAGACCGGGAGCATGTTCACACCGGGCGGGACTACAGCGGCACCTGTGATCGAGGCCAAACCGAGCAGGCATACGGTCGTGAGGAGTAGGGCGGTGTTCTTCATGAAGATCCTTCTTCCGTGGCGCGGGCCGTTTGCTTCGCGTTGCCTTAGAGACGGCTCTTCAGGCGTCGGGTTCTGGCTCTGGAGCAGAATTCTCGTTTTTGGGCGTGAGAACCCACGGTTCAGGCGAACGATGGATTTCAAGACGGCATCGGACCCGGAGTTCTACTGGGCCACCTCCGAGATCTTTGGGGATTCCCGCCATGCGAATCGCCTGAGCCGAGGTCAGTGATTCGAGTACTCCGAGCTTGGTGTTCCACTTCACATTGCCGCTGCCGGATGACTCGCGGAGGGTGATCCCGGTGTCACGCCGGACCGTGCCGGTCGAGAACTCGTTTTGGACCTTGATACTGGCGAGTTCATCTACGAAGTCTTCGAGTGACCATGTGGTCGCCGAGACGACATCGAAGCCGAGGCCCGAGTCTTGCTCGCTCTTCTGTTGCCATTCTGAGCCGAGCTCGATCTGGTCACCATCGGGGTGGACCTGGAAGAGCGGGAGAAACCGGTCACGGATCATCTCTACGCTGAACATTTCTGCGTCGCCCATGACCTCGGGCATTTCGACTTCCAGAATGGACCCACTGCGATCGAGTGTCAGCGTGATGGCGTTGCCCAGGAGTGGGTCGAGAACCAAAGCGTACTGTTGGGCTACAAACTCACCCCGTCCGAGCACGGCGCGTCCGTTGACCTTGCCGGTCTCAGGATCGAGCAGGCCTGTGTCGTACACCACATCTTCCAATTCGCCGAGCAGGTTTGGTGCTTGGGTCGCGAAGAGTATGCGATCGAAGCGTAATTGCGCAACCACGCGTTCCTCGGTGACCTCGGTCACACTGCGGGTGAGGAAGTAGGTCAGTTTCGTGGTCTGAGACTGCTCGTCCTCGAGTTCGGCGATCGACCTCGTCACAACCGACTCACTGACCACTCGGAACCGGTGAGGTTGATCGACGGCGAATCGCGGCGACAGATCCACCTGCTGCGCATGGACCACCACGGGCGACAGCAGGGTAGTCGCGAGCAGAACAACCGATAGGACGAGGCCTCGGATCATGGCCGGATTGTACGCGGGCTGGGGCTCAGGCCTTCGCGACGGCTCCGCAGACTTTCTGAGCCGCGTCACCGAGGTCATCGGCGGCCTGCATGGTCGGGATGTCGGCCTGGGCGGCTTCGAGGATCTTCTTGCCAGCGTCGACATTCGTCCCCTCAAGGCGAACCACGAGCGGGACATCAAAGCCTACCTGCTTGGCGGCATTGACCACGGCCTGTGCGATCACATCGCAGCGCATGATGCCGCCGAAGATGTTCACAAGAACGCCTTCGACACCCTTGTCATCGAGAATGATCTTGAAGGCCTCGGTCACGGCTTCCTCGGTGGCGCCGCCGCCCACATCGAGGAAGTTCGCGGGCTCGCCGCCGTGGTGCTTGATGATGTCCATGGTGGCCATCGCCAGCCCCGCACCGTTGACCAGGCAACCGATGGTGCCGTCGAGCTGGATGTAGGAAAGCCCGAACTTCTGGGCCTTGAGCTCGTTGGCGTTGTCCTCGGAAGGATCGTGCAGTCCAGCAATGTCCTTGTGGCGGAACAGGGCGTTGCCGTCGAAGCCGAATTTGGCATCGATGGCGAGCACCTGGCCATCGGGATGATCTTGGGAAGCGGGGGTCACGACCAGCGGGTTGATCTCAGCGAGTTCGCAGTCTTTCTCGCGGAAGACCCGGTCCAGCGCCAGCATGGTCTTGACGGCTTGGCCGACCTGTTTGCCGGTGAAGCCGAGGCGGAAGGCCAGGCGGCGTGCCTGGTGCGGCTGGAGGCCCATGAGCGGGTGAATCGGCTCCTTGATGATCGCGTCGGGGTTCTCTTCGGCGACGACCTCGATCTCGGTGCCGCCCTCAGCGGAGGCGATCAGGATGTTGCGTCGTGTGCTGCGATCGGTGGTGATCGAGAGGTAGTACTCCTTCTCGATGTCCACGCCGGCGGCCATGAGAATCTTCTTGCACTCCACCCCTTCCGGGCCCGTCTGCTGGTTCACCATCCTGTTGGAGAACATGAACCGGGCGGCCTCCTCGGCCTCCTCAGCGGAGCGGACGAGTTTCACGAAACCCGCCTTGCCACGACCGCCAGCGAAGACCTGGGCCTTGACCACGACCAGATCGGTGCCGGATTCCTTGGCGATCTGCTTGTATGTGCTCGCGGCGTTCTCGACATTTTCGATCACGGTCGCCGGAGGAACGGGAACGCCAGCCTGAGAGAGAAGGTCGCGGGCCTGGTATTCGTGAATTTTCATGCTGCTTCCTGCTGCAGAGGGGTATGGAAGAGGGAATCGGGTGGCATGATAACCACCTGTGGCCATGCGGGTGGCGCAACAAAAAACCAGCCCTGCGGGCTGGTCATGTGAAATCATGATCATGGCGGCTAAACCGCGGGGAGGGTCGCTTACTTGTCGGCGACATTCAGCGAGCGACCGAGGCTCCGCTTGCGGTTCATCATCTTGCGGCCGTTCTTGGTCCGCATGCGGGCGCGGAAGCCGATGGAACGCTTGCGTTTGATCCGGCTGACTCGGCGTGGGTAATGCATGGTGTCGTCCTTACACAGTCTGCGGTCGGGTCGTCCCGAGTGACATCTTCGTTGCGTTGGCCATATGGACAGGCCACCCACGGGCGGGCCTGTTGGGTCGGAGAGTGTATCAATCCGCCACGGATCTGCAACAAGTCACGGTGATTTCCTGGCGAAACCTCGGTTCCGAGCGTTTTTTGGGGTACGCTTTGCCTGCTCTGACCGTTCAGGGCTTCCAGCCGCGGCGAGCGAAGGTGCCGTCTGAGGATTCCAAAAGGGACCTGGACGGCGGTTTGGCCCACGCGTCTGATTGATCGGGAGCGGGTTTTACGGCCTGCTCATCATCCGTCATTCACCTGCGGTGTCGCCGCGGGGCATCCGGAAGGGTGTGCTATGGGCGTGGATGAATCGGCGCTGGATAATGCCGAGAAAATTCTGGGTTATTCGTTTCGGGATCGGAGTCTCCTCTCCCAGGCTCTGACGCACGCTTCGGTTGCTGATGATCGCTTGCAATCCAACGAGCGGCTTGAGTTTCTCGGTGATGCCGTGCTCGGCTACATCGTGTGTGAGGAGTTGTACCGCCAGTACGACGACCTGCTTGAGGGGGAACTGACCAAGATCAAGTCTGCCGTCGTATCCCGGCATTTGTGCGCGAAGGTCGCGCGGGGGCTTGGCCTCGACCGACTCCTGCTGCTCGGCAAGGGCATGCAGGCTCGTGAGAACTTGCCCTCATCGCTTTCGGCGGCGGTACTTGAATCGGTCATTGGTGCGGTCTTGCTCGATGGCGGGATCGATGCGGCGCGACGGTTCGTGATCGAACACTTGGCGGTGCATATCGAGGAAGCCGCGGCTTCAGGTCATCAGCAGAATTTCAAGTCGGTGCTTCAGCAACATGCTCAGGCGCACATGGAGCACCAGCCGGTCTACTTGCTCATCAACGAATCCGGCCCCGACCACGCCAAGAAGTTTGAAATCGCGGTGCGACTTGGTGATCGCACATTCACGCCATCCTGGGCTTCTTCGAAGAAGCGAGCCGAGCAGAACGCCGCACTGCTCGCACTTGAGGAACTGGGCCTGATCCGCGAAACGCGTGATGGAAAGGTGATCTATGTACCGGAGGAGATGCACACCACGGCGGACGAGGAAGAATGACCTGATTTACAGGGCGTCTTCCCAGCCACGGAGATCAAGGCGAACTCGGCCGGATTCGTTTTGACCTGGCATCAGAGGGCGCGGCCACGAACTGTGTGTCTCTCCGGGGCCGGTTCGAATAAAGCCGAGAGCGAGTGAACCCTCGGCCGCGAGCCGGCCCAGTGCTTCAGTGGGAAGGTCCACGATGGCTGACCACCGATTCGAGCGGTGGACGGTCTGAGGGGCTTCGGCCGCGAGCACGAGCGTGTGATCCGGTGCCCCGAAGGGTCCAAAGAAAAGCGTGACGGCTTCGCCTGCCCGATGATCTGGATGATTGGGAGTGCGTGCTTCGATGAGCAGTTTCCAACTATCGTCTCGATCGTCACGGAAGAGAAAGAGCCCTGTTTGCAGATCGGGAGCGGTCGTACGCACGCTGTCGGCGTTCCAGGTTGCGAGGTTCCACGGTTCCAAGGCGGGGCCGATCTGTAGCCCCGGTCTCTGGACGATTCCTGTCGCGACACGGAACGACACCCGAGTTTCTCTGCCCTCGTCCCGGACGATCGCATCCCCCGTGACAGGTTGTCGTTCGGAGGGTTCGTTTTCACGGAGCAGTCGTACGAGAACCGGATCGAAGGCGGTCTCGATGCTGTGGAACGGGGAGATGCGTTGGATGGTGGAGTCAAACTCGCCTGGTGACCCGAGTGTGAGCGTTCGGTCCGCTATGGTGAGGTTCGTGATAAGCAGGCGTGCTCCCCGCGAGGTCAGGACCTGCTCAGCGATTTCGCTGTGGTCTCTGAATCTTGACGAGTCCTGTCGATCGAGTATCTGACCGGCATCGTCGAGGACGGTCGTCCTGATTCGGGCTCTTGAGTCCAAATAGCGTTGTGCGGCTTCGACTCGTTCCTGGCGTGACAGGGTGCGGGAGAGCAGTGATGGGAGCAGTTGTGATTCTGCGAGCCCATCGGTTGGCCAGGCCGGCAGCAGTTCACCGGAAGGCGTGAAGAAGACGCAGGTGAGTCTCGCGAGCAGCGCGGCGGCGAGGTCGGGATCGCTGTCGGCGAGATCGGAAAGCGCGGCTCGCCATTCGGTCTCGATGGAGGTCGACAGACCGCGCAGGACCGGGTCATCCAGGGGGAAACGGTCGTCGAGTGTGGCGGTCCCAAACAGCCGTGACGCGGGGAATCGGTCCAGCAAGAGACTGATGCGCCATCGCCTGGTAGGGTCGATTGCTTCTGGTGCCAGTCGGTTTCCGAGTGCGAGCCACTGGTCGGGATCGGCTTCGAGTGAAGGGATTCGTCCGACGGGCAGTTGCGACGGGACCGGCGCGAGACGGACGGGCAGCCGCTCGGCGCCGATCTGGAGAGTCACGGCCCGATCACGACCATCCTTCTGATCTCGAAGATTCGGTGCATCAAAGTGCTCGGGCATGCGCACAAACAACATCCAGTAGATGGGGGCGGTCGGTGCCTCGGTGACCTCAGTTGGTCGGCGTATTTCCCAGTTCCACGCGGGGGGCAGCCAAGATTGTGTGTGCGGTTGGGCTGGTGTAGCAGCGGAGAAGCCGATTATTTCAGTGACGAGTTCAACGGAGTCATCGTCGGAATTCGGGTTGAAGAGCCGGACCGTCATCGGCGACGGAACCCAGAATGCCTCACCGAAGGGGAAGCCCTCGGGCATCGTGAGTGGGACGCGGATGGGCTGGCCCGGGAAACTGACCAGGGTGTTCGCGGCGACGGTGGCGGGAGCCATTCGGACCGGCCGGTTGGGCTGGGCTCGGAGCGACGGCGCAAGAAATGCGCCGAAAGCGAGCGCGATCAGGAAAAACAGGATGGATCGGACAGGTTGACGCAACGCGAGAGGGTCTTGGTTCGATGGTGACTGGGTGTCGATCTTAGAAAGGATCCGCCGCGATGATCACGCGCCAGCCCGACGGTACCGTGGAGTTCCGAGTGTTCGCAACAGGTGCGGAGCGAGTACAGATTCTGGGCTCGTTCACGGGCTGGGAGGCAGAACCGATCAGTATGACGCCCAGTGGCGGAGGCTGGTTCACCGCGAGCGTGCGAATCGAACCTGGCGACCATGAATTCCAGTACCTGATTGACGGACAACAGTGGCTCGCGGATTACGGTGCATCTGGCGTGCGCTACAATGAGTACGGGCTGTGGGTTTCGCAGCTCAGCGTCCCGGAACTGGCATCGCTCAAACTCGTCGTGGAGACGCGGAACATCAAGCCCACGCCGACCCCAGCCCCCGGTGGCTCGGTGCTTCGTCCCGTAGCGTGAACCGGATCTCCGGACTCACGAAGCCAGTGCCACCTGCTCGGGCAGCGTGTCCACGATGTTCTGGACGACCGCGTCGGGGGTGAGACCTTCCGCCTCCCCCTCGAAGTTGAGCACCACGCGGTGGCGGAGAGCTGGCAGCGCCACATCGCGGAGATCCTGAACGGAGACCGTCGGGCGTCCGGCGACCAGTGCGCGACACTTGGCTGAGAGCACGATCGCCTGCGCGGCACGAGGACTGGCTCCCACCCGAACGAATTGGTTCACCATCGGTGTTGCGAATTCGCCCTGCGGGTGCGTCGCAAGCACCAATCGCACGGCGTAGTCCTGGATATGGTCGGCGATCGCGACGCGAGTGACCAGGCGTTGGTGCGCGAGAATCTGTTCGGCGTCCAGAACGGGTTTGACTTCGACAGAGATACCCTTCGTGGTGCGGTTGAGGATCTCGCTGAGGTCAGCGCGACCGGAGTAGCCGACTTCGAGTTTGAGCATGAAACGGTCGAGCTGCGCTTCCGGGAGCGGGTACACACCTTCCTGTTCGAGCGGGTTTTGCGTGGCCATCACAAAGAAGGGACGCGGGAGTTGATAGGTGTGGCCTGCGACGGTCACGCTGCGTTCCTGCATCGCTTCGAGCATCGCCGACTGGGTCTTGGGGGTGGCGCGGTTGATTTCGTCGGCCAGAACGATCTGGGCGAAGACCGGGCCCTTTTCGAACACAAAGCGACGCCCCTCGGCCGTCTCCTGCACGATCTCGGTGCCGGTGATGTCCGCTGGCATGAGGTCGGGGGTGAACTGGATGCGATTGAACTCCAGCGAGAGAGCCTGGGACAGCGTGCGGATCAGCAGGGTCTTGCCGAGACCCGGGACACCCTCAAGCAGTGTGTTGCCACCGGTGAACAGGCAGGTCAGGACTCCGTCGACGATCTGGCTCTGTCCGACGACTACGAGACCAACCTGTTCACGGACCTTCTCGAAATCTTCCTTGAACCGGACGGCCGCCTGTTTGACCTCCTCAAGCGTTGAGGGGTCGGCTGCTGGTTTGGTGCTTTGTGCTTCGTTCATCGTCTGGGGTCTCCGTGCGTTCGACGGAGTATACGGCCCAGAATCACCGCAGTTCACCCAGGATCAGGGTCATAAGGTCTCTCCAGGGGCAGGCCATGGCCATCGGGAGGTTGGACCACGGTGACCTTCGCGGGTTTCTGACCGAGGCTGCTCCCATCATGACGGAGGGCATGCAACTGGTCGTGTGGGACTCGCGATACCAGAGAAACAGTCAGGTGGTCGCCTTCATCCCAGTCAGGGGCGATTGAACACGCCGGGTGAGCAGGATCACAAGGTTGATGTGAGCGGCAGGTCCACAGCCTCGCAGACGGCGTTGTGGGTTCGGTCGAGGCTGGTAGTGGGACCGAATCGTTCCGAACCGGGGCCGACTGCGGTTAACTCGACAAAGTCCGCTGTGTGATTCGGGCTGAGGAATGCGACCTTGGTGTAATTCGCAAGCACGCTTCCAAGTGGTCCTGAATTCTTGTTGGCGATCAGGAACGGGTCCACGGCATCGCCTGAGTACCAGCGCCGGAGCAGTTCGAGGTCGCGCCGAGAAATTGAGATGTTTGTCGCCATCTCGATGACCGAATGAAGCCGCTGGGTGTCGTTGGGATCGAGTCCCTTGAGTTGCCTGCCGATCCATTCGAACGATTTGCTAAACCCCTCCAACCGGGCAAAGCCCTCGATGCCCATGCGCGTGTAATCGGTTAGCCCGGGGTTGGCATTGCCGTGATCAGTGGTCAGGACGAGCAGGGTGTCGTCGCGGGAGCGGACAAATTCGAGGGCGGCACCGATCGCATCGTCGAAAGCGACCTGTTCGGCGATGAGGCTACCCGCGTCGTTGGCGTGGGCCGCGTGATCGACTCGTCCCCCCTCAATCTGCACCATAAACCCGCCGGGTGCGTCGGAGAGCCAGTTGAGAGCGGCCGTGGTCATCTCGGCGAGTGAGGGCTGAGCCTCAGGGCGGTCCAGCTCGTACGCCATATGGGAATCTGAGAACACACCGATCAGTCGGTCGCGTTTCTCCCATGGCGTCGAGGTGTTGGCCAGAAGGTGGCCACGGAGCGCCGAGGCGTCTCGTAGTGTGGGCAATCCGTTCTGCTGCAAGGGTTTGTCGAGGAACTTCCCGCCACCACCGAGCAGAAGGTCGTAACCTCGGTCGATGAGTTGTGCCGCAATGCGGTCTTCGTCGTTGCGATTGCCGTCGAAAACATTGGATGAAATCCCAGCGGGTGTCGCATGGGTCAGGCGCGCCGTGGTGACCAGCCCGGTTGCCTTGCCGGCTTGCTTCGCACGCAGGAGTATGGGTGCGAGTCGGCGACCATCTGGTGTGTGACCGATCCGGCCGTTCTCGACGAGCACCCCGAGGCCCCACGCGCTGGCCGCGGCGGCTGAATCCGTAACGAGGGAGTTGAAGCTCGCGGTATCGACCACGGATCGGCGGACATCTGGGGCGTTCTCGATCAGGGAGAGCCAGTGGGAGCGACGATTCTGGATCTGACGGATGTACAGGTCTGCGAGTTGAAGCGTGCCGGTTGACATGCCATCGGAGACCATGAAGATGACATTGCGTGCGATCCGCTGAGGGGAAGTCTTTGATGAAACTGGCGGACGACCTGAGGGAATTTGTTCTGGGTCAGTTTCGCCCGCAGGAAAACGACCGGCCGCAGATGCGCCGTACCCGACCGCCAGACCGGCACCCAGGGCACCCAGGAAGGACCGGCGGTCAATGCTTTGGGCGGTTGTGCCGGACCGAGAAACGCTGTTCGCCTTCGTACGGCCTTGACGCGATGACGGATCGATAGAGGGCATACACGAGAAGATAAGCGCGAATGAACCGCTGTCGCGGCCCGGCAAGGAGATTTATCGAACTTTGAACACGGACCGGTGGTTCTCTGGTCCGTCGGATTGTTCAGTAGCGGAATTCGATCCCTGCTCGGAGCATCAGTTGTGGGTCTGAGTCCCGTTCGCTGATCTCGTTGCCCGAGTCGTTGTAGAACTTGAAGGTCTGCAGGATCGATGTTCCCGCTTCGAGGCTGATCGTGAAGCGCTCCGCGGGTGACCAAGTAGCCCCCGCACCCAGCAGGAATCGGCTATCAACAAAGGCACCACCTGGGAGGAAGCTGTTGTTCTCATCGGTCCGGTAAGCCCGGCTGGAGTAGCGTGCGAACCCGTGGAGTTTGAGGTCCTCGCTTGCGGACCAAGTCAGTTTGGCACCGAGGCCATCGGACTCGAGGCGCCAGTCTTCATCAATCTGCCACTGCACCGTGAGAATCGGGATGATCAGCGTGTCCTCCTCAAGACGCGAGATCACGCCCGCACCGAAGCCGAGAGAGAGCGCGTCGTTGTAGCGATAACGGAATCCGGCCCTGCCACCGGCGTAAAACGAATCGCCAAAATCCGCTCCGCTCTCGTAACCAAAGCCCGCGATGCCACCGCCGAACGCGGCCCACGATTCATCGATGCGGTAATCAAAGCCCAGCGTGAACACGGTTTCGTGCAGCGAACCGAAAGGCGACTCGGTGCTGGTTGAGCCGGGAAAAAGATTGGCCGCGTTCTCGAAGTCGTAATCCGACCACTCTTCGGAGATGGACCCAACCACGGTCAACTGCTGGGAGGCGGAGTGACGGAAGCCGAGCCTGCCCCCGGCACGGAAGACGCTCACCTCGCCGGAGTCGTCGTCTACATCCGCTTCACCCAGATAAGTCGCGGATCCGCTCAGCGTGAACACGGTCGATTGACGAGACTCGGCCGTGCCCGCGTCCTGTACCGGGCTCGGCTCGTTGGCATCCGCTTGAGCAAGCACAGCGGGTGCGGTACCCGTAAGCACAGAGACCACTCCAAAGAGCGACGGAATGCAGAAAGGCTTGAGCACGGCAATCCTCACGAGAAATGAAAGTAGGGTGGAGTCAGACACGCATTTTCCGGTCGAAGAGTAACCATTCCAGAATGAGCAGGGCGGTCGCGGCAAGGATGAACCAATCCCAGATCTCGCGTCGGGCGATCCCGCCACCCGTTTCACGGTCCACACTTCGCCCGGCGATCTCAACCGTTGGAGCCGAGGCCGCCATTGACTCGAACGGGTTAAGCAGGCTCACCGGGATCAGTCGGGATGGAAGCTGGGATTGATCAGATGGAAGCAGCTCGTACACCCCGGCACGAGGAAGGGGGGCGACGAGAACCGCTTCTTCGGTTGCTGGTGCGGGAACCCGGAGGGTGCTGCCATCGGCCCCGACAATGGTGGCCCCGCCGAACGCTTCAGACGGGGCGATGCGGATCGGATCGGAAGTGGTGATCACGCGACCGGCCTGCTCCTGAGAGCCCGCGGTCAGGAAGTCCACCGAGTTCTGCACGAACACCGGGAAACTACGGTCCTGCCACCAGTTGGTCTGGTCGAGCGAAAAACCTACCACCACGCTCCGTGTCCGCGCGTATTCGAGCAGAGCGATGAGCGGTTTCGGTTCACTCGCAAGTTCCGTGGAGCGCACGATCATTTCGCCCGTCGAGGCTGAGTCCTCATCTACCGCGAGTTCACTTCGTCGGTAGATCAATACCCCATCGGGAACGACATCCCTCATCACGGGGTGCGATCTTCGCCAGAAGAGAAACTCGCTTCCACCGGCTTGTTCGGAGCGGGACAGGCTGACTCCGGGGAGCGGGGGAGCCGCATCGAAAAGCAGTGAGGGTACTTCGGGCGCAACAGGCGGGGTGACGGAGTCGTACACCACCAGGTCAAACCCGTCGTCCGCCTTTCCCTCGATCAATCCGCTGTCGATTGCCTCCTGACGAGTCATGACACGCACTTCCTGAGGAGGGGGAAACACGGTCTCCAACGCGAACGCGAGGTTCGCGGTGCCGTTGCTGATGGAGCCATCCGGGCGAATCATGAGTATCCGGACGGGCTCGGGTGGGGCGAGCATCAGCCAGGCGCGGTTGTCCGAGTCCATCGCGTCCTCTGAGCTGACCGACACGGCGAGCAGTCCACCATCGGTATTGCGCAGGTCGAAGCTGAAGGTGGCCTCCGCAGCACCGGTCGCCGATCCGTCCGTGCCGTCGATGACAGCACTTGAGGCCGCCACCGTCTCTCCGTTGACACTGCATCGCAGTGCGACGCTTTTCTCGCGCGGGTATGTGGACTGGAGGCGTGTGAACACTCGAACCAGGCTGGGGTCTTCGAGGTCGCGTCGAACGGAGAGGCCGATGATGGCGATATTGGGTGAACGGATGAACTCCGGTCCGCCGTTTTCACTCTCGGCTGTGGATTCTGGCAATTGTGGTCCGAATCGACGGTACTCAAATTCCAATTCGGCGACACCGGCCACCGCACGATCTTCCGGTGGGTCTGGGAATGCTCCGTCGGAAAACAGGATTACGCGCGGCGGCGGGGATGAGCTCTCCGAGTCAGGCCCGTTTTCGCTGTCCGGGCTCACAAACGCTGCCAGGACCTCGAGCGCGTCGGAGAGCCTGCTGGGTTGATCGGTTTGTTTGAGCGAGTCGATCGCGTTTCGGGCCAATGCACGGTTTCTGGTGAAATTCGTCAGGGTGCTCGGGGTTGAGGCCATGGAGATCACCATCGCCTCGACTTCGCTCGGGAGTGATTCCAGCAAGGCCTTTGCATCGGCCTTGGCCAGTTCGAGCCTGGTCTGGATGTTCTGGTCATCTCGGCTGGCCATGGATGCCGAGGCATCGATCAGCAGAATCACTCGCCCGCTGGTCATGCCACCCTCGATCGCGGGCCGGGCAATCGCGGTGAGGAGGCAGAGCAGGGCGAGAAGTTGAACAAAGAACAACACACTCGGCTTGAGCCAGCGAAACGGGGCGTTGACCTGGAGGTCACTGACCGCTTGTTCCCAGAACAGCGTGGTACTGACCCGCATGGGTCTTCGTCGGAGTTTCAGGAAGTAGAAGAAGAGGAACGCCGGGATCGCGATGCCGGCGCCGACCAATCCGGCTACGGGGGCCAGGAACTGGAATGCCAGAGTGGGAAGCATCTGCATGGGCGCGAGTCCGAAAAGCATCAAAGTTCGCCATTGTTACAGATCCCGGCGTGGTGCGCCTTCCGGGAACGGACCAGGATCGTTCTCAGGAGGGGAGTCGGGGCTATCCTCGCGAATTCCTTTTGTGTGGGGCGGAATCACCCGCGGATGTCACCTCGCTCTTGCATCGGTGTTGCCTGTCGATACCGTATCTGGAGTTCATTGCCATTTTCTGTGCGCCGGACGAGAAAGAACACGATGGTCAGCGAAAACCAAGCGTTAGCGGCTGAATACGATGTGGTCATCATTGGAGGCGGCCCCGCGGGCACGACCTGTGCTTCGCTGATCAAGAAGTACAACCCTGAAATCTCGGTGGTGATCCTCGAAAAGGCCAAGTTTCCCCGCGATCATGTAGGAGAATCCCAGCTTCCCGGTGTGTCCGCTGTTCTTCACGAGATGGGCGTCTGGGACAAGGTCGAGGCCGCGAATTTCCCGGTCAAGATCGGCGCCTCATACACATGGGGTCGGGAGGCGGATCAATGGGACTTCGATTTCTATCCCATCGAGCGATATGTCGATGAGCCTCGTCCCGCGAAGTATGTTGGGCAGCGCCAGTCAACGGCGTTTCAAGTCGATCGCGCGGTGTATGACGAGATTCTGCTTCGGCACGCGGAAGAACTGGGGACCGCGGTCTTTGAAGAGACCAGAGTCACTTCCGTCAACCGTGACACTGCAGATCCCGACGCGATCGAGTCTCTGACGATTCAGACCGCCGATGGCGCTCAGCAACAGGTCCGCGGTCGCTTCTATGTGGATGCGTCAGGGGCGGTTGGGCTGGTCCGCCGGGCAATGGAAGTCAGCGGGTGGGTCCCCGAGGAACTCAAAAATATCGCGATCTGGGACTATTGGCAGAACGCGGAATGGTCGGTGCGGATCGGGGTGGGGGCGACCCGCGTGCAGGTCCGCAGCCTCCCTTACGGATGGATCTGGTTCATCCCGCTCGGCCCGACTCGGACCTCGATTGGTCTGATCTGCCCCGCCGCGAAGTACAAGGAATTCGGATTGACCCCCGCCCAACTGTACGAGAAGGCGCTTTACGAGCAGCCTGAGATCAGAGGGCTGATCAAAAACGCGACGAGCGAAGAAAAACTCGAAACCACGAAAGACTGGTCGAACATCGCCGATCGATTGGTCGGGACCAATTGGTTCCTCGTCGGCGAGTCTGCCGGTTTCGCAGATCCGATCCTCGCGGCGGGCATGAACATCGCCCACAGTTCGGCGAGAGACCTCGCGTTTACGATCCTCGAACTCGTGCGCGGGGAGAAGGACGGACAGTGGCTTCGGGAACGCTACTGTGCCCGCCACCGTCAGAACATCAATCAGCACATTCGCTTTGCACAGTTCTGGTACGCCGCGAACGGCCAGTTCACAGACTTGAAGGAACACTGCCAGAAGATCGCCAAGGAGGCGGGGCTGAAACTCAACCCGGATAAGGCCTGGCAATGGCTGAGCCAGGGCGGTTTCATCGCTGAAAAACCTGGTCACGCGGCGCTTGGGTCAGTTGATCTGACTATTGGCAAGGCGATCGTCGAGCAGATGGACGGAGGGGCGCGCAAGGCCACCTGGAAAATCGAAAAGTACAACTCGTTCGTGCTCGATATTGAAGGCGCCAAGCGGTTCAAGATCGGTGTGCCGAACGAAGGCCGGATCGACCAGTTCCCCGCATATAAACGCGGGGAATCAACGCTGCCGCTGATCGGTCCGGTGGAGGTTGTGGTCAAAGCGGTTCAGGTGGGCACGGACTGGAATGGATTCGCGAAGTCTGTAAATGCTTCAGCAGAGGTGTTGGGCATTTCCCCGGAGAAGCGTTCTGGTTTTACGGTGAATTGTCTGGCCGCGCTCGAAGCACTTGTCGCAGAGGGATGGGTGAAGGCGAAGTTCGATCCGAAACTCCCGAAACTTCGTGAAGCACCCTCTGCCGCGGTGCTTATCCGCGATGCGAAAGCCAGTGCCGAGGCCTTGCGTGAACGCCAGATGCAGGGGGCGATCGCTCAGAATTAACCGACAACCAATGGGTGGTCGGAGGCAAGGCACCGGGGGCGCGAGTTCGTCGCGATGGTGAGTGAACTGCGCTATCGACCGAGATGATCGGTCAACTCGCGAATCAGCCAAGCCCCGAATTCCTGCTTGTCGATTTTTCCGGGTGTGGCCGCGACCGTCCCTTCCGGACCCAGCAGGTAGGCCTGAACGGTGTGGGCGTCCATTGTTTCCAACGGGTTGGCGACGATCAGATCTGCGCCTTTGCGAACGAGTTTCTCTCTGGCTTTTTCGATCAGTTCGTCTGCGGGTTCGAGGGCGAAGGCCACAATCAATCTCGGTTTGCCCTCCCCGGATCGGGCCCTGCGGCGTACGCAATCGGCGATCAGATCAGGCGTCGATTCTAGTGTCAGGGTCATTCCAGCCGAAGACCGGCGCAATTTGTCGGGATGTTCATGATCGGGCTTGGAGACCCGGTAATCCGCCACAGCCGCGGCCATGACCAGGATATCCGCGTTCAGCTCCTCCTCCGCGAGCAGTTTCGCGAGGTCATCAGTCGTTTGGAAACGAAGAAGCCGGAACCGGTCGGATCGCTGCTGCGTATCTGAGTGGTCCACCGACAGGCTGTCGGGGCGCGGTGTCGTGCGCGGCAAAAGGTGGGTCGGTCCGAGAGCGAGCGTGGTGTGCCAACCGGCATCGAGTGCACTTTCGGCGATTTCGATCCCGATCCGACCCGAGGACCGGTTGGCGATGTATCGCACGCGGTCGATCGGCTCGTGAGTTGGTCCGGCGGTAATGAGCACGCGAAGGGGATGCATGAAATCGGGTCTCACAGAGCAAGGGGCCAATGTTGGGATGCGGAATCCTACTCTGCTCCCCGGAAAACCTCGTTCAGAGCGGTCATCATGACCTCGGAAACGGGGTTTGTTTGCTGCATCGACCGGGCCCCACCATAATGCCTCACCCGATACGGTTGGTGTTTGGTCTCGGGCAGTTCGAGGGGCGTCGCGTCGCCCATCCATCGTGACAGGAAACTGAGAAGAACATGGCGAAAGTGCGAAAGAAACTCGGGCAGATCCTCGTTGATTCGGGCGAGATCACCGCCGAACAACTTGAAACCGCGATCACCATGTCCAAAGGTGCCGGGAAGCGGATCGGCGAAATCCTTGTGGAAGCGGGGATGTGCTCCGAGGATGCGGTCGCACAAGCGCTTGCGAAGCAGTTCGGGATCGAATACCTCGACATCGCAGATGAAGCCGTCGCCTCTCGCGTTGATCCGTCGCTGCTCCCCAAAGACTTGATCCGCAAACACCTGGTTCTCCCCCTTGGCAAGGAGCGGGGGCGCCTGGTGCTGCTCATGCACGATCCGAAGGATCTCGAACTGCTGGACCTGATCCGTTTCCGGCAGAACACCGAGGTCGAACCCAAGATGAGTGCCAGGAGCCGGATCAAGTCCTACATCGATACCAAGATGGAGGGCGGTTCGAAGCCGATGGTGCCGGGTGGCAACGAATCACTGCTGACCGCATCCATCGATAAATCCATCGATAAGTCCGTGGACCGGTCGGTCGACTCCTCGATCGACCAGGCCGCCGAATCTGCACCAATCATCAAGTTGTGCGAGCGCATCATCATCGAGGCGGTCCGAAACAGAGCGTCGGATATTCACATTGAACCGATGGCCGACCGAGTCCGTCTGCGATACCGCATCGACGGTGTTTGTATCGAGCGAGACAATCTGCCCAAGCGGATGCAGAACGCGGTCCTGGCCCGATTCAAACTTATGGCGGGCGTGAACATCGCCGAGAAGCGGATACCGCAGGACGGACGCATCAAGATGCACATCCCCGCGGAAGACGGTGGGGATGGGGAAACCGTTGACTTCCGCGTATCCTCCTGCCCGGCCTATCACGGCGAGTCGATCGTGCTGCGTATCCTTCGCCCCGACTCGGTCCGAATCGGTCTGAAAAACCTCGGCTTTGAGGAAGACACCCTCGAGACCTTCAACCGGATCATCCGTCGTCCCAACGGGATTTTCCTCGTCACGGGGCCGACGGGTTCGGGAAAGACGACCACGCTGTATTCCGCCCTGGATGTCCTCAACCGGCCGGACAAGAAGATCATCACCGCTGAGGACCCCATCGAATACGCCTTCACCGGTATCAACCAGTGCCAGGTCCGCGAAGGCATCGGACTCACCTTCGCGAAGGTGTTGCGAGCCATGCTCCGTCAGGCACCCAACATCATCCTTGTCGGTGAAATCCGTGACCGGGAAGTGGCTGAAGTGGCGATCCAGGCTGCGCTCACCGGTCACCTCGTGTTCAGTACGCTGCACACGAACGATGCTCCCTCGGCTATGACTCGCCTGATCGATATGGGCGTCAAGCCGTTCCTTGTTTCGTCTTCAATCCAGGCCGTCCTCGCACAGCGCCTGATCCGGAAAATCTGCCCGAAGTGCCGCAAGCCCGACGACAACCCGGACCGCAAGTTCCTGCGACTGACCGGTATCACGGACGAGGATCTGGCCAACCACACCATCTACAAGGCCGTCGGTTGTGACAACTGCGCGGGCACAGGGTATCGCGGGCGTCAGGGCATCTACGAGCTCATGACCATGAACGCCGAGATCCGAGACCTCACCTTCAAGGTTGCTCCTGCCTCCGAACTCCGCAAAGCGGCGATCGCAAGTGGTATGCGACCGCTGCTCGGCGACGGCAAGATCAAGGTTCTCAACGGCATTACCACGCCCGCGGAGATTGCTCGTATCGCGCAGGTCGAAGGTGTACAGATGGCCGAAGAGGAGCTCGCCGCGGTCTGACCTTCCCTTTTGTTCCCATATTCCCGAAACCTCTGACAGCCGCCTCGATGCGATGACCCACTCCCAGTAAGGAACCTCCAATGTCCACCATGCAGATCGACCGCCTGCTCGACACGGTCATCAAACTCAACGCCTCCGACCTCCACCTCAGCGTGGGGCGGAAGCCGACCCTCCGTCTTCACGGCGGTCTGAAGAACCTTGATACCAAGGTCCTTGAGTCTGATGACATGGTCACGCTCATGAAGGCCATTACTCCCGAGCGGAACCAGCAGGAACTTCAGGAAGAAGGCGGCACCGACTTCGGCTTCGCGTACGGCAAGGCGGCCCGTTTCCGTGTGTCTGTGTTCCGCCAACGCGGCGACATCTCCATCGTGTGTCGCCTGATCCCCAATAAGTTGCTCACCTTCGAGCAGATCGGCTTGCCAGACCAGGTGAAGGATCTGATTCGTCGGCCCCGAGGCCTGTTCCTGGTGACCGGTCCGACCGGTTCGGGCAAGACGACCTCACTGGCGACGATGCTCGATTACATCAATATGAACCTCGAGCGGCACATCGTCACGATGGAAGACCCGATCGAGTACTACCACTACCACAAGAAATCGATCGTGAACCAGCGCGAGGTCGGGACGGATGTCCCGAGCTTCGCTGAAGCCCTTCGCCGAGCCCTCCGTCAGGACCCGGACTGCATTCTCGTCGGCGAAATGCGAGACCTCGAAACCATCGAGGCCGCGATCCGAGCCGCGGAGACGGGCCACCTTGTGTTCGGCACGCTCCACACGACCGGGGCCGCCAAGACCATCGACCGTGTGGTCGACGCCTTCCCGGTGAGCCAGCAGAACCAGATCCGGGTCCAGATCTCGACCTCGCTGATCTGCGTCTTGAGCCAGGTGCTGCTCGGACGCGTCGATGTGAAGGGTATGGTGGCGGCGTACGAGATGCTGGTGATCACCCCCGCGATCGCCAACCTCATCCGCGATAACAAGTCGTTCCGTATCGACTCCGCCATCCAGACCGGCAAGAAGTACGGCATGCAGTTGCTCGATGAGCACCTGTGGTCGCTGTACACCAAGGGCATGATTGCCGCTGACGAAATGGTCGACAAGGCCAAGAACGGTGCCGAGTTAGCGGACCGGGTCCATCGCCTTGGGCGTCAGGTTGGGCGGCCGGAATTGGATGTTGCAGATGATGCTGACGCCGCGTCTGAATGATCTGTATTTCAGATGTCGCATATTGCGTCGTCAATTTTCCAGCCGAGCTCTGCAATCTCGAATCGGGGCGAGCTGAGCCAGCGATGCGGGTCGCTCGCCTTTATTTTGAACTGAAATGCGAATGTCGCATATCCGGAATTCTCGTATCTGCTTTGTTTTCAGGATCTTAGATCCCGAAATGCGCGAATATTGAATCGAAGCGTCGGTCGGATCCGACGAGGAGGTTTCCCCGTGCCACCAGTGAGTCCCGAAGAACTCAAGAAACGCAAGATCGGCCGGGTGCTGACCAAGCTCGGGAAGGTGTCGCGTGAACAAGTTCACGAGGCGCTTGCCAAGCAGCGCCAGATGGATCCGAAATCCCGCAAGTTACTCGGCGAGATTATGGTCGAGATGGGCCTGGTCACCGAACGCGATGTGCTCGAGGCCTTGGCCGGTCAGGCAGGCATGGGCTTCATCGAGGTGGACAAGCTCACTCTCGATGAGGAAACCATCAACGCTATTCCCGCCGAAACCGCAATGGCGTACCAGTGCGTCCCGGTGGAATACGACAAGGTTCGCAAGAAGCTCAAGGTCGTGGTGAAGAGTCCGGATAACTTCCGGGCCGTCGATGACCTCCGTTTGCTCATGGGCTTCCGGGTCCAGGCGTTCGTCGCCCCGCCTGAGCAGGTTGATGCCAAGCTCAAGCAGCACTACGCCGCGGCGAAGTCCTCGATCGCGGATGTCGTCGGCGAGATGGGTTCAGACTCGAATCTGGCCAACCTCTCCAACCGTCCGGGGTCTGGCCAGTCGATCGACCTCGAAGCGGTGCTCGACGCCTCCGAGGACAACAAGGTCATCAAGTTGATGAACCTCGTGTTGCTCCAGGCGATCAAGGATCGCGCTTCCGACATTCACTTCGAGCCCTTCGAAGATGAGTTCAAGATGCGGTACCGCATCGACGGTGTGCTCTACGAGATGGTGCCGCCCCCGGCCTACCTCGGTCCGGCGATCACTTCTCGCGTGAAGGTCATGGCGAACCTCGATATCGCTGAGCGCCGTTTGCCTCAGGACGGTCGCATCGAGTTGTCCGTCGGCGGCACCCCGGTTGACCTCCGCGTGTCGGTGCTCCCGACCATGCACGGGGAAAGCGTCGTGATGCGCGTGCTTGACCGCTCGAATGTTGAACTCAGTCTCGATCGCGTCGGTCTGCGTCCGAACGATTACGAAGTCGTCAGCCAGATGATCCACAAGCCCAACGGGATCGTCATCGTGACCGGCCCGACGGGCTCGGGTAAAACGACCACGCTGTACGCGGCGCTCCAGGAGCGCAACGGCCCGACCGAGAAGATCCTCACCGCCGAGGATCCCGTTGAATACGACATCGACGGGCTGTGCCAATGCCAGATCAACACCGATGCGGGGCTGACCTTCGCGGCGTGCCTCCGTTCGTTCCTGCGTCAGGACCCGGATGTGATCCTCGTTGGCGAGATCCGCGACCTTGAAACCGCTCAGATCGCGGTTCAGGCCTCACTGACCGGCCACCTCGTGTTCAGCACGCTCCACACCAACGACGCGCCGAGTTCGATCGTTCGTCTGCTCGACCTTGGTCTTGAAGCGTTCCTTCTGACTGCGACGATCGAGTCGATCATCGCCCAGCGTCTCTGCCGCACGATCTGTGCGAATTGCAAAGAGCCCTACACGCCCACCGAAGAGCAACTCATGGAACTCCGGCTTCGGCCTGAGGATGTCAAGGGGCGTCAGTTCTTCCGAGGTCGCGGTTGCGATGTCTGCCACGGCTCCGGCTACAAGGGGCGTACCGCGATGTTTGAGATCATGGTCATGGACGACGGCCTCCGTGATCTGATTATGAAGGAAGCGTCCACCGCAGTTCTCCGGGAGGAGGCACGCAAGCGGGGCATGCGCTCCCTGCGTGAGTCCGGTCTACTCGCCATCTACGACGGCCTGACCACCATCGATGAAGTCGTTCGCGAAACCGCGCTCGACGACTGAGTTTCCAGAGGTTTATTTCGCGGTCGTACGGCCGCTCATCTGAATCGTTCCCTGCGTCCGGATCATTGTTGTGAAGGACGCGCCCACTTTGGAGCGGCACCATGCCATCTTTCTCCTACCAAGCACTCGACAAGTCCGGCAAGCAGCAAAAGGGCACCATCGAGGCAGCAAACTCCGAAGAAGCCATTCAGCGCATCAAGCTGCAGGGCTATTTCCCAACCTCCGTTCGTGAGCAGAAGGCCAAGAAAGGCAAGGGCGCTCCCGAGGGTTCCGGCACAGCCCAGTTGCAGAAGAAGTCAGGCGGCGGTGGAGGCATCGTCCTCCCCTTCGCCAAGGTGAAGGGCAAGCACCTCACCACCTTCACGCGTCAGCTTTCGACGCTGCAGGATGCTGGCCTCCCCCTTCTTCGGTCGCTCCAGATCCTTGAGCAGCAGCAGAAGCCGGGCTTGCTCAAGGGCACGCTCCAGGGTGTGGTCGAAGATGTCGAAGGCGGTTCGTCGCTCTCCGAAGCGATGGCCAAGCAGCCCAAGGCCTTCAACCTGCTCTACACGAAGATGGTCGCGGCCGGTGAAGTCGGTGGTGTGCTCGATGTCATCCTCCAGCGTCTCGCCGAGTTCATGGAAAAGAGCCAACGTCTGAAGCGCCAGATCATCGGTGCGTTGGTCTATCCCGCGGCGGTTATCACGGTCGCCGTGCTCATCGTCGTCGGCATCATGATCTTCATCATCCCGCAGTTCGAAGAAGTCTTCGCGGACTTCGATGTTGCACTGCCGAAACTGACGGTCATGCTCACCGAGACTTCGCGCTGGATGGCGGGGAACTACCCGACCGAAGGTGCGATGATGCTGCCCGGTGCGGTCTATGTCGTCGGTGGACTTGTCCTCGTCCCGATCTTTTTCAAACTGGTCCGCTCGGTGAAACCCGGCAAAGCACTGCTGGATCGGATCATCCTTTACATCCCGATCATCGGTGGTCTGGTCCGCAAGACGGTCATCGCCCGCTTCACGCGAACCCTCGGCACCCTCATCGCGGCCGGTGTGCCCATCCTTGAGGCCGTGACCATCACCAAGGAAACCTGCGGCAACTATGTGTTCGAGAAGGCGCTCGGCAATGTGCACGACTCGATTCGTGAGGGTGAAACCTTCGCACAGCCGCTGCGCGAAGCCAAGGTTTGCGATGCGATCGTCGTGAACATGATCGATGTGGGCGAGGAGACCGGTGATATGGACTCCATGCTGATGAAGATCGCTGACAACTACGACGAGGAAGTCGATACCGCGGTGGCATCGCTTGTGTCTCTGCTCGAACCGGTCATGGTCATCGTCCTCGGTGGCATCGTCGGCACGATCGTGGTCGCGATGTTCCTCCCGCTGATCTCCATGATCGATGGTCTCCAGGCGTAAGCAACCCCTCCCACGCGGGCTTCTGTCCCGCCGAATGGATACCCAGAGTTGATGAATCATCAGAACGGCACAATTCGACACCGTCGCGGCTTCACGCTCGTTGAGATGCTCGTGGTCTTCGTCATCATCGTGATCCTGGTGTCGATCTTGGCGGTCGCACTGGGGGGAGCAATCAAGAGTGCCCGTCGTTCGAAGGCTACGGTGCAGCTGCAGTCCATCGGGAATGCGATTGATGCGTTCGAGGAAGACTTTCGGTATGTCCCGCCGCTGGTGACGCCGAGCCTGGTCAGCCCGGACAGCAGCCCGACCCCCACGGGTCTGGTTACGCCCACGACCTACTCGAAAACGGCCGGAAATCCCGACGACATCGGCGATTACTACGAGGATGTGCGTTACAACAGCGAGTACACGCTCGCGGTGTATCTGCTCGGGATTGGTGCACTGAACCCCGACGAACTGGACGATGACGGCATCGCCACCGGAGGCACTCCACTCCATGACGGCGTTCCCGGTCCGGGCTTTAAAGCCCCGGGCGACCTCCGTGCTTGGAAGGTGCAGCCTCCCTCCGGCCCACTCCGCCACGAGCCCCAGCTCACCGGCCGAACCTACGGTCCGTACCTCGACTTCGGAACCCTCGAAGGCATTCTCGAACTGGACGAGGATCGGGGGCTGTACAAGATCACCGATCCGTGGGGCAACCCGATCCGGTATTACTCCGGCTGGACCGGTATTCGGATGGTCAACGGCAACCGAATCCGCTCGCTCGACGAGATCCCCATCGAACTCCGCAGCAGCGAAAGTCTGCAGGCACAGGCCTCCGGGGCGGATCTGGACACGCTTCTCGGCTTTGATGGTGAACTGCGGACAGCAAAGTACGCGCTGCTCTGTGCTGGGGAATCTTCGGACGACTACTTCGGCGAGAACCCGTACACCCTGGAGCAGAATGTCTTCATCCCACCCTTTGGTGATGTGGTGTTCGAATCAGATGGCAACACGACGCTCGTGACGACATACAACGCGCTCAACACCGAGCAGCAAGTGTCTTTCGAGAAGCAGGTCAGCACCAACCTGAGGTATGTCAAGTGAACCGATCCGGAAGTACACATCTCAATCATCGCGGCTTCACACTGCTCGAAGTGCTGATCACGGTCTCGATTATCGTCATCCTCATCGCTGCGGTCTTCGCGGTCGGTCAGCAGGTGATCACGCGTCAGAAGATCAACCAGACCAATGGGGTGCTTTCGTCTTTGGATCGAGCGCTCGAGGAATACCGCATCGAATCGCGAGTACTCCCGAGACTCGATACGGATGATTATCTGGATCAGCTCTGGCGGGATCATGCCGGCGGCACCAGTCCCGTCATGAACGATGCGACCGGACAGACCTTCCTGGGCATGGTTGACAATTATCGCGATGAAGATTTCGCGTGGCTTCCGAACGCCGCGTACTTCATTTACCTCTCTGAAGGCTACGAGAACATCGACTCGATCATCGCGGGGATTCCCGGCAGTTTCAGTCGCACCGTGCAGGTCAGTAACGGTGTCTTCCGGACTCAGGTTCTCGACGCATGGGACAACCCGATCATCTTCGTGACCCCTGACAACCCGCTCGCACAGGCCATCTTCGGAGAGTGCCCCAGCGACCGTCCGTACTTCATGTCCGCCGGACCGGATGGTCACTACGGCGTGCCAACCGATGTGCCCGCCGTGGGGCTGACCGGCCCCGAATTGACCCGCAAGGTCAATGAACTCCGAGAAGACAACATCTACTCCGTGACCCCGGGCAGCAATGATGCCTCGTTCGATTACGGCATCCTAAGTACAGGTCTTGGAGACTGGGAATGATCACCATGCACGCACGAGCGATATCCCGAATCCGCCGAGCGGCTGGCTTCACCATCGCCGAACTGCTGGTGGTCATCGTGATCATCATCATCGGCGCCACGATGCTGCTGCCCGCGGCGACTCGTATTCTCGAATCCAACAGCTATTCCTCAGCGATCAATCTCGTCTCGACAACGCTCGCGAACGCTCGCGCTCAGGCGATTCGTACCGGTGTTCCCACTGGTGTGGTTTTCCTTTTCGACACGCAAACCGAGACCTGCACCATGCAGGTGGTCGAGGTTCAGTCCCGCCAGGGTGGGGCACTCACCCAGTTCGCCTCACCCGACCCGCGTCAGGCGTACGCTCAGGTGTTCCGCCCCGCGCTGGGCTCCGCCCCGGTTGAACTGCCCACAGGAATCGCGGTGATGGGGCTTTCGTTCTCCACTGCCCCGGGGAATGGTGATTCCAGCCTGATCGACGACGAGACCGCGCACTGGTACGCCGGCGAGGTCTACACCGATGCCGATGGCAACGACATCATCCCGTGGGTCTTCCCACGCAACGACCCGCTTCACTTCGTGGAGAAGCAGTACACCCGGGAACAGATCTGGGAACTCGACGGCGTCGGCAGCGACGACGCCAGCATCGCGGTTCGCCATGCGGCCTCATTCATGATCCGTTTCAGCGAAACCGGTTCGGTGATCACCACCTCCGTCGGAGGCGGGCTCGCCACGCCCAACGCCTATCTCGAGTTCACCGATGCTCCGCTCGATCGCACCGTGGACTACGACCCCGACGATCCGCCCACGCCCGTCGATGCGAGCGACCGCTTCGATCCGGAAGCCGGCCTCGGTGACGACTTCGACCCGAATCCCGAGATCCTCCTGCGCTCGGCGCACCAACTCGCCGTGGTTGACCTCAACCGCATGGGCCGAGACCTGGGACTGGAACAGCCGTGGTTTTACCGCCCCGAGCGCCCCGGTGGGCTGCCGATGCCCGGTCCAAGCGGCCCGAACGACGACGACTGGTATGCCCGTGCCGACAACGACGAAGTCAGTCGCATCAGTCTGTGGGTGGATTTCAACGCCGAGCTCATCAGCTTCAACCGCTACACCGGCGAAATCCTCAGAAAGGCCAACCCATGAACCACGCCTTCTGCAACAGCAGCACCCCTCGTCTCGGCTTCACGCTGATTGAGGTGCTCATCGCGACTTTCGTGATCGCGCTCGGCTCACTCGGTCTGCTCGCCCTGTTCGCAGGCGCGGCCTCCCAGCAGCGTGTGGCCTCACAAACCACCGCCGCGGTTATTGTTTCCAAGAACGCCGAAGCCATCGTGTCCCCGCGATTCGGCTCCATCGACGGCACACTCTTTGATGGTCTTCCCAGCCCGGACGACCTCGAACTCGGCGTGTGGTATGTCGTTCCGGCGAACGAGGATGGGAACCTCTCCATCAATCCCGAAGCCACAACGATCCGCGACCGGAATCGAGCGTATTTCCTCCTCGATCGGAACGAAGCAACTACGCTGTTCGATCTTCCGCCGACGGACCAATGGCGTCAGGTCGCGCTCGGACGCGGCTTCTACAGCAGAGACGGCCAAGGACCGGACGGGGTCCTGTTCAATGCCTCCCCGTACGCCATCCGTGACTTCCCGGTATCACGGGTGGACGGACGCGGCACGGCGACCATCCAGGTCATCACCAACGACAAGCCTTTCCTCGGCGATCCGGCGTACAGCTACCAAGGCGAAGTCACGACCCGTTTCGTGTATGTCAACATCGATTACACCGTCGGCCGTCCCGCCGAGTGGCCGACCGGGGCACCGTTCTCGAACGAGGGCGAGTACTCGCTGTTCTCTCTCAACGGTGCATTGCCCGGTGACACGAACCCGTACATCCTTCTGAAGCGGATGGAAGATCCTGACGAAGACGATGCTCCCTCGGTGATCGAACGCTTCGACCTCCGGGCACTCGTCGACCCGAATTTTCCCGGTACACCGGATCCCCAGTTCCAACGGCTCATCCAGCGGATCGTGGTTCCCCGCGTGGTGTATCGCTCCTCTGAGGTGATCTCGGCACGCGACCGGGTGGTTGAGGTCGAGGACCCCGACTTCGACGCGGGTGTCCGTCCGGACATCGGCTATTCACTGCTCTACCGAAAACTCGCGAGTGGCTCAAGCCAGATCGCGGTCTTCACCTACTTCATTAACGGTTCAGATCGTTCCGGAAGGTTCCTGCTCTCTGAAGAAGTCGGTGATGCTCCCGACCCCTTCGGGGCCGACAGTGGCAGCGATGAGTGGGGGCTCCAGATGCTCGGCGGAGTGTCGCTCGCCTGGGACGACGATCGAAAGCAGTACTACTTCGAGGCCAATACCGACGAAGAGATCGATGCCCTCGAACCCGGAGCGGTCCTGCTGGTGTCCGGTGAGCGGGAGGGCCCCGCCGACCGACTCCTCGGCGCAGACCTCCCCGTGCGCGTCGTTCGCCAGATCCGTTCTCCGAACGGCGATGGATTCCGCTGCTACATCAATCGGGTCCCTCGCTCTGAGGGTAAATCCATGTTGCCTTTCCGAAACCAGAACAAGCAACTGAACCTTTGGGTCATCCGGGAGGATGTCGTCTCGAGCGACGGATCCGAATGGTCACTCCAGCCGCGAGAACTGCGGATCTTCAATGTCAACTGAGCGACCCGCGTTCACCAAGCCACGAAAGTCACCGATGTACCGCAAACACTCTGAACCCCGAACCGCGTCACCGGGCTTCACGCTCGTCGAGCTGCTGGTTGCAGTCGCCGTGGTAATCCTGCTCTCCATCGGCATCGGGCAGCTATTTGGCAATGTGTCCAAACTCGTGAACACCGGTTCCGCGGTCGCTGAAGTCGATGCGCTCGCTCGCGCCCTTGAGAAGCAGATCCGTGATGACTTCCAACGGATGAGCGCGTTGCCCACCGACGAAACCATCCTCGCGATCCGCTCCCGTCAGGTCCGCCAGGTCTACCTCACCGCAGAGCAGGAAGAGGAAGATCGGCGTCTGAATATCGCGCCCGGCACCCCCGGTTCGCGCGCCTTCAACACACGCCTCGACGAGTTTCTGTTCCTCGCCGAAGCCGGTGGCAACGAACTGTTCCAGACCGCTCAGGAAGCGGGCAGCGAGTTCAACTCGGTCTTTACGCCGGTCGCTCGGATCATGTACGGCCACGGTCTCAAACCCGCGCTCGACCCGGATTACGCACCGGACCCCGATGACATCGATTTCGACACCGCTGATCCTGCGAATCCGGACCTGTACCGCCAGCGGATCTGGTACGCCGATGGAGACTTCGGTTCAGGCCCGACCGCCCAAGGTCTCAACACCACAGCGAACCGCTTTGCGCCGAACGGTGAGCGCTCAACCGGTCGCAACCAGTTCGCCGGGGATTTCTCGCTGGCTCGCCACGAGCTCCTCTTAGCAGGTGGCCTGGCGTTCTCGTACCAGGATCCGGGAACCGGTTCACTCGCCGGGCGTACTCGCAACATCGCGATGTACGCGCGTGATCTCGACACACTGCGGTTCAATGAAATCAATTCCAATGTGTTCGAGCCATCGGGAGCGAACCCGGATCCGCCGTTCTTCCGCGTCCCGGCATTCGAAAATTTCGATGTCCCCGGTATCGGCATCATCCGACACGGTCGTATCGATATCTGCGCTCAATCTCCCGAGTCGCTCCGGCGTTGGCTTGAGGGGGTGCAGTCCCGTGACACCGCCAGCGTCGGGGTGCCTCCTCCGCTCCCGCCCGATGCCACCGCTTTCGATGCGGGGTATTTCGATCGCGGAGCCGAAGAATATCGCCCCGACCAGTTCAACATCGCAGACAGGCCCCTTTGGGTCCGACGCACGGTGCGACGGGGCATCGTCACCCCGACTGGCATGTCCATCGATATGGTCCGCTCCTACAACCTGCGACTCCTTCAAAGCGCCATCGCGGGCATGTTCAACCGTCTCCTGATCGAGACCGAACCGACAACCATCCAGCGTGTGATTCCCACGGATGCCGATGCCGCCCGTCCCGAGCAGACGCTTATGGACTACCACGCCGTGATCGCCTCGCGATGCAGCCGTTTCGAGATCTATTGGTCCGACGGCACACGCTGGCCATTCGACACTCCGTCGAATGTCATCGACCTCAGCGGAGACGGCTCGTACACCGTGCAGTACGAGAAGGGCGATGTGATGTGGTTCGGTTTCGGCGACCCTCGAGAGAACTACCCCCTGATCGGCGGAGGCCCGGTCAGCCCGGAGATCCCTCGGTATACCCGCGACGAAAGACTGAACACAACCACGAACGGTGTCAGCCAGATCGGTCTTGAAGCAGCCTACGACATCGAGCGAACTGCCGCTGCTACCGATCCTCGCATGGAGTACCTCGCCGTGTGGGGATACCGGGTGCCCAGTGCTTCGGGTTTCTATGAGGCTGGCGGTTGGCAAAAACCGTCCTTGCTCAAGTTTCGCATGACCCTCCACGACTCGCAGTTCCGTCTGCAGGAGGGCAAGACCTTCGAATTCATCATCGAGATCGACACTCAGCAAGTGAACTGAACCATGCCGCACCTAACACCATCGGTCGATCTGCATACCAACGAGCCGGAGGGCTCAGCCATGAATAGTCTGCAAGCCAAACAACATGTTCCTCAATCCGGGCACCAGCGTCGAGGCACGATCCTCATCCTCGCGATCGCAGTGCTCGCGGTTTTGTCGCTCATCGCGGTCTCTTATGTCACCGTGGTTCGTATCGACCGTGACTCGTCAGACGCTGTGGCGGTCTCGCGAGACTACGATCAGCAGGTCGGAACCGTTATCCGTCACATGCAGTCTCTGATCGCGGCGGATCTCTTTGGCAACAAGGTCGTGACGACCGCGGTCCCACGGTACACCGGTGACGGGATCCCGATCTGGCCTTCGATGTTCGAAGATGGCGACTATGCGGACATCGACTGGATCGATCCCCTCTATGTTCGGAACAACCCGGCAGGGGAACCTACGGTGTCCAACGGGCGTGTTCTGGAAGTAACCGACAACGCCTCACGCCGTATCGCACATCCGGACGACGCGTGGCTCGCATCAACCGAGCCGCGATGGCCCACGACCGGCGGGTTTTCTGGGAACCCGTACTTTCAGAATTTCACGAACCTGCGCAGCGCGTTCATGTGGGACAGCGAAGACCAGCGGTGGGTCCGTGGTGACGGCCTGTATGTCGATCTTGCCCAATGGTTCCTGAACCCCGTTGACGGGCGTGCCAACGCGGGCATTGATCTGCTCGACCCCGAAGGCACGGAAGTCACCGATGTGCGCGGTCCTCGGTATTCCCAGGGTGAGTATGTCCAACAGCAGGACGGGATCGACTACACCCTCCAGATGCCTCAGCTCACCAACGACGGTGATCCGACGATCCTGTTCCAAGCCGATGAGCGATTCTTCGCCGACACCACCGGCGACCTGCGCCCCGATGCCCAGTGGACCCAGCTCGAAGAACTTGGCAACCTCTTCGGACTCAACTGGGTCGTGGCCGCACGCATTACCGATGCCTCAGCACTCGTCAACCTCAATACTGCGATCGAAGCCCCGGCATACAACCTCAACCCCGGCTCGATCGGGAGTCGCAACTACGCGGAAGTCGTCGGCACCGGCGAAACTCCTGCGGATGTCGATCTCGTTCGTCTTCTGACTTACGACTACGGTCTTTCCGTCCCCGCCGGCGTGTTCGTCAACGGTCCACCCAGCCTCAACCGGATCCTCGGTGACGGCGCGGCATTCAGCAACCATCTCGCCGAAGGGCGCGGCCTGTTCAGCGTCCTCAGCGGATTGCAAAACCAGGGGACCCCGGGCTACCGCTCGGAACTCGACCCGAGCCGGGCCGGTGTCGGGCAGCAGGCCAACGACTGGGGCGGGTTGACGCAACCGCTGACTCGCAACCAGCGCCGCTACCTGTACGAAATCGCGTATTCGCATCCGAACGGCGGCTACGCCCAGGCGATGCGCTACCCCGAACGGTCGCTCCTCGACCTGCACGCCTTCTGGGGCACCAACAACGCGACGCTGATCTCCAAACCCGAGCAGTACCTCGACGGACCCGAGGCTGGCGGATACCTCCCGTCTTCGACCAATCTGTCCGTAAACAACGGTCCCCTGCGTACCGCCGAGATCGATCCTTCGGCCACCCGCTCCTACGGGGTCGGAGCCAACGCTCGACCCAGTCTGCCCCAACTCGAGTACGACATCCGGCATTTGCTGACCACTGTGAGCGGGGCAGGCCAGTTCAACCCGGTTCCCGTGATCAACAAGGACAGATTGGTCAACCAGTACGACGGTACATATTTCCGCGAACAGCACAATCTGGCTCGCATCGGTTCTGCCGAGGTCTCTGAGATCTTCGCGGACCTCGTGTGGGCGCTCGCACCGTTCGCGACCAACAAGGAACTGATGCGCCCCCGCACCAACACACCCCTGCCGGTGAACCAGGCCGCGACCGTGAACTACCACTACGGAGGCGATGCAAACGGCCCTGCGGAAGGCTTGGCAACACTCTTCGGCGACCCCATGATCGGAGCGGCCTATGCCCTGCATCGTGCGGGCGCGCTGGCAGTCAATCTCATCGACGCGGCCGACGCGTCTTCAAACGATCGTTCCTTTGAGCAGCCCACAATCCTGCGATTCTTCCCAACCACGGAATACCCGCTTCAAATCCCGATTCTTCCGGGTTACGAACAAGAGTTTGCCAACGGGCGTTTCGCGCACGGCGACATCGAGTTCGATTCAAACCCCATCAGCTCGCGTTACCTCGGCGAGGGGTTCGGCGGCATCAGCTTCATCGGCGTGGATCGCCAGCCGTTCCTGGTCGAGGCGCACACGCTCGCCGTCTACCAATCGGATACCAACAATCATGTCGTGACCATCGATCCTGGGAACCCCGATCACTATGTCGGATCGATCATCGCTTTCGAGATCGCGAATCCATGGCCAGATCCGATCCAGATCGGTCCGATCGGTGGTGGCACCGGAGGCGGTGAGGCACGGGGTGGCTACGCCGTCCGTATCGTCCGTGATCAATCTTGGCTCGAATTCGAAATCCCCAGCACCCGTGTTCCGGCTGGTGGCCGCGCCATCGTGTACTGGCACTCAGACCCGGATGTGAGTGGTTTTGACCCCATTCTCCTCAGCACCATCGTCGATGGATGGCGAAGCACCGTCGAGGATGAGGCAAATTCAGGCGATTACGAGGTGGTGTTCACAGAAATCGAGGAGGGCATCGATTCGATCAATGCCAAGTGGCAGACCGGCAGTGGGATCAACCCAGCCATTCCCTTCCAGGAGATGGCGACAAACTTCACGGGCCAAACCCAGGTCCAGTTGATCCTTAAGGCGTCCAATACACTCTTCGGATCGAATAATCCCGTTGCCGCTCCTCCCGCGCCCGAGCGCAAGGCCGACATCCTTGTCGATCGGATGACGACCATCAGCACATCTCAGAACACCGGTGATGGCATCACCGCTCTCGATTTTTTCGGTGCCCTGCGTGATCCGCGCAGCCGCACATTCGAGACACCGGACGGCATGCGCGCAAACGGCAACTTCCGTGTGACCGTACTCGGCAACATGAACAGACCGCCGCGCCGGCCCGCTCCCGAATCTGGCTTCCCGGCTTATGTGGTTGAAAAGCCTGAACTCAACCGGATCAATGTTGCTGGTCATACCGACAACACCGGCCCCGGCACCAGTTCAACCTACATCCAGACATGGCTCAGCAGCGGAGATGGTGGAGGCACCGGTCCCGGCGCTGGTGGTGGCAGCGGAGACCCAGGGGACCCTCTCGTCGGGGCCTTGCCGATCTCCGACCTCTGGGAACCCGGAGACGCATTCCGTCTTGGCAACGATGCCGACCGTCGTATCTTCCCCGACCTTCCCAGTTTCCAACTCTTCAACCCGAGCGCCGCATTCTCGTCCGTGAGCGATGTCGCACTCGTCTCGGCCTTCTGCCACATGTACCTTCACGAAGAAGCGGGATATCCCAACACCGGGTACAGCATTCTGCGTGTGAACGAAGGATCGACTCGGTACGACAGCGATGTGCCCGGCTTCAACATCGGCGGTGATAACCAAGGTCGCTGGCTGACCTTCAGCGAGCAGCTCGGGATGGATTTCCACCTGGCAGGCCCGCAGGGCTCCCCCGCAGGACGGAACCCGTGGTTCGGAAAAATCGATCCGACCCGATACATCTTCGGATCAAACCTCGCTGCGATACCGCAACTTCCCAATGCTATGGCGGTCCCGCTCGGCTCAAGGATCTTCGACTTGTTCAACACGATGAACACGCAGGACTTCCTCGTCCCCGGGATGGTCAACATCAACACCGCGGCCCGGCGTGTCCTGTCGCTGCTTCCCCTGACCGAACCGCTGACACCAGTTCAGGGCGAGGGTGGAGGCACCCTCCAAGCGACACCTTCCGCTTTCGGTGGCGGTGCCACGACCAGCCGTGCTGCAAAGATGTTCGACTACCGGGAACGCAAGGGGTTCTTCGGAACCGCACGCGACGCGATCGAACAGTGGACCGGGCTCACCGGCCTGCGCAGTGTCCCTGCCAGCGACAACCAGTCCGCTCCCCGAGGGTTCGTGACCAAGGGAGAGATCCCGCTGATCGGGCAACGCGATGCTGCTGGTCTCCCGGTTGCCTCTGCTGTTGGTGACTTCCTTGAAATCGGTTCCTCGCCAGCGAATGTCACGAGCGGGCCGCCTTTCGAGACATGGTCCGACACTGGCCTCCCCCTCTCATTCGGGAGCAACCCACAGAAGGCGTACGCTCTGCCCGACTACAACCCGCAACTGGACGCGGAAGAGCAACTCGCACTGTTCCGTTCGATCGCCAACATCGTGTCCACGCGATCCGATGTCTTCATGGCCACCTTCGTCCTTCGCGGTTACGACCCCGATGTCATCGAATCCATCGAGGTTCCCGGTGGCACTGGCGGGGCCGCGGCGATTCAGGCGATGAACGATCCGCAGTTCCGCCCGGCCTACGAGTCTCGCTGGCTGGTCGTCTTCGACCGGTCGAATGTCCGCCAGCCGACCGATCGCCCGCGTATCCTGCTCCGCATGGAACTGCCCAGCGCAGTCCCTTAAACGAGCAATAACTCGATGAAGAACGATACAGGCCGGCCCATCTGGGACCGGCCTGTTTTCATACCTGAATTGTCAATGCGATCAATAGAGCGGGACCGACGGATCGATTTGCTTTGACCAGAGATCAATGCCGCCGAGCATCGACCTCGCGTTCTCGATCCCCATTTGGCGCAGGGCGGCCGCGACCCGCAGTGACCGCACGCCATGGTGGCAATAGACGATCACTTCAGGATCATCATCGTCAGCATCGTCAATCAGATCTTCAATGTCGTTGATACGCTCGCGCGTCTCGCCCATCGGGATCAGCGTCGCCCCCTCGATCCTCGCGTGGTCGTACTCATCCGGCTCGCGACAATCGATCAAGACGATCGCTCCCGAACATTCATCGAGTGACCGTTTCACAAACGCCGGAGAGACCTCCAGTTCCGGGTTGAATCGGGCATCGGCGGGCAGGTCGAGGTCGTAGGGGATATCGCTCATATGCGCAGTCTACTCGTGTGTGGGCGCATCGGCTTCGCGCTCCGCAAGCAACCGCCGCGACACCGTGCGGCAGACATCCGGAGAGAAGCCCCGACGCGCCAGCGAGGCCATGAGCCGGCGTTCGGCGACCGGCCGTTCGAGTTTCGCGGACAGAATGCGGAGCTTCTTTGTTCCGACCCGAACCGCGTCTGCCACCTCGTCGCGCGGCTCGGTCAGTTGCCGGGCGATCTGCGGGGCGATACCCCGGCGGCGGAGCCGAGCTTCCAGCACGCGAGCGCCGACCGGATTGCTTCGCAGTGCCGAGCGACCGATCTGTTCGGCCATCACGCGGTCATCGATCAAGCCCGACCGCTCCAGATCGGCGACTACCTGGGCCGCGATCTCCTTCGGCGCTCCCCGGTCCTCGATCTTCTCCCGCAGGCGCTGAGCACTCATCGCACGCATGGCCAGGGCATTGATCGCATACCGACGGGCTTCCGAGCGGTGGGCGGCCTCGAGCACCGCCGAGGCCAGTGCCGGTGTCCAGACGCGTCCGACGGACAGATGAAGCTCATCGACCACGCCGCGATCCAGCCTGGCGACCGACAACAGTTCAATGCCTTCGGATTCGCTCTGCACGCTCACACGCCAGAGCACGCCCTGTCGTCCGCTTGGTCGGATCGCGTCGATCACGGCATCGGCTGGCGGGTGCTCGTACATCTGCCGGCGGAGCAGATCGGCCTCCGTCACCTCACGCGGGCGTCGCTTTTTGCCGCCCATGTTCCCAAAGCCAGGTGGGTCGAACGGGCTGTCTCCGAGGTAACGCACATCAACCGCCCGAGGTCTGGCGGATCTGATCCTGGAGTTGAGTGAGGTATTCGCCGAGTTCGCCGATCGCCTTGGCGTTGCTCGCCGCCTTGGAACGCTTGACGCCTTCTTCCAAAGTTGCCGCGGCAACCTCGATGTGATCCTGGGCTTCCAGCGACTTCGCCTTGTGGAAGTACGCGTACAGGTAATCCGGGTCGTTCTCGATGCACCGGTCGTACCACGAGACAGCCTCAGCGTGATCGCCGAGTTTGGCAACCTCTTGCGCGATCATGTACGGCACATCGGCATCACTCGGATCGGCCTCGCGTAGTTTGTGGAGTTGTTCGAGTCGGCTCACTTCGATCCCTTCCGTTTCGTCTGGCTCGGCGCGTGCTTCTGCTTTTCGCGCAGTTCGGCGGTTCTCGAACAGTATCGCGAACACACCGGGTCTTCGAGCAGTGTCTTGGGATCGTATCCTCGTGCTGGCGAGACGCGCCGGCCGTGGAAGATGAGCAGGTGGCTGATCTGCCCCCATTTCTCGCGTGGCAACAGTGCCATCAGATACCGCTCGGTCATGGGGATGGTTGTGCCCTCGGGCACGAGCCCAAGCTGCTGGCTCAGCCGATGGACATGGGTATCAACCACCACGCCCATGAATAAGCCGAAGGCCTCGCTGAGCACCACTCCCGCAGTCTTCCGGGCAACTCCGGGCAGAGTCAGCAGTTCATCCATCGTGTGCGGGATCTGGCCGTCGAACTCATCCACGACCTTCCTCATCGCCACGTGAATGTGTTTGGCCTTGTTGCGGAACAACCCGATGGTCTTGATGTACGGCTCGATGTCCTTCGGCGAAGCCGCGGCATAATCGGCGGGTGTCGGGAATCGCTCGAACAGCTTGGGGGTGGCCTTGTTCACTGCCACATCCGTGGACTGCGCGGAGAGGATCGTCGCGATCAGCAGTTCGTGCGGGGTGGTGTAATCAAGTTCACAGTGCGCGTCCGGGTGCCGCTGTTCGAGTAGCGCAAAGATCTTCGCCGCCCGGCGTTTTTCGCTCTCGGAGACCTCCGGAAGCTCGAACGGGATATCTCTCTTCCCGCGCGGGTTGGACGGAGTCAGAACCTTGCTCATGCGCTGGCACCATCCGAATCCGTGGGCCTCGGTGTACTCGCTCCTGATGTGGACGCCGCGTCAAAGCCAGCGGACAGTCCGGCGATGAGCACGAGCGCGAACTGGGTGGTCAGCATGAAGCTAGCCTTGGCGTGCTGCGGGGCCAGGGCATCCCGGACCTGTTCGGCTCGTTGGTTCTCCCCGGCTTCCGCAGCCTGCCAGAGTTCCTCGAACGAGCGGTGCAGACTGGGGCGAAAGGCAAAGGTCTGGAAGAGGGTCAGCACCGCCAACGCTCCGAAGGAAGTGAGGCGGAGGACCAGGCCGGCCCGCATGGTTCGGAACGCCGGGGGACCCGCGAACCACAGCCCCCCGATGCACGCGACACCGATGAGCAGGGCGACCATGCCGAGCCAATCGGAGATGGCGAACGCCTGGTTCAGCACCTGACCGGCTGCGATCCGGTGCTGCGCGCCGTCGTACGCTTCATACCCCGGAACCCGCACATCAAGGTCGGCCATCAGGGGGAAGGTCACGGCGGCGGTCACGCCCACCATCAGGATCACACCCGCCCACAGACCGAGCGCCAGACCGTTCACGGCCTCGCACGACGCGCGGAGCAGTTGGCGGCTGTTCGCTCCTGAGTGGCGGGGATTCTGGGGATGTGGCATGCTTATCTGGCTCCTGTTTCGCGGTTACGGATGATAGCCGCTTGCCAGAAAGCGTCCGGTCTGCGATACAGGTTTCCCGTGGATCACTTCGCTCTTCCAACCTTCAAATTGTCGCTCGCTGCGGCAGGCCTGCGCGCACCCGGTGGCGCCATGCCCGACATTCGCTGGGTGCTCGAATACGCTCGGGCGACCGGTTATCACGCGGTTCAGGTGAACGCCGCCGATCCGTTGACCCGACCACGCGATCTTTCTCGCTCAGCCCGACGCGATCTCGCGGCCCACATCCGACGACACGAACTCGTCTGCAGCGGGGTCGACCTTTGGATCCCGAAGCGGCACTTCACGGATGAAACCCATGTCGATCGGGCCGTGAGTGCCTTGCTCGATGCGGCAGATTTCGCGATCGACCTCGCTGAATTGACGGGTGGAGCCCGCCTGCTTTCCGTCTCGATACCCTGGGAAGAGGCCGAGCCGGTGCTGGGTAGCCTCGCCGAACGGGCATCGCGTCTCGGACTTGCCGTGGCGAACCACGCCTACCCGTGGCCAGAATCGCTTGCGCCGGAGAGCCCCGTTCTGGTCGGCATCGACCCGCCCGCGGTGATCCTCGATCGTGGCGACGCGGCGGATGCGGTCTCCAAAGCATCATCCTCGGGGGTACTCCGCTCGGTGCGTCTTGGCGATCTCGCGGCGTCCGGGCGCGTGGCCCCGGGTGAGGGCTCTTTGGACACGCTCGCCTACCGGGTCGCCATCGCGACCGCTTCGTACGATGGGTATGTCGTGGTCGACGCGAGGGGGCTCCCAGTGACCGAGGATTCCGTGGGCCAGTTGGCCGTCGTCCGGCGTCTCGCTGAGGAGTTCGGCCACCCACGCACAGATACCTGAGTGTGTGTCGGCTACCATACCGCCTAGCTATGCCGACAAAACGAGACTACTACGAGGTTCTGGGGCTCTCTCGCAACGCGAGCGAGGACGACATCAAACGCGCGTATCGAAAACTGGCTCGCGAGAATCACCCGGATGTGAACAAAGGGGAGGACGCGGCGAAGAAGTTCGCGGAGATCTCCGAAGCCTATGAGGTGCTCTCGGATTCCGAGAAGCGCGCCAAGTACGACAAATTCGGCCACGCTTTCGCGGGCTATGACGCGGCGGGCGGCGGCTACTCCGGTGCACGCCCCGGGGGGACCTACACCTGGTCGAATGTCGGCGGGAACGGCGGCGGGGTGCCAGGTTTCGATCCCGATGACATGGGGTCGATCTTCGAAGAGGTGTTCGGAGTCGGGGGCGGCCGGGCTACTGGTTCACCCTTCGGCGGTGCGACACGGGGGGGCGCGCGGGCGCGTTCCCGCCCGATGCGCGGCGAAGACATCACGACCGACCTGAACATCACCTTCATGACCGCCGTCAAAGGCGGCAAAGAGTCCGTGCGCGTGCAGCGGGGGGGCTCGATCCAGACGATCGACATCACCATTCCGCCCGGGATCGAAGACGGCAAAAAACTGCGTGTGCGCGGAGCGGGCCATCCCGCCAGAGGCGGCGCGACGACCGGTGTCGCGGGCGACTTGATCGTGACGGTTCATGTCGGCAACCACCCGCACTTCAGGCGTGATCCCAACAAGCCGCTGGACATCCTCATCGATCTGCCGCTCACCATCGTCGAGGCAACCCTGGGGACGACGGTGAATGTGCCACTGCTCAAGGGGTCGGTTGATCTCACCGTTCCGCCGGGATGCACCAGCGGCCAACGCCTTCGCATTCGCGGGCACGGCATCTGCGACACCACTAAGGCCGCCAAGCGGGGCAAGGCACCGCTTACCGGCGACTTTTATGCCGTGATCAAGATCGTCACGCCAAAACCGGACGAACTCTCGCCCGCCGATCGGAAGATTCTGGAAGAAATTTCAGCCCGCCTGCCGCATCCCCGAAGCGGTGCCCCGTTCTTCGAGGAGAGCGACAGCCCGGGCTGACACTTGTGGAGTGGGTGCCCCGTTTTAACGGTCGGTTGCCACCAGCCCCATTTGCTTGTCGTGCTCGAGGATGATTGTGTAGGTCACCGTGGCGGCCTTGTCCGCGATCGCTTTCGCGGGCACATTCAAGTTCCAGGAAATCTGTCCGACCTCGATCATTGCCTCGCTCTCGTCCACGAACGGGCTGCTTTCGGATCCGTCATTGGCAATTGTCAGGCGCACCTGCTGCCCATCGACCTGAGGCAGGCGGTCGATGAGACGAACCACCGTGTCTTCGGTGCCGAAGTTCTGGAGAGAGAGTTCGACCGTCAGTTCAAGGACACGATTCCCGCCGTTTACGGTCTCTTTCTGATCGATCACCACGCGTTCGCTGCGCAGATCAGAGTTGATGCCGAGCCCGACGATCATCTCTTCGCCGATGGCGATGTCATCGAACATGCTCTGGCCGACGAACTGCCCGTCGGCATAGGTCATCACGGGACCGGAGAGCATGACATTCGAAGAGCCGTTCACGACCTTCGCTTCTTCGTAGACATATCCCGTGAGGAGAGGGATTGCGACCTTGTAGAACTCGCCATCGAGCTGGGTTGACGCGATCTGGATCTGCTGGCGTTCCGGGCGACTTGGGAGCCCGGTCCGGCCGGGGATGTTGTATGTAACGGTGTGCCCCGCACTGTTCGGAGCCGCGGAGTCCGTCAGCATGAACTTCTGCCCCGCCTGAAGCTCGAGTAATTGGCTGTTGATCGAAAAGCGGTTCAGCGAACGATCGAGATCAGCGTAGTTGTCCGCCGCGCTCCTCGAATTCCCGAACACGGCGATGTTTGAGTTCCGCGAGAGTTCTGCGGCGCGTAGACCTTCCTGGAAAATCTTCTGCTGAGCCATTGCCGCTTGTCTGGGTAGGGAACTGGAGGGCGCGAGCTCGAGAAGCATCGCCGTGAGTTGAGGCGCTCGTGCGACCAGTGACGGTGTCGCCGTCGAGAGCTTCATTTCCACATCATTCCAGTCCTCGCCGCTGGTCTGCTGGATCGAGGCGAAGTATTCGGCGACGAGTTCTTCCCCGCTGATGTCGGCTCGCACAGTGTGCGAAGGATCCCAGGTTGCGTGGTTGACGAGATACCGCAGGTTCAAATCGTGCCCGTCCCCCTCACGAACTTCGACTGTGATCACCGCTTCACGAGCCGTGCGACTGGAGCGTGCGCCGAGCGATGCCTTCTCTCGCTCCAATTGCGACATCTCGTCTTTCAGAGAGGTTTGCTCGGCTCGAAGTTCGATCTCCATCTGCTCGATTTCTTCTTGCTGAGCGAAGATGAACTCGCTCAGTTCCTTGAGCGTTGATGCGTCCAGTACGCCCTTGGAGAGCTCCGTCATCGCGTTCTGGCTCGTAAAGCTTTCAAGGTTCTTCACATATGCCTTGCGTCCGGTGATGGTTTCCGCTCGCCGCGCAAGTCGCGCCATCTGCTCACTCAGGTCTTTGAGCTGATCGTCAATCGACTGCACTTCCTCTCGCACATCCTCGCGGACCGGTTGCTCTCGGTACCGCACCGAACGGATGGCCAGATCCGTGCCCGCTTCGGCGTGAAGGCTGCCCGGCACCAGATGAGGCGGGAGATCGCCGACGGCGACTTCGTGGATGCCCGGTTCGAGATCCAGTTCGATCGACCTCGTGACCAGCGCCTGTCCCCGATAGACCGTCACGGCCTCGATCGAGCCGTTCGAGCGAAACTGGGCCCCCTCGGCGCTGCTGATGGCCATGAGTCCGGTTGTTCCTGCCAATGCGATAATCCCGGCGATCGAAGAACGCTTCATGAGTGTTTCCTCCGTTGTGCACGCTGACCGCCATTGCCGCGGCTACATAGCGGCGGACGCAATACGATCTCCCCAGTCATACGCCCCCGGACTATTAGAGTTCCGATTGTGGCGAAACTATTGCAGACGCAGACCAAGGTAGTTAGTGTATACTAGCAAGCATCAAGGAGGATCTATGAGCGTCCATTGGCCCATCATCCGTCGCTGCCTCTCCCGCCCCCTCGAAACAGCGGTGATCGATGATCGTAAGTCGTGGAAGCGGATCGAGATCCTCGTGGGGGCGCTGCATCTCGCCAGCCAGATCGAGGCGAAATCGCAGTCCCAGAATGTGGGGGTGATGCTCCCGACCTCCGGCGCGTTCCCAGTCGCCGCGCTGGCATGCTGGATGCTCGGACGCACACTCGTTCCGCTGAACTACCTGCTGCGCGAAGATGAACTGCAATATGTCGTCGATGACTGCGGCACGGACATCGTGATCACCGCCAGCCAGTTGCTCGATCACCTCGGCTTCGAGCCGAAGGCAAAGACGCTGATGCGGATGGACAAACTCGATTTCTCGGGCTTCCCGGATATCCGCCTGCCCGCGCGAGCAAATGACGATGACCTCGCGGTCATCCTGTACACCTCAGGCACCAGCGGCAAGCCCAAGGGTGTGATGCTCAGCCATGGCAATTTCACGGCGAATGTCGATCAGGCCGTGAAGCACGCGCGGTTCACCTCGAAGTCCACCATGCTCGGGGTGTTGCCTCAGTTCCATTCCTTCGGGCTGACGATTCTGACCATCCTGCCGCTGACGGTCGGCAACCGTGTGGTGTACACCGCGCGCTTCATGCCGCAGCAGATCGTCAGACTCATGAAGAAGCACAAGCCGCACGCGTTCATCGGCATCCCCTCGATGTACGGCGCGCTGCTCAAGGCCAAGAGCGCGGGGCCCGGCGACTTCCGGAGCCTGCGTTACGCGGTCTCCGGTGCCGAACCGCTGCCCGACGACATTTCCCAGCGGTTTTATGAGCGGTTCGAGGTTCGCATCTCCGAGGGCTACGGACTGACCGAGACCACGCCGGTCACCAATGTCTGCCTTCCCTGGGACTACAAGCGCCACTCGGTCGGGCCGTGCGTGCCCGGGCTGGAGTGCCGCATCGTGAACCCGGAGACTGGCTCGGTTTTGCAGGCCGGCGAGGAGGGCGAGATCCGCTTCAAGGGGCCGAACATCATGCAGGGCTACTACAAGCTGGAGGAAGAGACCCGTGAGGCCTTCGACGAGCACGGCTTCTTCCGCACCGGCGACATCGGCAAACTCGATCGCGACGGCCACCTGTTCATCACCGGGCGCCTCAAGGAGATGATCATCGTCGGCGGGGAGAATGTCTTCCCACGCGAGATCGAGGAAGTCCTCAACCGCCACCCTTCCATCCACGCCTCCGCGGTCATCGGGCGGAATTGCTCGATCCGCGGCGAACTGCCGGTCGCCTTCGTGGAGTTGGAGGACGGGGCGACCTTCGATGAGTCCGCCCTGAAGGCGCACTGCAAGCAATCGCTGGCGGGCTACAAGGTCCCGCGCGAGATCCGCGTGCTGGACGAACTGCCCCGGAACCCGACGGGGAAGATCATGCGCCGGGCGCTCGGGCCGATTATCGAGGCGGATTCGATGAACGCGTGAAAGATGTCTTTCGGATGGCCGGGTGGCGTGGTCAAGCGAAGCGCAGGCCACTCCGTGTTGTCCGAGAAGATAAAACCGTCGCGAATGATCAGCCGCACTCAATCGCTAACAACACACCGCGGGGCCTGCGGCCGACCCCGTCGGCCTTGACCCCGGCACCCAACGATGGGTCCTGATACTCCACGCCACCCAGGTAGCCGCAGTTGCAAAACGAAAAACGCCGCCCCAGCAGGAGCGGCGTCGTTCATTGCAGTGCCCGGGAGAGGATTCGAACCTCCACTCCGTTTCCGGAACTACCACCTCAAGGTAGCGCGTCTGCCAATTCCGCCACCCGGGCAGGTGGGGGAGGCCTTCTCAGGCCGACCGGGGTGAGCCGGGCCGAAGAGAATACCCGATCCTCGTTCGGTGTTCCAGTGGCGGGGGAGATCGGACCGGCGAGGTGGAAAATCGACCGTGCGGCGGTCGTTTCGACCTACCCGAGCGGATATCGTGTCGCCTTCCATGCCTGATTCTTCCTCGCAATCCGATCGGTACGACGCCGTGGTCCTCCTCTCGGGAGGGTTGGACTCGGCCACCTGCCTGGCCATCGCCAAGGATGCCGGTTATCGCTGCCACTGCCTGACCATCAGTTACGGCCAGCGCCACCAGGCCGAACTCGCCGCGGCCGCGGCGGTCGTGGAGTCGCTCGGGGCGACTTCCCACAAGGTCATCTCGATCGATCTCCGGGCCTTCGGTGGCTCCGCTCTGACCTCCGATGATTTCGAGGTGCCCAAGGCGGATGCCGGGGACGGTGAACTGCCCGACGCCGGTATCCCGATCACCTATGTCCCGGCCCGGAACACGATCTTCCTGTCGTATGCACTGGGTTACGCCGAGGTGCTCGGCGCGAAGGCAATCTACGCCGGGGTCAACGCGGTCGATTATTCCGGCTACCCGGACTGCCGCCCGGAGTTCATCGCAGCGTTCCAGGCCATGGCCGATCTCGCGACCAAGGCGGGGGTGGAGGGGCACGGGCCGGTGATCGAGACGCCGCTGCTGCACCTGACCAAGCCGGAAATCATCCAGCGGGGCCTGGGTCTGGGCGTGGATTACGGCCTGACTCACTCCTGCTACGACCCGGTTGAGACCGCTGAGGGGGCGTTCCGGCCGTGTGGGCGATGCGATTCCTGCCGCATCCGTATCAACGCCTTCGCGAAACTGGGGCTTGCTGATCCGGCGGTTTCCGCCGACCATTCTTGAGAATCGACCCACTCCATCGAACGGAAAACCTATGCCTGCAACTTCATCTCCCGCCGCCAGTGCCCTCGCTCACACCGTGCGTTCATCCGCCCCGACGCTCAAGCAGTTTCTCGCCGGTTTCGACGACAACAACCGAACGGCACAGGCTCCGGGTCTCCCGAACCACGCGGCATGGATCCTTGGGCACTGTGCCTTCGTCATGGGGCGTTTGGCCGAGCGCGCGGGGGGGCCGAGCATTCCTTCTGATTTCTTCTTGGCCAGCACGGGGGGCGACGGGCGGCGTGGCTCAGAAACCCGATTCGACACCGATGCGGTGGCGGTCGGATCGAAGCCGACCGATGAGCCCGACCTTTGGCCGACGCTGGAGGTCTGCATCGAATGCTTCGATGAAGCGATTGAGACACTCGCGGACACTATCGCCGGTGCCAGTGACGAAGACCTCGCCGACTCGATCGCGTGGGGAGCACAGGAGTACCCGCTGCGGGATCTCGTCATCCGGGTAAGTCTGCACAACGCGATGCACGCCGGGCAGTTGACCGACCTGCGCCGAGCTCTGGGCATGAAGCCGGTCAGGCACTGATCGCGCCTTTACCAGCGATCCTCGTCGTCATCATCCTCGCGCCAGCCCTCGTCTTCGTCGCTATCGGGGAGAGGGCCGGTGTCTTCGTTGAGATCACGGTCCATGCGGGCCTGTCGCTCGCGTTCGTAGCGTTCCGGGTCATCGTCGGGAGTTTCGCCATCGAGCAATTCGCCGCCTGCGACCGGGTGCACGCGCTGACCGGCGGCTTGCCACGGAGATGCTTCCGCTGCAGCGCGTGATTCCTGCTGGGTGAAGTATCGGCGTCGAATGACCCTGAGCATGGTGACGAGCAGGACAATCCCAAAGAGCAGGATCAGTGCTGCAAGGCCAATCCAGAGCAGGACCCGAAGTCGATTCAGCGAATCAGGATCGGCAGTCGAACTGTCGCTCGAGGCAGAACCCGCAGTCAGGAGCAGAAAAATGGGGTGAAGCACCCGGTCAGTATAAACCGGATGGGAGCGAGCCCGGATACGAGTGACAGAACCCCTGCTCCGACCGAGAACTGCCGCCTCAGACCGGTCAGCCGGTACAACACCATGCTGGTACGGGTCGCCGAGACACCGTCGGGACCAGCCTGTACACCTCCGGAGCGGCAAAAGCCGATTTTCGGGGGAGTGTGCGGGTTCGGGCAAACCGGAGGAACGGCCGGCTCGTATCACCATAGGATGCGGTATAACCGCTTCAGGGACTTTCACCGACGAGGTACGCGCATGACCAAGGTTTCCGTTCGCACACTTCTGGCATCCACCGTTTTCGGGTTGGCAGGCGTTTTGGCGTCGCTGACGATGCCTTCCACAACCCTCGCTGCGGCAGACCCGTTGGTTTCTGGCGACCAGATCGCTGAACTGACCTCGCGGCTCTGGTCGAGTGCCGACTCAGGGAACGGCGATAGCGCTCTCGAATTGATCGAGTCGCTTCCGACCGATTTCGACGACCCCAAACTGACCGCGTTTGGCAAAGCCATCGAGCAATACCGGGTCAACATCGAGCACCGTGAATCGTTGCGGGAAGAGAAGCTCGCTGAATCCCGACAGACGCTGGAGACCTACCCCAAGGACATCGATCTCGACGAAGCCCTCCTGAAGGTGGTCGAGCTTTACGAGTTCTCAAACGATAAAGCAGGCGTTCTGGAGTTGCCCATCGTCAAGCAGGTGCTTGAGGACGCCGAGCGGACCGCGAAGATGCACGAGTCCAATGGGCTCTGGCTCGATGCGCACAGCCTGTACAACCGCCTGAATATTTTGTTCGATGAATCGGGGCGCTATTCGGACGATCTGAAGCGACTGAATCAGCGTCTGCTTATGCTCCGCCTGTATGTGCCCCAGCGACTGCACGAGCTGCAGTCGGCTCGTCGGGTCGCTGAAGGCGAAGATCCGCTGCCGCCGTACAACGACATGGCGGATCGCTGGCAGGACAAACTCAGCGGCGTTTCGGACTTCATGGTTTTGGAGTCGATCTATCGAGCGAATGATTTCCATGTGAATCAGGTCAGCGCATACGAGATGACCCTCGGCGGGTTGGATGCTCTGGCCACCATGGCGAAGACCCAAGACTTGTCGGCAGCGTTCCCAAAGCTTGCTGATCAGGACGCGGTCGATGCGTTCCTCGCCGGGATCGATGAGTCCCGCCAGTACATCGAGGCCCGCAAGGGACGCGATGCCGACGCGAACCAGTCCATCCAGACCATCCACACCGTGATCCAGACCACCCTGCGTATGAACGCGGAAACACTGCGGGTCGCTCCCGAAGCGGTCCTGCATGAGTTTGGGAACGGCGCTATGGCGGTGCTCGATGAGTACTCATCGATCATCTGGCCTGACGAACTCGCCCGATTCAACCGCAGCACGCAAGGCAAGTTCACCGGTGTCGGCATCCAGATCTCCCTGAACGATGCCCTCGAACTCCAGGTGGTCACGCCGCTGTCGGGTACGCCCGCGGCCCGCGCCGGCATCCGAGCCGGAGACATCATCCGCAAGATCGATGGTTTCGACACGCTGGGCATCATGCTCTCGCAGGCGGTCGACAAGATCACCGGCCCGAACGGGTCGCCCGTGACCCTGACCATCGAGCGTGAGGGTGAGGAAGAACTGATCGATGTCACCATGCGTCGCGCGACCATTCCGATCTATGCCAGCAAGGGCTGGGACCGTTCCGGTCCGCGCGAAACCGACTGGGATTACTACATCGACGATCAGGCTGGCATCGGCTACATCCGTCTGACCCAGTTCAACGAGACCACCTCGGCGGAACTGCGCGAAGCGGTTCGCCAGATGCGTGCTGAGCGCGAACTCAACGGACTGATCCTCGACCTCCGTTACAACCCCGGTGGCTTGCTGAGCGAGGCCGTGGCGGTTGCGAACTTCTTTATCGATTCGTCGGGGAATGTCGTGACGCAAGAGGACGGACACGGGCGCGTGGTCGAACGCCAGCGACTTCGTGCGGGTCGGGCCGAACTCCCGGACACCCCGCTTGTGGTGCTCGTCAACGGTGGATCGGCGTCGGCCTCTGAGATCGTCGCCGGTGCACTCCAGGATTACGATCGGGCCATCGTGGTGGGAGACCGCTCCTTCGGCAAGGGGTCGGTCCAGAATGTCTACACCCTTCGTGGTGGCAACGCGGCGTTCAAGCTCACCACGCACTACTACAAACTCCCCGACGGACGCCTGATCCACCGGAGTCTCAACCGTGATCGCGGGCAGTGGGGGATCCAGCCGGATGTTCGCGTCGAGATGCTCCCGGATCAGGTCGGCGACGCCCTTCGCCTGCGTCAGGATGCCGATGTGATCGAACTCGATGAGAACGGGCGTCCGATCGCGGATGCCGAGCGTCCCGACCCGAACGACCTGCTCACCGAGGGCATGGACCCGCAGCTTGAGACCGCTCTGCTGCTCCTGCGTTCGAAGGTGTACGGCGAGGAACTCAAATCGTCGCACGCCGCCCGTTGATTCGGGCTATGACCATAATTCCCCGGGCGGTCCTTCGGGACCGTCCTTTTCTTTGCGCTGGCGGAGGGGCCATGCTCAACCGCCGAACCCTTCACACCCGATAATCTCCACACCATGGCATCGACACACGGCCCGACTACGCTCATCATCCACAACGGTGGCTACGCTTCGCTTCTGGCGTCCCTGATCGCCGAATCGGAGGCGAACAGTTCTGAAACGGCCGGTGCAGGGAGGGGCGTGATGTACGCGTGGCTCCCCACGGTCGGATCCGGTCTGTTCGCGGACGAACCACCGTATGTGCAAGGTTCAATCTCGGCTCGGAACAGAGCAGAAATGGTGGATCGACAGGCCAAGCTCTTCGGTTTCCGGGAGGTCTTCGCGGAGGACCCTGCAGGGGGCCGTCACCGGCCGACGGTGTCCTCGCTGCTGCTGAGAGCGGTAGAGATCGCGGCGGATAACCGCTGTCAGCGGGTGATTTGGCCAGTCAGCGTCGGTGATGATCTCGAGGCACTCCAACGGGTCACCGAGCAGGCCGCCCTCGTGACCGAGCTTGCCGCGACCGAGCCGGATCTCGTGGGGAGCGAGGGGGATTCGGTGGTTCGTGTGTTGACACCCCTGGCAGATCTGGATGAGCATGGGCTTGCTGAACTCGCCGAGGACCTTGGGGCTCCAATGGAGGCCTGCTGGAGACCAGTCACGGCCCCGATTCGGGCTACAGAGTCCTGACAGCCGTTGCGTTTGGTTCCTATGAATTGGAAGGCAAAGGGTTTCTCGGCTTGCCTTTTCCGGCCCATAGTCGTATCTTGTGCGGCTCGCTCCGGTCTGGACGAGGCGAAGGAATACGCCTCCTCCTGTCCTGAGTCGCCGATCTCACACCATATCTCGCCGCCGCGTGGTGCCACGCCGCGGGCTTTCAGTCAAGGAGCGTCGGATGTACGCCATCATCGAAGACAGCGGGACCCAGATCAAAGCCTCCGTTGGTGACGAGCTCACCATCGATCTCCGTGATCTCGCGGACGATGCGTCCTCCATCACCTTCGATCGCATCCTCGCGATCGGCGGCGATGATGCCAAGTTCGGCAGTCCCTATGTCGAAGGTGCCACGGTCGTCGCGGAGATCGTCCGCAACACCTACACCGACAAGAACACCGGTCAGCCCGTGGACTCGCTGCAGTACAAGGGCGAGAAGATCGATGTGATCAAGTTCAAGCGTCGCAAGGGCTACCGCCGGAAGCAGGGCCACCGTCAGCGCTACCTGAAGGTGAAGGTCACCGCGATCAACGCGTGATCGGTTCCTGATCCAATCCAACACATATTCGATCCGGGCCGCGATGGTCCGGATCTTTTTTTTGTGTATGCCAAGTGAGACTCTCTACCGGTTCGGCTCGGTCTTATTGAGCAAACGGTCCGGAGTTCAGGCGGGTTGCGCGCAGTCGGCTCGGGCTGGCGAGCACATCGATCGCGTCCTCATCCTGTGTGAACACACGTGTCCGGGTTTCGCTGCCAAGTCCGACCGGGCGGAACGAGACACCGACAGAGAGGCTGTCTTCGATGTTGTCGTAGTCGACGCCGATGTCGAGCGTCCACTGTGGGAACCGGCGTTCAATACGGCTGCCCACGATCTGGAATTCGTCTTCATCGAGGTTCCAGCTTCCGTAGACCTCGACGGCATATTTCCGGGTCAGTTCGTAGCGAGAACCGGCCTGGAGCAGGTCGGAATCCACGACATCCAGCGAGCGATATTCGAAGAAGCTGCTGTACCCGTAGCCGTGGTCGATCATCGCGCCGGTGGTGATGCGGCGTGTGGTGTTCGCGTCGGTGTCGTAGGTCCAGTCCGCGGTGAGGGCGAGGGCGTCGGTTAGGAGCATTGTGGCTCGGTTGGAGACAAACTCACCATAGTTGGAATATTCGGGGCGGTACTCGATGAAACGACCGTAGGGCGAATCGACGGGCACATCGTCATCGGACCAAGTGTAGTTCGTGTCGAGCACCAGCCAGTCGACGCTGCGCATGTTCCCGGAGGGGCCGCGCTTGGTCTGCCATGTGTTGCGCAGGCCGAGCCGGTAGGTGAAACCGTCGGCGATACCCTCGACCGAGTCGTCGTAGATAGGCAGCGAGTCATCATTGAGGGATTGGTCGCTGAACCAGACCGTAGCGGTAGGTTCGACGATGTGGCGCATCCGAGTCAGGTCGAAGAGCTCGCTTCCGAACGAGTTGTCCACTTTTACGAACGAGGTGCCAAGCCTGGCGCCGACGGCTCCCCAGAGTCGGTACTCGTCCTCCTCGGTGCTGCCGCTAACCGTGCGATAGGAATCGAAGTCGGTGTCGTATGCCGTGATCCGGCCGACCGCAAACGGCGTGAAGTTGATGAGGCCTTCCCGGTCGAGTGTCATCGGGATTTCGATCTCGTGGCGGGAGTCGAAACGCAGCACATCGTCGGTGTTGTAGCCCTCGGATCGGAGCCGGTCGGCGACCGTCTGGTTGGCGTTGATGCCGAAAGCGTCCTGGGCGATCTGATTGGTATAGCCCTGATCGGCGAGGTTGTTTTCGGCGAGGTTCAGTTTGATCAATCCGGCACGCGTCTGGCCGTAGTAGGTCAGCACCCCGCCGAACAGGTCATCGCCGACCACGGAGTAGGTCGCCTCGGGGAGGCGTTCGGTCTGGTATCCGGGCGATTGCAGGAGGTGCTCGTTGACGAGAAAATCGTTCAGACTCGCTCGGGCTTCGAATTCGAGGGCCGAGATTTCTGGGCCGTTCGGGTCGATGCGTCGTGCGTAAAGCGAACTGACGAATTCGCGACCCACTTCCGCTTCGCGTTCAAAGAACGCATCGACAAAGGCTTCGTCGGAGACATAGCTCAACTCGCCGAAGAGCGTCCAGACCTCATCAAGTCGGTATCGCCCGGCGGTGCGGAACAATCCACGGTGCTCGGAATCCCGATCCAGCGTTTCGCCGGTGGTGAATCGGTCCTCGCCGTTGTCGTAGATGTAGTAGCCGAAGATCGTGCCGTCGGTGTCTGGTGTGTTCCAGGTCATGTCCAGACCGATGCCGGCACCACGATCGAGGTAGCCATCGATGAGGAGGAGGGCCTCCTGGTTCGGCGCGGTATCGATGCCGAAGATGGTGTACAGATCCCACTCGGTTCGGAGGATCGGTGAGCCTCCTTCGCTCTCGAATCCGATGCGACGGAGCGGGGTGTTGCGGAACTCTCCGCGGAGTCGAGGCAGACCGAGCACCGGGAAATCACCGATCCGAAAACCCACTCCCTTGGCGTCGATGGAGTTGGCCATGGAGCCGTTGGAACGCGGGCTGCGGGTGAGCGTGATCGAGTCCGCCCCGATCGAAAAATGCGGATCGGCGAACGCCACATTCGCAAGGGTAGCCTTCTCGGCGGTGAACTGGGCATCGGATTCTTGGCGGATGGACTCGGCACGGAGATAGAGCGGCATGCCCCGTTCGGCGTCGTAAGTCCAGAACACGGCATCGAGGAGCACCGCCCGGTCGGAGCGCAGGTCGTAGTACACCCGCGAGCCGCGCAGGGTGTACCGGTTCGAGCCGGCACCATGGAGGTCGCGGACGGATGGCCTTGAATCGACGGCGATGAGGTTCACATCGCCCTCAAGGTAGACCCCGGCGACCTCTGTGGAGCGGAAGGTGCCCGATGCAGCATCCGCGCCCTTCTCGAGAAACACCACGGCACGCTCTGCAGTGAGTTGGCGGGAGCCGGCGCGTCCGTCGAGTTCGTAGGTCACGCCGACGCCGTCGGTGAACATGACGGCATAGCCGCCACTCTCGTCATCCGGCTCGACCACGATCTGCGGTGAACTGAAAGTGACGGTCCCCATCGAGGGGCCGGGTTGGATGATCCGTCCGGGGTTGGCGGGCAACTCTGGGCGGGTGTCGTCAAAGGTATTCGCATCAGCGAGAGCGTAGGGATCCTGCGGGGGGACACGCTCGACGACGACATCGGTTCTGGGCGGTCGTTCCAGGGCCTGACTCGTGGTCGAGGTTGATTGCAGCCCGGCCAGGTATGCGGCCAGTCGTGCTTCGCCCTCCGCATTGAGGGTTGCGGCGGGAGAGGTTCCGAGGCGGTCGAGGGTGGGCCGGGACGGGACGACCTCGTCTGAGCGGAGTGCAATCCCGGAGGGTTGTCTCACCATCAGACCGGTGACAAGCAATCGATCCGCGGATTGTCCGACGCCCGGCTCAGAGCCTGGTCGACCACCGGGATCGCGGACATTTTCTAAATAGATCGCGAGCTGGTCGGCTTCGGCTCGTACACCGCTCGCAGCGACGACCTCAACCGGTTCGATCCAGACCACTGCCCGGGTCGCAGTGAAGTCATACCCGCCGATCTCGACCCGGACATCGCCTTCAAGGAGCAGGCGGTCCGTGCCTCCGGTCGCGGTGGCTTCGGCCCAAGACCACGCGCGAATCGCGCGGAAAGAAATCGGCAGGGCTTGCGCATCACTCGGGAGATTGATATTGGCGAATGTTCGCCCGTCAAAGACAGGGGGGGCTGAACCGGAGTCCTGAATCGCGTGTGTTGTTCCAACAGTGAGTAAAAGGGCGGCGGTAGGAAGCAGAATGCTCCTGTGGCCCGCGGCTCGCTCTCGTGTTGATCGCCTCGGTATCACGCGCTCGTTTCCCTTTACCCGTCATCCGCTGGCGTCAAAGGACGGACAGCATGGTGAGTGGATGCTAAGTTCACGGATGCGAGCGCACAAGGCGCGTGAGCAACAGCGGATTCAACGCCTGCGTGGGTCCATCGGCAGTTCTCGGGGGATCACGATCGTGTCCAGCTGGCGACGCAGTTGCTCGGCGTCCCTCGTGCGACCGGCCTGTACCAGGGAGTTGTAGTACCGTTCACCGACCTGTGCCCACACGGAGCCACGTCTCATGGCGACTGATCCTTCGGTGCTCGGGCGTGGGACGCGACGGAAGATGTCTTCCAGAAGATCTGGGAGGTGGGCCTGCTTGCCGGTTCGGTTCAATAGGTCCGTGACCCGGTCGATGGCCTTGATGGTCCAAGGGCCGTCGAGGTTGCGATACTTCGTGGGGAGCAGGTACGCCGCCATCGCTTCCTGATACATCTCCCGATCCCGAAGCCCATCTCCCTGGAGGAATCGGACTTCTGCTTCCTGTCCGGGGACATTGCGTACCGTGCGGGCAACGCGATCAAACATGCGAGCCTGCTGGCGAACATCCTCGATGGCCCAGAGCAGGGTCGGGGCGATCATGGCGAAGTAACTAGATTCGTTGCGTCCGCAGAGCTTCTCGAGGTAACCGAAGATCGCTTCCAGTTCTTTGCCAGCGAGGCGTCCTTCCTTGGCCAGGCGTCCGGCGAGTTCCCAGATGCGTCGTTCGGTGCCAGTCGCCTTGAACGCTGCGGTGAGGAGTTCGCTGATACCGGCGTCGTCGGAGGTACGAACAGGGCCAAACGACGCATCGGCTTCGATGCGGACCGAGAGTGGCGGTGCGTCTGATCCCTCGCGTGAAGTCGCGAGCAGTGCAGCGGCATCGTGCATCGCAACCGCGGTGTGCAGTTCGTCGGGTTTCACACCGACCATCTGCGAAAGGAAGGCGACATGTCCCTCGCTGTACTTGCGTCCGGAGAGCGGGTCGCGGAAGTCGCCGACATACTTTTTGTATTCGTCGTAGCGACCGCTATCGAAGTCCCACGCAGCCTGGCGCCCGCGCACGCGGAGGAATCCGAGCCAGGCGTGAGACATGGATTGCCCGATGGACGAGACTTCAACGGAAGGCACGCCCATGGCTTTGCCAACATGGGCTGCGAAGTAAGCCTGCTCGGCGCACACGCCGCCGACACGCCGGATGTTCTGTAGGGTGTATTGCTCCGAATCGATCCGCTTCTTCTGCCCCTGGTTCAGCGCGTTGTCGTCGTAAGAGATTTCGGAGTAGCGATTGCCGACCTGCGGGTCCTTGCCGTAGCGATCGAGTGCCCACTGCATTTCTCCGATCGATGCGGTGGAATCCACCAAGTGCGCGAGGAGGTCGATCGGCATCCCGCGAATGCCCATTGCCATGCGATCCTCGTAGCGCACGAAGTACGCCCAGAGTTCGTTCGGTGTGGCCGCCTTGGTGGGGTTCCGCCCTGGGGGATAGCGTGGGCTGTCGTGGACGGCACAGATCGCGGCGGTGAGATCGGGGTACTGGGCAAGTTTGTCGGCCCCGAACTGCTGACGAAGGCCTTCGAGGACCTGCATGGCCTCGGGGAATTCGTCGCGACCGGGTTGCAGACCGAACGCGAGCGACGACGCGAGCTCTTCATGCTCGATGAGCATCTGCCACATCGCATCGTTTTGAGTCTGGCGGCCGTCCACCATGAGGCGCAGCATTCGCTCGGCCTTGGTGACTTCTCGGAACAGATCCGTGTTCTCGGAGGAGGCGTACCAGACCAGATCGGTCATGAGTTTGCCGACTTCCTGGAGGGCAGAGGAGAATTTCTGGCCGGCGAGGGGCTCTCCTTCGGGGGTCAGGAGAGAACTGAGCTTCTCACGGATCGCTGCATCGAGGCTCTTCTGCGCAGGGTCGGCTTGTCTCTGCCGAGCATCGCCCCGCCGAGTTTGTGCTTCAGCCGAAGTGTGTAAAGCCACAACAGAAGCCACGCAGACCGTGGCACACAGGAAGAATCGGGCGGTGGTCGTCTTGATCATCGGTGGTTCCTGAAAAAACGGCAGAGCGTGATACGGTCTTCCTTATTGATGCGCAGGGGTTTCGATCGTTCCGTTCGTGGCCCCGGGCTGCTCGTGGGGGCGTCCCGTGGGCGTGCCTGAGCGCTCGTCGATCCGGTCTACCCGCACCAGTTCGGCGTTGCCGTCCTGGGTCGCCGGGAATCGAGGATTCCCCGCCTTGCCGTTCATGCGGGCCTTCGTGGCACCGGGGAAGTGCTCGCCTTCCCAGCTGGCCGGGTACTTGGGGTCGTCCATTTCGATCGCGAGTTTGGTGGGGAAGAGGGGGCGGAAGGTGTCCACCATCACGGCGAGTTCGGCGGTGTAGTCGTGGGCCATTGAGGCCTCGATCGTGCCGGGGTGCGGGCCGTGGGGGATGCCTTGCGGGTGGCAGGTGAACGATCCGATGTCGATGCCCTTGCGTGAGCCGAAGTTGCCCTCGACATAGTAGAGAACCTCGTCGGAATCGAGGTTTGAGTGGTTGTAGGGGACCTTGATTGCACGCGGGTGCGTGTCGAGCATGCGTGGGCAGAACGAACAGATCACGAAGTTGTGGGCTTCGAAGGTCTGGTGGATGGGCGGCGGCATATGAAGCTCGCCGGTGATCGGGCTGAAGTCATCCACATTGAAGCAGTACGGGTAGTAGCAGCCGTCCCAGCCGACCACATCCAGTGGGTGGTAGTGGTAGGTGTACGAATGCATGCAGTTGCGCGCTTTCACGCGGACTTCGAACTCGCCGTCCTCGTCCCAGGTCATGGGCATTTCAGGCAAGCGGAGGTCTCGCTCGCAGTATGGGGCGTGTTCGAGGAACTGAGCGGTCTGCTTGGACAGGTATCGCGGCGGGGGGGCGATGTGGCTGGCGTTGCAGGTCTCGACGACGAGGAATTTGCCGTACGGCATCTCGTCTGCCGACACGCCGTCTGGACGGTCCTCGTCGGACAGTTCGTTGAACTCCATCTCGTAGATGGTGCCCTTCGGGATGACGATGTAGTCCTTGGGGCCGAACTTCAGCGTCCCGAACATGGTGCGGCATTCACCTGAGCCGTAATGGATGAACAGGCACTCGTCGCCCTGGCCGTTCTTGTAGAAGTAGGGCGTCTTTGCCTCGGCGGGGATGCAGATCGCGATCTCGACATCCGCATTGCCGAGAACGACCTTCCGCCCTGTCACGGGGTCTCCATCAACGGAAAGCCCCTTTGAGACCAAGTGACGCATCCGCATCACTTCCTGCTCGACATACTCAGGAGCGGTCGAGTACAGCGCCTTCCAGCCGCTGACCTGGGTCGGCGGGTGGATGTGGTAAAGGGTTGAAGTCGGGCCGACAAAGCCCTCGGTGCCGAACACTTCTTCGGAATACAGCGCACCGTCTGGGCGACGGAATTGCGTGTGTCGTTTCTTGGGGATCGTGCCAAGTTTGGTGTAGTAGGCCATCCTGAACAATCACCTTTCGGTTGAGAGGATTTCGCGTGTGGTATTGTAAGCCCTCGGGTGGTCGCTCGACCCAAAACCATGGCCCATGCAGGGTTGAAAACTACCCAAATTCCGGCTACAGCCATAGTGAATCCATCCCTTGTTCGCCTTGCGCGTAGCCAGGCGTATGCTTGGGGGGATAGATATTGCACTGACAGAGATGGAGAGAATCTTTATGTCAAAAACACTCCGGTTCGCGGCCTTCACTGCCGCCTCGTATGCCCTTGTTGCGTCCGCTGGCACCGCTTATGCCGCCGAGAAGCTCGTCGCGAGCGCTGTGGCTGGCGACTTGGTGATCGACACCAACGGGTTGGTTGTCGACCTTGAGTTTGGAGCGGTCAGCGAGCCGGTCACCGGGATCGGCCTGACCGCGTTGTGGACCGGGATCGTCGCCGATCAGGTGGATGGGGTCCGGCCTTGGTCGATCGATATGTCGATTCAGGCGACCGGCCCCGGCGGGGAAACCCTGGATTGGCAAGGCCCGATTGGCGGCGATGTCACCATCGCGGACTATCCGTTTGCCGACACTTCCGGCCCGCAGTTCTCGGTTCCGGTCGATCTTTCCAGCGGGGGGACGGTCTCGTTCTCGATTGATTCCGGGAACCCGGCTCCGTGGGTGATCGGTCTGGATGGAGCCGAGTTTTATCTGACGACGACGGTCGAGGATCAGAGCGAGGTTCGCGAGGGGATCGCCGATTCTGAAGACCAGCAGTGGAGCCGCCCGTTTTTCATCGGGGGAGTCTCTGGTCTCGGGCCGGTTTCCTACGATGTGATCGAGTTTACGGTTCCAGTCTCAGGTGGCTACACCTTCGACTCGGTCGTCGCTTCTGGCAACAACTTCACCTACATCTACAAAGACTCGTTTGACCCAGCGCAGCCGCTGGAAAACCTGCTGGATTATTCGCTGGGCAACGGGTTCGGTCCGTTTGACCTGCCGCGAGGACAATCGAAGATTGATGCGCTGCTCCTTGAGGGGACAACCTACTACTTTGTGACCTCGCAATGGGATCGTTTCACCGATGCTCAGCCGTACACACTGACCATCACTGGCCCCGCTCTGATCGAGGTCGCCGGTTCGGAATGCCCGGGCGATGCGACCGGTGACGATGCCGTCGACCTTGCCGACTTGAACCTGGTGCTTACGAATTTCGGCAACACCGGAGAATCGGGTGATGTCACGGGTGACGGTCAGGTGGATCTCGCGGATCTGAACCTTGTGCTCGCGAACTTCGGGACCGGTTGCTGAGCCTCGTCCCGGATGGGAATCAGAGGTCAAGGTCAATACTGACCGGTGCGTGGTCGGAGACCGTGGTTCCCGCTTCGCGGTCGATGTGGAAGCTGCCAGCGATTTTCGATGCGGCCTTGTTGCCGAGCAGATAATCGATGCGCCAGCCCCGATCGAGTTCGCGTGCGCGACCACGGTTACTCCACCATGTGTATGGCCCGGGGCGTTCACCTGCCTGTGCCCGCACAAAGTCATGCCAGCCTGAATCGAACAATTCTCCGATCCATTCTCTCTCATGGGGCAGGAATCCGGAGGTGTTTTGGTTCGATTTGGCGTGGAAAATGTCGTTTTCCGTGTGCGCGATGTTGAAATCGCCGCCGAGGAGCGTTGGGGTGCGGGCGTTGAACACTCCCGCTGCCCAGTCTCGGAACACATGGAGCCACAGGTCTTTCTGAACCTGGCGGTGTTCGCCGGATGATCCGGATGGCAGGTACACGCTCGCCACGCGGATCGGTCCTGTTTGGGCGTGCACGAGTCGCCCTTCGGGGTCGCCCTCGCCGAGTTCCGTACCCTCGATGCCGTGACCGGTGTTCAGGATGCGGATCGGCTCCCGGGACCAGATGGCGGTGCCCGAGTAGCCGGGACGCTGGGCGGGGTGCCAGTGGACATGCCAGCCGTCTGGCTCTCGCCATTCCGGTGGGAGTTGGTCCGGTGTTGCACGGATTTCCTGAAGGAGGAGCACATCTGGATTCAGACGCTCCAGTACCTCGGGGAAGCCTTTGCGCAGGGCCGCGCGCATTCCGTTCACATTCCAGGTGGTCACTCGCATGCGTCGAGTGTAGCGGGCCAGGGATCAGGCGAGCGATCAGGCCGCCTTGCTGGCGGGCTCGTCAACGGGTTCGCCGTTGATCACATCCTCAAGGTCCATGGGGTTGCCCTGATCGTCGAGGATGTCCACATTGATCTCGCTGGCATCGATCGTGTCGTCGCCCCGGAGTCTGGCCAGGCGCTTGGCGTACTCGACACGCAGGCGGTGCGTCTCGACCCGCAGCTGGTGGACACCGATCTCCCAGGCGATCCTGGCGGCGAGTGTGTACAGGAACGCCCCGATCCCCGCCGCGGCGATGACGAGCAAAATCAGATTGAGCCATGCTCCACTGGGCATATCCGGCTTATCGGCCGGGTTTGACCGCCAGTGAAGCCGTATACTGCGACCCAGTGCTGGATTTTCTGCAACGATTGCGTTTCCCAGGTCTGAGCCGTCCGGTTCGCATGTCGCGGCCTTGGCTGTGCGTGCTCATCATTTTGCTCGGGGTCGTGCCCATCGGGGCTGCCCAGGACCCGGCAGGCGATCGGGCTGGGACCGTCCAACGCCAGGGGAGTGTTGAGGTTTCCGTTCGCCAGTTCGGCGTGGGCGGGGTTGTCCGCCCTGGCGATTTGGCGGGGGTTGAACTGAACCTGAAGCAGATGGTCGCCGGGAGTCCGTTGCGGGTCGCGGTACAGATTCACGAGCGTGATCCCGATGGCGACACGGTACTGGTGAGGCGGGAGGTTTCACTGGGTCAGGGGGCAGACCGCGCGGTCTGGCTGTATGTCCCTATCGACTGGGGACTGCGAAGTTCAGATCCCCTGACCGTCACGGTGAGGGCATTGCCCGACGAGGCTACCGGAGACGAAGTCGCGATCGGCCAGCAGGTTGAAGCGACCAGTATCTTTCCTCAGATTGTGGCCCGGGCGACGGAGTCTCTGATCGGGGTGGTCGGACCCGACAGTTTCGGGATCGAACAGTACGAGCTCATGGCGGTCTTGCGGTCACAACCCGAGCGGGTCCGCACCGGACACGGCGAGTATCGGGTCGTGACCGGAATCACTCCGACCGATCTTCCCGATCGCTGGATGGGCCTCGCTCCCTACGAGATCATCATCTGGAGCGAAAGCAGCCTCGGTGGCCTGACTGAAGCCCGGGCGAGCGCCATCGAAGAATGGGTTCAGCGGGGCGGACACCTTTTGGTTGTGCCCGACCTGGTGAATTCGGAGTGGTTTTCCAGCGGGAACCCGCTCGGGCGCATCCTCCCGGTCGGCGAGTTTCAACGCCGGGAAGACATCGATCTCGATCAGTTCCACAATCTGTTTATTCGACCTCAGGTCGATGTCACCTTGCCGAATCGCACGGTGGGATACATCTTCACACCCGAAGTTGATGTTGATCGTGCCGAAGCCGGTTCGATCATTGCCGGTCGCGAAGGCACCGTGGTTGCGACGCGGAATCTTGGGGCGGGCCTGGTCACGGTGGTTGGCTTGGATCTTCGTCATCGAGCGCTCGGCGCCGGGGCGGATATCCGTGCGGACCAGTTCTGGCACCGGATATTTTCCCAGCGATTCCTCATCCCTTCGCCAACCGAAACGGTCAGCACGAGCGGCCAGAACCCGATGCGGACGCTTCTCCAGACGCACGCCACCAGCGGACAGGAACTCGCGGTAGACACATTCATCGCCGGCGAGATCGACCGCTCAACTGCGGTCGGTGTCGGTCTGCTTTTGGCGATCATCGTGTTCGGGGTGTACTGGATTGTGGCCGGGCCGGGTGGATTCGCTGTACTCAAGGCCAAGAACAAGAGTCACTATTCATGGGTGGCGTTCGTGTGCGCAGCGGGCCTGTTTGCGGTGATCGGCTGGATCGGTGCTCGTGCACTCAGCCCGGTGCGGGTCAGCGGAGAACACATCACATTCATCGACAGTGTGTATGGTGAATCCGTACAGCGGTCGCGGACTTGGGTATCCATACTGCTGCCGGACTACAGCCAGCAGGAAGTTTCCGTCGGGACGCAGGATGACACCGCCTACAACGCGATCATGCCGTGGAAATCACCCGACCAGAGTGGTTCGATTTCGTTCCCTGACGCTCGTGCCTATGTTCTCGGTTCGGCGGATCCATGGCGGCTTGAAGTGCCTACACGGTCGACCGTGAAGCAATTTCGTGCCGACTGGTTGGGGCCCTCGGTCTGGGAAATGCCGTTCCCGCCAACTCCCGATGCACGCCCGGTCGCCACAAGGGCTGGATTGCGGGGATCTCTGGTTCACAACCTGCCGGGTCCGCTGACGGATGTCACCATCGTGCTCAACCTTGGCATGGTCAACGAAGAGGCCATGGTCACTTCGTACAGCAAACTGGACGGGAGAGGCCAGGATCCCCGTACGCTCACCTACGCATGGCGCAAGAACCCCGCTGGCCAGGGAGGGGCGGACTGGGCACCGGGTGAGGTGCTCGATCTCTCGGCCTACCGCATCGCCGGAGACGAGTTTCTCCAGAAGCGACTCGAGTCGCAAATGCCCGGGTCATCGTTCACCTCAATCCCGACCATCGATAATGTTCAGGATGGTGTATCCCTCGTGTCCTGGCTCGGCCACATCCCAGGTTCGGCGCTGGCTGGTCTTGGTCGAACGAACATGAATGTGGCGATGCACCGGACGACTCATGGCCTGGACCTGACCAAGCATCTGCTGAGGCCGTGCATCATCGTGACCGGCGAGGTCAAGGACGAGTGCCCGACCCCGCTGCGTGTGGACGGGCGCGAGTTCGAAACCAAGGGGCGCACGATCGTGCGCTGGGTCTTCCCGCTCGAGGATGATCCGCTCCACCTTCAGGGACTGCGAGCAGAGAGCCGAACCACGCGGCCACGAAGAGGGAGCAACTGAGTATGGCGATGATCGAGACGATCAATCTCTCCAAGGAATATGGTGAATTGGTTGCGCTGAACAACCTGAACCTGACGATCGAAGCGGGGGACTGCTTCGGCTTCATCGGGCCGAACGGTGCGGGCAAGACCACGACCATCAAGATCCTTGCAACTCTTCTGAAACCCACGCGTGGGCAGGCGATGATCGACGGGCTCACCGTCGGCTATCAGAACCGCCAGATCCGACCGATCATCGGCTATGTGCCCGATTTCATGGGGGCGTATGAAGATATGGTCGTGAGCGAGTATCTGGAATTCTTCGCCGCGGCGTACGACATCCAAGGCGGGCAACGCAAGAAGGTCGTTGCCGATGTGCTCGACCTGACCGACCTGACCTACAAGACCAATGCTGAGGTCAATAGCCTTTCGCGCGGCATGCAGCAGCGGCTTTCGGTGGCGCGGGTGCTGCTGCACGACCCGAAGGTGCTGCTGATGGACGAGCCCGCCTCCGGTCTCGATCCTCGCGCTCGCATCGAGATGCGCGAGCTGCTCAAAGAACTCAAGCGGATGGGCAAGACCATTATCATCTCCAGCCACATCCTTTCTGAACTGGCTGAACTGTGCAATGTCGTCGGCATCATCGAGCGGGGCAATCTGGTCTTCCACGGTTCGGTCCGTGAGGTGATGCGCAAGGCCAAGTTGGAGCATGTCCTGCACATCGCCGTGGCCGATCGGACCGATGAGGCCGCGAAACTCCTTCACCAGATTCCCGGTACGAAGAAGGTGGAGCTGGTGGATGAAGACGAGAGCGGTGCCTATTCACGCGGCGACGGCAATCGCACGGTGATCCACCTCACCATTGAAGATTCTGCGGTACACAGCATCTCGGACATCCCCAACCGTCTCATCAACGCGGGCTTTCGCTTGACGAGCTTTGGTGAAGAACCGGTCAACCTCGAAACCGCCTTCATGAGACTCACGCAGGGTCTGGTGCAGTAATACCTTTGCGATTATCTACGGAGAACTTCACATGATCCTGAAATTGATATCCACCGTGGCCTCGATCGGATTGGTCTCACTCAACGCGATCGCGGCACCTGTCCAGTACCCGGAGACTCGGAAGGGTGATGTGGTCGACAACTACCACGGTGTCGATGTACCCGATCCGTACCGCTGGCTTGAAGCCGATGTTCGTGAGTCCGAAGATGTTGCGGCATGGGTTGCTGCGGAGAATTGTGTCACCGAGCGTGTGCTTGAGCAGATCCCGTACCGAGAGGCCATCCGCAATCGCCTCATGGAGAAGCTCGATTACGAGCGGTACGGCTCACCGTTCATTGCGGCGGGCAAGTACTACTACACGAAGAACACTGGTCTCCAGAATCATTCCGTCCTTTACACCACCGGAGACTCGCTCGACGGCGAGCCGCGTGTGGTGATCGATCCGAACACCTTTTCTGATGATGGCACGACCGCTCTCGCTGGCACATCGTTTAGACCGGACGGTCGATACATGGCGTACTTCAAGCAGGCGGGCGGCTCGGACTGGCGGACCGGCTTTGTTCGCGATCTTGAAACCGGGAAAGATTTGGCGGACCGGATCGAGTGGGTCAAGTTCTCCGGTGCTTCCTGGAAACGAGATTGCAGCGGGTTTTTCTATTCGCGCTACCCGAAACCAGAGGAAGGCTCGGCGTTCACCGGCAAGAACACGAACCACGCGGTGTATTTCCATCGTATCGGCACCGACCAGAGCGAGGATGTGCTGGTTTACGAGAACCGTTCCGAGCCCGAGCACAACCATTACGCCGTGGCGAGCGAAGATGGTCGCTACCTGATCATCGGTGTGTCTCGTGCGACCTCGCGGAACATGCTGCTCTACAAGGATCTCTCCGAGCCTCTTGGTTTCCCGGTCACGCTGGTCGGAGACTTCGACAACGATCACACCTTTATCGGCAATGACGGTCCGATCTTCTACCTGCTCACGAACTACGAAGCGCCGAACCAGCGCGTGGTCGCGGTCGATATCCGTCGGCCTGAGAAGGAAAATTGGAAGACGATCATCCCCGAGTCGTCGTCCGTGCTGGAGGAGGTAAGCTTTGTCGGGAACCAGTTCATCGCTTCGTATCTGGAAGATGCATCGACGCGGGTTCGCATGTTCCGAACCGACGGGACTCTGGTCCGCGAAGTGGATCTGCCCGGTATCGGCACCGCGTCCGGGTTCGGCGGTGAGCGTACAGACACGATCACCTTCTACAGTTTCTCATCCTACGCCACACCTCCGAGCATCTATGCCTACGACCTGATCACCGGTGAGTCGACGCTGTTCAAGCGTGCGGGTGTCGATTTCAATCCCGACGACTATGTGGTGGAACAGAAGTTCTACGCCTCAAAGGACGGCACACGGGTGCCCATGTTCATCACGCATCGCAAGGGTATCGTCCTCGATGGAACCAATCCCACGCTGCTTTACGGCTACGGCGGCTTCAATATCTCGCTGACGCCGTACTTTTCCACGACTCGCGCCGCTTGGCTCGAAATGGGGGGTGTCTATGTCGTCGCGAACCTGCGTGGGGGCGGCGAATACGGGCAGGACTGGTACAAGGCCGGAACGAAACTGGACAAGCAGAATGTGTTCGATGATTTCATCGCCGCGGCGGAGTACCTGATCCAGAACCGCTACACCTCACCGGAGAAGTTGGCCATCCAGGGTGGCTCAAACGGTGGCCTGCTCGTCGGAGCCTGCATGACCCAGCGTCCGGACCTCTTCGGCGTGGCCCTTCCCGCGGTCGGGGTCCTCGATATGCTCCGTTATCACCTCTTCACCATCGGGCGTGCGTGGGCGAATGACTACGGCCTCTCCGAGATCGAAGAAGAGTTCAAGGCTCAACTCGCCTACTCTCCGTTGCACAATCTCGTGCCCGGCACCGAGTACCCCGCGACCCTGATCACGACCGCGGATTATGACGATCGCGTCGTGCCGGCGCATTCGTTCAAGTTCGCCGCGGCGTTGCAGGCGGCTCACGACCCGGAGAGTGAGCATCCCGTCCTGATCCGGATCGAGACCGGCGCGGGGCACGGCTCAGGCAAGCCAATTTCCAAGATCATTGAAGAGGTTGCCGACATCTACTCATTCACCGCGTGGTACCTCGATATGGACCTTCCGGAGCGATACCGCAAGCCGTAACCGGCAGGCCGAAGCCAGCCCCAGTTGCGTGATCCTGCTTTGAGCGCGGGGTATAGTGCGCGGATGGCGCGTGCGGAACTTACGATCCTGATCCTCGCCGGGGTCTCCATGGCACTGGGTATCGTGCTGACGCGGATCGTTCTGTCGTACGGTCGCAGCAACGAGTTGCTTGATACCTCTGGGGCGCCGGGGCATGAAAAGGTGCTGCGCGGTGTTCCGAACATTGGCGGCATCGCGATCTTCGCCGCCATCACGCTCCCGCTCATCGCCCTTCTGATTTGGGCTTCGGCTGGCTCTGCACACGAACTCGCGGGAGCGATCCGGGAAGATCGTTATGCGCTCGCGGTGCTGATCGTATCGCTCTTCGGTCTGCATGCGCTCGGCCTGATTGACGATCGCAAACCGCTTCCAGCCCTTCCCAAACTCGTGGCCATGACCTTCCTGGCCACCGTGCCGGTTGCGTTGCTCGATATCCGTCTGCTCACGCTGTTCGATACGCAGCCGGGTGGTGTCCTGCTCTCCACGCTGCTTTCGATTCTCTGGATTCTCGCGATCACCAACGCGATCAATTTCCTTGACAATATGGATGGAGTTTGCGCGGGCATCACGACCATCATCGGAGCGGTACTCCTTGTCATCGCGTTGCGTACCGGCGATCTTGCCTCGGCGACTCTGATGGCTGGTGTGGCGGGCAGCTCGCTGGGGTTCATGGTCTGGAATCGACCGCGAGCACTGATCTTCATGGGTGACGGCGGCTCGCTTGTTCTTGGCTTTGCCTTGGCGGTGACTTCAGTCCGCCTCACCTATTTCGATGCGAACCAGTCTGAGAGCCCGTGGACCGCGGTGTTTGTCCCGCTGGCTGTGTTCGCGGTGCCGGTGTACGACCTGGTTTCGGTGATTGTGATCCGCATCTCGCAGGGCAAGAGCCCGTTGGTCGGCGATCAGCAGCACTTCACGCACCGTATCCGCAAGCGGGTACTGTCCGATCGACGCACCCTGTTCATCGTTCTCGGCTGCGCCATCGTCACGGGGATGTCGGGTTTGCTGATGCTCTCTCTCCCACCCGCGCTCGCGCCAGTTGCAGGCATGCAGGTGTTGCTGATTTTGATCATCCTGGCGGTCTATGAGCGTGGGATGGTGCGCACGCGTTCGGAAGTGAGCGGTTTGTGAACGCGGTTCGTTGCTGGCTACTCGGGGCACTGGTCTGGTGCGCTGGAGTGCTCGCGTTGAACTCGATCGCGTCGGTCCCGTACTGGGACGCTGATCCGTTCTACAGTGATCTTCCGGAAACCTCGCTCACCCCCGGTCAGGTGCTGATGGTGTGTACGGTCAGCCTTCTGGCCAGTACCGGTCTGCTGGCTGGAACCGCTCGACACGGTGAGCTGAGCCGAAGATCCATCGTCGTTTTCGGCGCGATCGGTGTTGGTGGGGTGGCGGTCATCCTTCATGGTTTGTTCCTCGCCCCGATCGCAGCCGGTGACGGCAATATGCTGACCAGAGGCGATATGGAGAGTCTGGTCACCGGCGCGACCTGGATCGCCGGGCTGATGAGCGGTTTCGCCGTCGCGACTTTGTGCCCACGAGATCGAGCGCTGCGCCTGGTCCTCGGTGTGTTCGTGGTCCTCGGGTCTCTCCTTGTCGCGAAGGCTTTGTTCGAGCGGTTCGTCGAACTGCCGCGCACGATCACCTATTTCGAGTCCGATCGCGAGAGCATCTTGCGCGCCGGTGGCATGGACCCTGGCTCTTCGCGTGCAGAGATCTACGAACGCAGGCTGCGCAGCCAGCAGCCGACGGCCTGGTTTGGCCTCGCCAATGTCCTCGCCTCATTCCTCGCAGCAATGGCTATGTTGCTGGTTGTGACGGCCACACGCACTGTTCGTGAGGCGCGTGCTGGGTCGGTATCGAGTGGGGCTGCTGGGTTCGTGGTTCTTTGGCTGGTACTCACGGTACTGGCGCTGTGGTCGACCGGGTCACTCGGAGCGTCAGGGGTGCTGATCCTGGTGCTTGGCGCGACAGTGCCGATCCTCCGGTTTCAGCGGTCCGGGCAATGGGTTATGGCTCACCCCGGCCGAGCGGTCGCTTCGGTGGGCGGGCTCGTGTTGGCGGGGATCGTGTTCCGGGCACTTGTGCTGCCCGAGTCGATCGATCGCAGTGTGCTCTTTCGGTGGCATTACCTCGTCGGGACCTTCCGGGTCTGGATGGAAAATCTGGTGCTGGGTGCAGGCCCCGGCGGGTTTCAGGATGCGTACACACGCCTCAAGCCGCCGGTTTCGCCGGAGAATGTACAGACGCCGCATGTGCTTGTTGCTGATTGGATCGGGGCATACGGGCTGCTGGGTATCGCTGTCGTGGCAGGCCTGATCTTCTGGCTCTGGCAAGCGAAACCGATCGACGGAGCCGAGGAACCCGCGCAGAAGAACTCGGAGAAACCGCTGCGCGCGGAACTCGCATGGTGTGTGCTGGTCGCGGGTTCGATCCTCCTGACGGCTTTGGTCGTGCAGTGGGGTGTTGTCGGGGGCGTGTTTGATCTCCTTCTGGTCTTGCTCCTTGCGTTCGGAGTTGGCGTTGGCGTGCTGGCTGTCATCCTCTCCCTCTGGCGGCGTCATCCAGCGTGCCTCCGCTGGGGAGCACTGGGTGGGGCGGCGGTTCTGGTCGGGCACGGGATGTTCGATGTCGCTCCGGCACGAGCTAGTTCGGCGATGCTGTTTTGGCTCCTCCTCGGAGTGAGTATCGGCCCTCTTGCTGGTGTCGCCGGTCGCGCCAGGCGCTGGTCACTTCCGCCACTGTTGGTTGGGCTACCACTGGCCGGCCTGATCGGCTGGGCCGGCTTGAATCAGACGACTCAGGTGGAGCCGGTGCTTGCGGAGGCCGCACGGGCGACCCGAGCGGGGGAGTTTGAGTTCTTCTCCGCAACCCCATTGCCACCTCAGATGACAGGCGTACAAACCTACGGAAACCTAGATCTCTACCCGTCGTATCAGAGCAGACCCAGTTGGCTGGCGTCGGCGTTGGTGCGACTCAGGCTCCAGGCTCAACTCGATGCCTTGGGCGATGGTTTGACCCGTGTGGATGCCGTCGCGGATTCGATTCGAATCCTTTGGCCCGACTCAGTTGAGGCCCAGGCGGGTATCGCGGCGACTCTCTGGGCGTTCCGGGACGATCCGGAGTATGGGCGTGAGTACGCCCGGCTCGCGGCTCGTGCGGCAGCGCGTGCTGCGCAACTCGCTCCGCACGATGTCCAGCCAGCCTACCGGGCCGCTTTCATGCTCCAGCAGACGGGATACCCTGACGAAGCCTTCGAGTTTGCTCGGCGGGCAGTCGAGAACCAGCGCCAGACGCACATGGATCCCCTCGCGGGGCTCAATTCTGAGCAAATCCGATATTTACAAGGGGAATTCGCGGACCTCTTTCTGAGGGACTCCCTGGACCCCGCCACGCCTGTGGACGGGGGACCCGGTTCGCGTTAACCGAGAGATTCCGGAGGGTTCGGTTCCGCCGATTTGACCCTTTGATCCGGGGTGCTACACTATTATCTGTGGGGACAAGCGCGATCGGTTCGCTGTCGCCGCACGGGATCTGGCCATTGGTCAGACCACTGGGAGTATGGTCATGGAATCTGACGACGAGGACGGCGGCGTTCGTCCTGGACATCTGACCCGACGCGGACTTTGACCTGGGCCCGAGCGCCCGTCCAAACCGCGACGCGACCTGGACGATCGTTCCAGGTCGAGTACCTGCCCAAATCCGAGTCAGCATAAGCCCGACTCACGCGATTCACATCGAGACCCCGGCCTCTCCGGTCGGTATCGAGACCGCACCAATCGAGTTGCGGCACCCTTCGTCAAAGCACTTTTTACCCGAACCTTTTGTTCCTGCAACTGCCCTCGACGGGCCATCATGGAAGCTGAGAATCATGGACCTTTCCAAGACCCGCAACATCGGAATTTGCGCCCACATCGACGCCGGTAAAACCACGGTCACCGAGCGCATCCTGTACTACACCGGCAAGAGCCACAAACTCGGTGAGGTCCACGAGGGCACGGCGACCATGGACTTCCTTCAGGAAGAGCAGGAACGCGGCATCACCATCCAGTCCGCGGCGACGACCTGCCCGTGGACCCGTTTCGACACCGAGTACCAGATCAACCTGATCGATACCCCCGGTCACGTGGACTTCACGATTGAGGTCGAACGCTCGATGCGTGTCCTCGACGGCGCGGTCGCGGTGTTCGACGGCAAGGAAGGTGTCGAGGCTCAGTCCGAGACCGTGTGGCGCCAGGCTGACCGCTACCGCGTCCCCCGTCTTTGCTTCATCAACAAGATGGACAAGATCGGTGCCGACTGGGAGTTCAGTTTCAACTCCATCCGTGAACGCCTCGGTGCGAACCCGGTTGCGATGCAGATCCCGATCGGTTCCGGGCACGAGCTCGAGGGCATCATCGATTTGCTGCTCATGAAGGCGTATTACTTCGATGTCGAATCGATGGGCGCGGTGGTTGAAGAGCGTGAGATCCCCGAATCGATGCTGGAACTCGCCCAGAAACATCGCCAGGAGATGATCGATCAGGCCTGCAACTTCGATGACGACCTGATGGAGAAGGTGCTCAACGACGAGACCCCGACCACGGAAGAGATTCGTGCCGCCATCCGCAAGGGCTGCATCTCCCGCGAGTGCAACCCCGTCTTCACTGGGTCGGCCCTCAAGAACATCGGTGTTCAGCGTCTGATCGACGGTGTGGTTGACTACCTCCCCGCCCCGATCGAGGTTCCCGAAGTCTCCGGTACGAATCCTCGCGATCCTGCAGAGAAGCTCACTCGTCCGCACAGCACGGATGCGCCGCTTTCTGCGCTCGTGTTCAAGGTTGTTCCCGACCAGCACGGCGACCTGACCTATGTCCGCATTTACTCCGGCAAGTTGGAGAAGGGCACCCGCGTGCTCAACCCCGGCAACGGTCGGCGTGAAATCGCTTCGCGCATGTTCGAGATGCACGCCAAGGACCGCAAGCAGCTCGATGCCGCGACCGCGGGGTCGATCGTCGCGGTGGTGGGTCTCAAGGACTCTATTACCGGTGACACGCTCTGCGATCCGGATAATCCGATCATCCTCGAACGGATGACCTTCCCCGACCCCGTCATCTCGATGTCCATCGAGCCGGCGACCGCTGATGACAAGCGCAAACTCGGTGATGCACTGGTGAAGATCCGTCGCGAAGATCCGTCCTTCCGCTCGGAGTACAACGAGGAAACTGGCCAGACCATCATCGCCGGCATGGGCGAGCTGCACCTTGAGATCATCAAGAACAAGCTCACTCGTGACGAGAAGATCAATGTGGAGGTCGGCAAGCCGCAGGTCGCGTACCGTGAGTCCATCACGGGCACCGCGAACACCGTTCGCGGTAAGTTCGTCAAGCAGACCGGTGGTCGTGGTCAGTTCGGTGATGTGACCATCAACCTTGAGCCCTACACCGCCGAGCAGGCTGCCGAAGCAGGGCTGGACTTTAAGGACAATGTTGCCTTCGAGAACAAGATCGTCGGTGGTTCGGTTCCGAAGGAATTCATCCCGTCCATCGAAGCGGGCATCCGCTCGACGGCGAAGTCTGGTGTGCTGATCGGCTTCCCCCTGATCAACATCAAGGCAACGCTGGTCGATGGTTCGTACCACCCGGTCGACTCGTCACAGGTGGCGTTCGAGCAAGCCGCTCGTCTCGCGCTGACCGATGCCTGCTCCAAGGCTAAGGTCACGCTCCTCGAGCCGATCATGAAGGTCGCGATTACTACACCTGACGAATACTTCGGTAACGTCACCGGCGACCTGTCCGGTCGGCGCGGCATGATCGTGAACACCGAGAAGCGTGGTAACGCCCAGATCATCACCGCCGAGGTTCCCCTCTCGGAGATGTTCGGTTACACCACGACCCTCCGCTCGATGAGCCAGGGGCGCGCGACCTCCAGCATGGAGCCGCTGGAATACCGCCCGATGCCGGCAAACCTGGTGAAGGAAGTCGTCGACGCCCGCTGATTGCCTCGACCGACAACTACTCGTTCACGAAAGGGCTTCCCGCTTGCACGGGAAGCCCTTTTCATTTCCGTCCGGTCTGTTCGCGAGAACGATGATGCCGCTCTAGACTGGCGTACATCTGAGCGGAGGAGAAACTGTGGTACGACTCTCGAAGATCTACACCAAGACCGGCGATGCCGGGCAGACCATGCTCGGGGATGGCTCGATGACTCCCAAGGAATCGCTGCGTGTTGAGGCGTACGGGGAGATCGATGAGGCGAACGCTGCTTTGGGCATCGCGGTTGCCCACATCTGCTCGCTCCACGGCGAAGCCCCTTCGCGAATGGTGGAGTTGCTGACCACGATCCAGCACGATCTCTTTGATTGCGGCGCGGACCTCTGCGTGCCGGTGTCGGCGGATGAGACCCAATCGGAAACGAAGACATCGGGCTCGCGACTGAGGGTCGTCCAGAGCCAGATCGACCGTCTTGAGCAGGCGATCGACTCGTATAATGAGGGGCTTCAAGTTCTCACATCATTCGTGCTGCCCGGTGGCACCCAAGCCGCGGCGGACCTGCATCTCGCCCGGACGGTGACGAGACGGGCCGAGCGAGCCGTCGCCGCACTGATTCATGCGCAACCGGGTGCGACGAACTCGCTGGTGATGGTGTACCTCAACCGCCTTTCGGACCTCCTGTTTGTACTGGCTCGCATCGCCAACACGCCGCCCTTTGGCGGTAAAGGCGATGTTTTGTGGGTCCCCGGTTCGTCTCGCGATCATTGAGAGAAAGACAGGCAACCGCGTACCGTCCCGGCTGGTACTCTGTAGCGGAAGGGGACCTCAGCGGCGTGTCATCCACATTCACACTCGAATTCGGTCACGAATACGAAAAAGAGCGCGGGCGCTGGCTGCGTCGGCGATTCTTGTGGTACTCAGGTGCCACGATCGGGCTGAATGCGATTGTGGTGCTGGTCAGCGCGATCGCTTTGTCCGTGATGCTTTTCTCCGGCGGGTATGGCAAGACCGCGCCCGTTCAGCAAGACTCACCCTCGACCCAAGCCCCGGGGCAGACACCCGACTCCGTGATGCCGGATACGGATACGGAAGCGGAGCCATCGGTCACTGATACCGCTGGCAACGCGTCAATCGAACCAGGCCAACAGGAGTCCCGTCGTTTGAGCATGTCTCGTCGAGGGTTGATCACGCAACAGGTGGTCAATATCCCGACGATACTTCTCGGCACAGGGCTGTATCTCGCCGCGTTCCTCAGGGTGCGCAAGCACCCGATGGAGCGAGACCGGTTGCTGTCGCTGGTGACGAGACTGATTATCTACAGTGGCTCAATCGGTATTGTCGCAGCGATCATCGCGTACGAAGCCCTCCGTTGGACCGATCCGGTGATCTACGAACAGCTGCGTGAGCGGTCCTTCGCGGTGTCCGTGGGCTTCAACTCCCTTCTCGGGATCATGATGACGCACTTCCTGGCGTCACTGTTTCTGCCCTGGACACCGCGAGAGTCACTCAGACCGATCCTCCCTCTCGCCGCACTCACTCTGATCGTGACGGGGTATTACTCGCTCGATCGGCTTTGGATGGTTCCTGTCGCGTTGGCGATGTCACTGGTGATCGCCCTTCCGGGTCTGCTGGTGTGCTGGCTCCGTAACTCTCGCTTCCGTTCGAGGTTTCATTTCAAGATGGTGAGCCGCCGGTACAGCGAGATCAAGGATGAACTCGACGCCGCACGACAGATTCACGACGCCATGTTCCCGGCCCCGATCAGCGAGGGACCGGTCCGCATGCGATATTCCTACGAACCCATGCGCCAGATTGGTGGCGATTACCTGTTTACTCATCGCGTGGATACGAGCGATGGTGAAGGCCGGGGCTTACTCGTGGTTTTGCTCGATGTCACCGGGCACGGGATTACGGCGGCATTGACCGTGAACCGCCTTCAGGGAGAAATCGAACGCCAAGTCAGCATGGATCGATCGGTCACCCCCGGCACGGTCCTCAGCGGGCTGAACGATTACCTCCACCACACGCTCGCCAGGCACTCGGTGTACGCCACTGCACTCGTGATAAAGGTTGATCCGGATGCCGGAACTGTGGTGTGGGCTTCGGCGGGCCACCCCCCCGGATTTCTCTGCACCGTGGATGGCACGATTCACCACCTGGAGTCCACGACGATCGTTCTTGGCGCAACCCGTGGGGAGCACTTCCAGTCGGTTGAAGAGCACATCCCGTTTGGGCGTGGCGACACCATTCTCGCCTATACCGACGGCGTG